>JAMPAL010000003.1 GCA_023667245.1 Anaeroplasma bactoclasticum
CTAGTGAATTATCCTTCTTTTTTAAAACAAGGTGACTATAATAGTTTTTTCTTTCGTGATCATTATTTGTTCGTAAATCCCTACTTTCGTTTAAAAATGAATTTTACACCTAACCAATTGGAAAAAGTCGCTTTGCCTAAAATTCATCGTCAATCTGAAGTAATGCTAATAGATCAAACCACTCAAAAAATGTATCAACAATTATATACAGAAGCCACCTCATTAGGGCTAGAACTTGTCATTTTTTCTGCTTATCGCTCATATGCATATCAAAGTCATTTATATGAACAAGCCAAGAATCCTGATTATGTGGCTAAACCTGGTGCATCTGAACATCAAACAGGTTGTGCAATTGATATCGCTACTTTAAGCACTGGACTTTCTGAATATTTTGAACAAACTGCCGAATTTCATTTTCTAAAAGAAAATGCACATCGCTTTGGTTTTATTTTACGTTATCCTAAAGGAAAAGAGCATATCACGGGATACCCTTATGAGCCATGGCATTTTCGTTATGTTGGTGTAGACATTGCTTCCATTATTTATCAGTCCAATTTGACACTAGAAGAATATATTTATCAATATGTAGAAATCATTTAGCACCACTTCTTTCCTCCTTTCATATTATATAATAAGGAAGGAGTCGTATTATGTATAGAAATTATTTTCCCTATCAACAACAGCCTCGTTTGTGGCTCCCTATATTAGCTGGGGCAGCCATCATTACTGCACCCTTTTGGTTAGGTGGTAGAAATGGTTGTTGTAACAATCAAACTACCTATGTACCATATAGTCAACCTCAACCATATTACTATCCACAAGCTGTGCCATATCCATACCCATATCCTCAACCCTATCCATACCCACAGCCATACCCTTATACCTATCCCGTAAATAGTGCCAATTGATAATCAAATAGCATCCTATTTTTTATCCAAGCATTTATTTTGACATTCATTATCGATTCGATTATAATTAGAATGCAAAAAAGTGAATAGAGGTAGCGATGCAAATGAGTAGCATTTGGAGCAGGCATGCAATGAAAAATGTAAAAGGTAATCATCGCCGAATAAGATATTTAGGCATAAATGTCTTATGGGGTTATAAGAAATACTTATAACACTCCTACGTAAGTAGAGGCGCTAGTTGGTTTTCATCAATTCTAATGGATTAATAAAAAGCGTCTTGACGCTTTTTTGTTTTTTATAACACTATTGGAGGTATTATGATGAAAAAAATAATGTATGTTTGTTTGCTTTTTTTAATGGTGCTGTCAGTAACCAGTTGTAAAAAAGTAAAATTTGATGAATCAAAAAAGACACTTGTTGTTGGTCTTGAGTGTGACTATGCCCCATTCAATTGGCTTGAAACCACAAAAACCGAAACTAACTATCCTGTAGAAAATGTATCAGGTGGATATGCGGAAGGATATGACGTACAAATGGCCAAAGCCATTTGTAAAGAATTGGGCTATACTCTTGTCATTAAGAAAATTAGTTTTGATGGTCTCATTTCCGCGCTTGACTCTGGTGCGATTGATGCTATTATTGCAGGAATGAGTCCAACTGATGAGAGAAAACTTTCCATTCAATTTAGTGATCCTTACTATCACTCCAAACATGTTCTACTTTGTCTTAAGGATTCCCCTTATGTAAATGCTAAAACATTTCAACAATTAGGTGGAGCGAAAGTAATTGGACAATTATCTACTACTTACGATACCCTAGCTAAGCAAATCAGTCAAAAAAATTCAAATTGCACTTATTTACAAGGATTAGAGACAATTCCTCTTATCATCAATGCAATAAAATCAAATGTCGCTGATATTACTGTCTTAGAAGAACCCGTAGGAAAAGGACTTGTCTCAAGAGATAATGCACTTACCTATTTCGCGCTAGATGAAGCATTTGATTTAAATGAAGCAGATACTATCGTTTCAGTTGGACTTCGAAAAATTGACACATCTCTTTGTGAAAAAATTAATCAAGCCCTTGCCAATATTAACCAAGAAATGCGTGACACCTATATGGAAAATGCGGTAAACGCTGGTGAAAACTAATGGAGTTTTTTCGTATAATATTACAAGAATATGGTATTCTCATCTTAAAAGGAGTTGGGGTAACTTTACTATTATCTATTGTAGGAACTATTCTTGGATTAATCATCGCTTTATTTTTGGGCAGTATTCAAAGCCTAGAGGCATCACCATTTGAAACAAAAGGTAAAAAAACAATTCGAAAGGCTGCACAAACCTTAATCCACATCTATGTTACTATATTTCGTGGTACGCCAATGATTGTACAAGCCGTTATATTTTATTACTCTTTTTATAAAATGGGAATACACTGGACTCCCATTGTCGCAGGATTATTTACTGTCACGCTCAATACTTCAGCTTATTTAACAGAGGTTGTGCGTGGTGGTATCCAAAGTATCAAAAGTGATCAAACCGAGGCTGGTTTATCAATTGGTATGACAAGTATTCAAACTTTTTTCTATATTCGTTTGCCACAAGCATTAAAAAATGCGATGGCTTCTATCGGAAATGAATTGATTGTAAATATCAAAGACACTTCAGTTTTGAGTGTCATTATGATTGTTGATTTATACAATGCATGCAAGATTGCAGGTAGTAAATATAGTTTATTTGTCGAACCAATGACAATAGCCGCAATTCTGTATTTAGGGTTAACTTTATTTTTCTCATTCTTGCTTAGAAAAATAGAAAAACGAATTGGTGCTCCAACAAAAGCGCTAACCAGTTCAAATTAGGAGTAAACTTATGAATCCAATTATTCAAATTCAACATTTGCATCAGGAGTTTGATCAAAAGGTCATTTTAGAAGATATCAATATTGATATTATGCCTGGTGAAATTATTTCTATTATTGGACCAAGTGGTTCTGGTAAATCTACCCTTTTGAGATCTATCAATTTACTCAATCGGCCTACGCGAGGTACAATTTACTTTAAAGGTGAAAACATTTTAGCAAATACGAAACATCACTCTTTGATTCGTTCTAAAATCAGTATGGTTTTCCAGTCATTTCACTTGTTTCCCCATTATAATGTATTACACAATTGTACTTTGGGACCAAGAAAAGTATTGAAAATGTCAAAAAAAGAGGCAGAAAAAATTGCCCTTTCTAACTTGGAATTAGTCGGTATAAAGGAAAAAGCCAATGCTTCAGTCGATACTTTATCTGGGGGACAAAAACAACGTGTTGCGATTGCAAGAAGTTTATGTATGAATCCTGATGTAATTTTATTTGATGAACCTACTAGTGCTCTAGACCCCGAAATGGTGGGCGAAGTACTTTCCTCTATTCAAGAACTTAAATCCACTGGAAAAACACTTTTGATTGTAACCCATGAAATGGCATTTGCAAAAGAAGTTTCAACTCGGGTTATTTTTATGGATAATGGCTATATTATCGAAGAAGGGACTCCAGATATGATTTTCAATCATCCAAAAGAAGAAAGAACAAAAGCTTTTTTATCTCGATTTCATACTATGCCTATCGAATAATCAAAACTGTATCAATTAAAAAGGGATATACTCTATTTATAAAATAGATATATCCCTTTTATTATACTTTTATTTGTTGATATGATATGCCAATTGATTTTTGTAATAATTTTCTTGAATACCTTGCTCTCTATCGATAATAACTTGATGCATTAGAGTATGATAATATCCTATATAAAGTTCATCATCTATTGTTTTATACCAATAAATAGGTAATTGACGATACATTTTGATATGTTCTTTAGCAAAGTGATTAAAAAAATAAGTTTCAAGACTTTGGCCTAGAATATTCTTTACCTCTTTTTCGGACGTTTCATCAAACATTATGCCAAGCAATTTGCTTACCTCTAGAATAACTACATCTAATTGAATAAACCTTGTATCATCTACTATCTTTGTATATAAAGAATCTGTATATCTACCCAAAACAATTCCTACCAAATACGAAAGCAACATTTTTGTCTTTTCCTTATCAGATTGTCTTTGTTTCTTTACCTTAGGTAATGGTGGCACTTTTATTTGATAAATATCCTGAAAAACAACATCTAGACGTTGTTCCAATTGTTCTATTTTGTCTTGGATTTGATCAATATACATTTGATATTGATATAAAGCAGAAGAAAAAGACATTCCTTTTAATTGTTGCCAATATGGTTTAAAATGCCAAGATAATTCATTTTCCTTGTCTAATAACTTGGCTAAATCAATCAATTGATTCACTATATCACTTACTTCTGCTTTTCTTTGATTATCAATCAAAATAGGCAAACTAGCTATATTCCCTACTTGAAAATTTACTGTTGGTGCTAACAGGGAAAGAAAGTAAAAAGCCACGGAACTAGACAAAAAACCAAGAAAATAAAAGATATCTTCATCTTTTGCAAAAAGGGATGAACCAGATACATCAAATACATATCCTTCTTCTTTATATCGAACATTAAAACTATTAAATCCAAATAATGACCATGTTATCCCCTTTTGAAAATAAAATTGCCGAGATGGTAAATGATTCCCTTGTGAAAGAAGTTTTTGATAAGATATTTGATCAAACCGAATCACTATACCACTAGTACTATACCATTTAGTCTGATCTCCCCCTTTATTGTATGGCGCATATTTCTTGCCACTCCTCAAAAAAGCATCTATGCTTTCTTCATGATAAGCTATTTCATTAGGAGGTACCTCATACCACATACGTAAGAATGCTTTGTTATTACCTGTTGCTAATCCCTGGCGAATTTGACAAATTCTCCCTAATTTAGGGGCATGTTTTAAAATTTCGAACGCTCGCTCACTCATCCAGTATGTAAAAGCTCCATTTTCCATTTCTAATAACTTTGTTGTTGAATGATAATAATAATTTGATACTTCAAAAAAGCCTTTTTCTTTTTCTTCTATCGTATCATATTGAGATAACTGCACAAAACAAGTATTTGTATAAGGAGATTGATTTTCTAATACAAAGGCCATAGCAAGTGCATTATATGCATTAAGATTCTCAAACGTATTTTTTCCAAGATGTAAGACCGAAGTCAACTGATAATGGTTCAATATATGATAACGTAAAGAGGCAAACGAGCGGATAAACATCCATGTATGTAGCGTAATCATTGAAAGTCTTCCATATGGCTTTAAAAAATGAATTCCTCTTTCTATAAATGCTGTATACAATTCTGATTTACCATATGGATATTGTCGATTTAAATACCCAAGCATTTCTTTAGGCAGTACTTTTCTGCCCATATAAGGTGGGTTGATTAAAACTACATCATATTTTTTTTGAAGCAACACAAAAGCGTTATATAATGTCTTCAAAATCGGATATACTTCCATCTTTTCTTTTGGGAAACTCAAACGAGATGGAATTTGGATTAAACTCCCTCTTAAACTAGCCCCTTGAAACAAAGAAATGATTTGATCTATTTCTTTATTTTTCGTAAAATCTTTTTTATTCGTTTGAGGAATCCAATGAAAGTGAGGTACAGTGTAATAATTGGGATGTAAAAATTCAGGAACATCTTCAAAGGCTTTCATAACAAAAATAAACTTTGCAATGCAAATCGCAGTAGTATCAATGTCTAACCCATACAAATGTATACTATAAATACGTTTATAGATTTCGGCCATTGAATACTCTGTTTCTTCTTGATACTTTTGAATCAATTTTTGTAACGCAACAAGCAAAATATTACCTGTACCAAGACAAGGATCAATAATGGTGAAATTGTTCAAATCGATTCTTCTTCGATTAGATTGATGAAGATTATACAAATTATCTCTTGTATAGATGGTGTTATCTACCATATATTGACAAACCATTTGGGGTGTAAAAATTTGGGTTGCCGCAAAAATATTTTTTTCATTCACCAAAGTATCACTATTGCGTAAAGTAGTTGTAAAGGTGTGATATCGTTCATGGTCTCTAAAATCTTCTAGATAAGCGCCAAAATATTCAATTGGAGTTTGTTGATATATTATATTCGATAATTCGGAGTTTCTTTCCGATGTAAAAAAATGTTCAGGATAATACCTTTCTAGTTGATCTATATGAGTTGGAAAAATATTGGGAAATAGTTCATTCTCTTTTGTACAGTATGATATCATTTCTTCTTTTGTCCTTTTTTGGTAATCAGGCAAAATTCCTTTTGCGATTAAAAATTGCAACGAAATAATTCTTATGAACCATTCTTGCACCATCTCTTCATCTTGAATATCCTCTAATAAACTTTCACGAATACGGGCAGAAAACGTGTTATGCTTTTTTACACTCATCTAATCACCTTCTTTTCTTGTATTTTACCATAACTTTTTATGATTCAAAAGAAAAAAGCCCTTTTCTATAAAAAAAGGAGATTTTCATCTCCTTATTTATGATGCTACTTCTACAAATAACAAAAGTAAAATCCCCGTGCTTGGTGTATATTCTATTGTAACTTGAATCTGTTTATCATTTTTAGCCGTATAATAATAATAATCAGGTAAAGTGATTTCGTCCTTATTATCTATGAATCCGGCATTTATAATTCCTTCTTTGATGAGCGAATAATGATTACTTTGAATATCTTTATATCCAATTCGGAGACCATCTTCAGTGTAATGACCAAAGTAGAAAGTACCATATTCAATAGGTGCTATCCCTTCTACATAAGGGTGATCCTTGGGCCACGCTTTATATTGATTATTCTCAACAGTCTGATAGTTTAAAAATTCGTCTACATTTCCTGCTAATTCAAACGCTGTCACAACTGCTTTAGCAGAATTTACTTCTTTTTTTAAACATACCCCTGTTTCTACATCAACATAATAATATTCTTTCAAACTAGCTTGACTCGTAACAATTACGCGTTCATAAGCATGAACTTTTCTTCCAATATATTCTGTATCATCTTTAACATAAAAATTTAACTGAATATCTGTTAAGTGGCTAGTTAATATCTTAAACAATTCACTTTCAATTTGTTTTAATTCTATTGTATCTTCCGTTAACATCTTCGATTTTTCATTATGATCTATCTTATACCACTTCATATCTATCTTATCATATAAGTACCCTTGTTGATTACTCTCATAATAATAACCATTTTCTGCTGAAATAAATTGGAATACATTATCTTGAATCATCAATTGGATATGATAATGGTTAAGATTTTCAATGACTTTATTTTCTGGAATAAATGTTGATAAATCCACATGCTGTAAAGATTCATAAGATTGATAAGGTTGTAAGTCAATGTTTTCTGTAGAAATACTATCCACTTTGCAAATTACTTTTTTAAATGAATTGCCCAAACTAAAATATAAACAAGCGCCTGTTTCATTATCTATACGATAAACCTCTTCGTATTCTGAAGAATCACGATAATACTCTATGACATCTCGATTTAAATAAGTTGTCTCTCTAGAAGACAATCCTTGAATAGTATCACTACTCAAATGATACAACAATACATAAAATATATCCTCTATTTGTGAAGAAAAGTCATAATTACCAATTACTTTTATCTTTTGTTGTTTGATTAGATTGACACTATATGATTCATTTTTTATCGCATCATAGTAGCCATATACATTCTCATTGCCATTTGCATAATAATAGCCATCTTTGCAACGAATTAACTGATAGGTTATCCCATTGATATTAATCTTTATATTAAAAGATGACAGATGATTTCGAATTTCAGCTTCAGATGCAAATTCGATATATCCACACCTTGTACACACGCTAGTTGTTGGTGTTTTTTCCTCATACTGATGACCATATTTTTCGCATTCTGTTTTCCTTTTACATCCTATACAACTCATCAAAAGGATTGTAACACAAATTGCACCCATTATCATTATTTTTTTCATTGACTATCCTCCATTTTGATACATTTCTACCTTCTCATTTTATAACATTATATCACATTTTTTTCTATTTTTCAAGTACCTTTCTTTTCCACCCTATTGTATTCCTTGATTTTCTATCAATAGTATACTTTTATCAGTATATGCAATCTTAAATATGAATTATTTTAATCACAATAAGCAAAGAACAAATTATGTATACCTCTAAAAAACAAAAAAACTCATCTATTGGAGTCTTTTTGTATGCATATAAACCATTTGAAAAATGATTCTTATTTTTTCTTTTTACGTGTAGATCGATAATATCCATTTGGGTAATAGGGCGGATAATACCCATTCATATAATAAGGAGGATAAGTAGGATATATGACTTTAGGTTTTGGCTTTTTTGGTGTCTCTTCTGTTTCTTCTAGAGTTGGTGTTTTTTCTTCCTTTTTGTCCATATCTGCACTTTCTATATTCTGCGATGCATTCACAAATGATTCTTGTTTGATTTTCGTTTGTAATGAGTCTATATCAATTTTGGGATAATATTCTTCAATAAAGGGCTCAGTATTATCTAGTTCAGTTTCAACAATTTCAGGTATTTCTGGAAGTCTAATTTTTGTCCCTGGTATCAAATGATCCCAATCTTGAATGTGATGATTAATTTTAATGATTTCATCTATAGTCAAATTATAGATTAAAGCTATTCGCTCAATTTTTTCATTGACTCTCACAATATGTGTATTCATAATTCCTCCTATTTATAGAAAAATCGTTGGATTCCAACGATTTTTAATTTTCTCTAATGAAATCTTCATTGATTTCATTTTCCAAGTTATCGATGGTATCAAAGTTATCATTGCAACTATAAACGTTGACCATCATCTTGGTTTCACCAATGATTTCAGCTAATGCATCAAAGACAACTTCTACTTCAATAATATTATCCTTTATGCAAGCGTTCGTACAGGTTGGTTGTTGCAATATTCTAACAATTACGTCAGTGTGATCAGTAGTTGCATCACATACAATGTCCCTTACTTTGATACAGCCTTGATAAGCTGTCTTAGCGCGGGCGATTTCCGTTTTGGTATTGTTATCATATGCATACCAAATATTGATTTCAAAGTTCCCTGCAATGTCGACTTGCTTTCCATTTTGGGTAGCCTCAAATTCATGGTTGATGACCCAGCATCCAAGAACACTATATGGTGGGTTATCTAATGCAATTCCTTCGCAAATTTTGAACGTCTTTCTACCCTTAGCAAGCACCGCTCTCGTTACGATTTCACGAACTTCACTCATCTATATCCCTCCTCAGTGTAATATATTCAAAAGAATGTCAACATGTGACACAAAGATATCAAAACCACCAAGGAAAAGGTGCAACATCTTTCTATTTATTTTATGCGTAAACTGATAAAAAATGAACAAAAAGCAAGATTGTTTTTCAAATCTTGCTTATTTAAATAACTATGTGTGAGTTATTCGATTATTCTTCTATCTTTTCCCATTTCGCATACATCTTGATATCAGAAAATATATGGCTAGGGATATGAACAAGTGCATCACCAGAGTAATTGGGATTATCATACCACCCCATAAAGCGATATCCTGCCATTGTAAGTGTAGTAGGTAAATCTAGTCCTTTTTCCCAATCATATTGATAAGGTAACTCTGGATTTTCTTCTCCTAGCACATAAGGAATACGATCATACATAGCAGGAATATTCCCTTTTTTAATAAAATATTGTGGCAAAGTGTCTTTTTCATAATAGAAAAATTTTGCTGTATCAACGAGCGAAGCCCAAGCACTTGCTAAAAAGTCGCTTCCTATATTATTAGGATCATCAGGTCCGCCTGTATACCCCTCATCTTTTCGCCAGTGATAGAAAAATTCCTGTAAGAAATAAATAAATTCAACATATCTATTTCTCTCTAAACAATATCCTATAAAACCTTGATCTGCCGTTTGGTTTTCTAATTTTCCACCTACATCTATACCCAAATAAAACGAACCAGCAAGGTTTCCAATTGCACCCATACCAGCACCACCACCGCTCCATGCTCCTGCAATGCTTAAGAAATCCTCTAATGAACGTACATTATTCCGTTCAAGTTGTCCCCCAGCATGTCGATAGTTGACAATATAATCGTAAAAGTCGCTAAAAAAAGAAATGAACAATTGATGTTTACTTGTAAAAATATCTTCACCAATGACATATTCAATCCTATAAAATGCCTTTTCAAATACGGCATATAATTCTAAATTTTCCTCATAGCTGATTGGAACCTTTGAATAGATATTGCCACTTCCATCTGAATATTCTGACCATCCCAAAAATTGATATCCTTGTTTGATTAAAGTAGGCAGTAGAGTTTGTTCACCAGGAATATAATAGGTTGGATAGTCACCTGATGAAATACCTTCATTAAAGTGATATGTGATATGATATATATCTACCCATTTGGCATATAAGATGATACTACTTTCTCTACCTTTTTCAATTTTTTCAATCGGCATTCCCTCAAAATCGTAGTTATCATACCATCCCAAAAATATACTATTTTCCTTTCGTGGTACTTCTAAAATCAATTCATCATCTTTTGTAAATTCAATTATAGCATCACTCACTATCCCCCCTTCTGGTCGAAGCGTGACAAGATAGGTTTTTTCCCATTTGGCATATAAAGTAATATCTTCTCTATTTCCCTGTTCAATGGTTTCTACTAAACTTTGAGAATCATTGACATCAAAATACCACCCTTTAAAGATTGATCTTTCTTTTTGAGGTATTGGCAATACTACACTTTCCGATGAACTATACTCACTAGGCACTTCCTCAGAAAAACTTCCTCCATCTAATTGATAAGTAATCCGATAAAGTTTTTCCCATTTGGCATACAAATCCAAATCCTTTTGCCAAGATGAATCAATCGTTACAATCGCACTACCTATATAATCTGGATTACTATACCATCCTAAAAATTGATAGCCCTCTAGACTTGGCTCAGGTAATTGAATCACTTCGTCTTTGGTATATGTGCTTGGTAAATCTAAACTGAAAGCTACGCTAGAGTGGTAATGAATCTGATATATGGTTTCTTTATCCTTATTTTTTGGATTACAACCTGTTAAAAATCCTACACACACAATAGTAGCAATAAGACTAGCAACTATTTTTCTCCAATTCTGCATTTATTATATCTCCTCTGTAAAATAAAAATCCCCAATTACATTATATCATAACTAGGGATTTTTCATTTTTTTTCACTTTTTTATTTTTCTACCAATTCTCCTAGCAAGTGCCACGAGAATGCTTTTTTAATTCTTACTGTGACCAATTCACCAACTTG
Source organism: Anaeroplasma bactoclasticum (assembly GCA_023667245.1). Taxonomy (GTDB): domain Bacteria; phylum Bacillota_I; class Bacilli_A; order ML615J-28; family CAG-313; genus CAG-313. Next base: position 11,219 of record JAMPAL010000003.1, read on the forward strand.
AATTGATGTAGATGGATTACAAGAGAAATTGACTAACATATTTTGTGGTGTATATCCAGTTAACATATTTGGATTATTTTTACTCATTCCTTCTACTAACACTTCCACTTCTTTATCAACAAATTGCTCATGTGCTTTTAAAGCATATGTATTGATGACCTGATTGAGCGCATCTAACCGCTGATGTTTCTCATTCTCTGTTAATGTGTTAGAATATGTCGCAGCAGGAGTACCTTCCCTTGGGGAATAAATAAATGTAAATGCTCCGCTATATTCAACTTCCCTAACTAATTCTAGTGTATCTTGAAATTGTTCTTCCGTTTCACCCGGAAAAGCAACAATAATATCTGTTGTTATACTTATATGGGGAACAGCTTGTTTTAACTTCTTAATCTTTTCCAAATAATCTTCTTTGGTATATTTTCGATTCATCCTTTTTAATACCTCATTATTTCCTGATTGAACAGGTAAATGAAGATGAGGCATAATGTTACCACCTAATGCCATGGCTGAGATAGTAGCATCATCTAAATCTCGCGGATGAGATGTAGTATACCGAATACGTTTGATAGAAGTTTGGTGTAAATCACTTAAAAGATTAGCGAAAGTGTATTTTCGATCCTTAAAATCATTACCATATGCATTAACATTTTGTCCAAGCAAAGTTACTTCTACATATCCTGACTGAGCAAGTTGTTCTACTTCTTTAACAATTGCCTCTGGTTCTCTTGAGCGCTCTTTTCCTCTTGTGTATGGCACAATACAGTATGTGCAAAACTCATCACAGCCATACATAATATTTACCCATGCCTTTTTAGGGTGATCTCTTACTGTAGGTACGTTTTCATAAATGTCGCCTTCTACTGATAAAACCTCTATCACTTTTTTATCTTCAATCATTGCATCATATAAATATTCTGGTAAATTGGCAATGTTATGTGTACCAAAGACAATATTTACTTGTGGATAGCGATTTTTAATCGTCAAAATCGTCTTTTCTTCTTGTGGCATACATCCACAAACGCCTATCATCATAGTTGGATTTCTTTTTTTAAATTTTTGGAAACGTCCAAGTTCCCCAAATACTCTTTCTTCCGCATTTTCACGAATAGCACAAGTATTGAATAGAACGAAATCAGCTGTAGCCTCATCAACTGCTTTTTCAAAACCAAGCATCTCTAAAATTCCTGCAATTTTTTCACTATCCGCAAGATTTCCTTGACATCCATAAGTCTTAAGCATATAAGTTTTTCCTGCTCCAAGGTTATAATATTTTGGGTTAAGGTCAAATATATTCAGATGAATTTCTTGATTTCTTCTCTTTCTAGCTTCCTTTAAAGATGGTTCAACTATTTTTGTATAATTTGTTTCTTTCATAATCCATATTCTTTCTTACTTATTTTGATTTATAAATTTCACGATATTCTTTATCTGTCATACCAAACATCATTTTATCAAAGACTTTTCCATCATATCGCACATAACCACTTCTAGCAATTCCCTCTTTGATAAATCCCAACTTTTCACATACGCGTTGGGATTGATAATTATCAATAAAAGTTCCTACTTCTATTCGCTTTAATTCTAAATATTCAAATCCAAACGAAATCACTTCTTTAGCTGCTTCTGTTGCATAGCCATGTCCCCAATAAGATGGATTAAGAGAATACCCCAATTCTGCCTTAAAATGAACAATATGATTATACAATTCAATTGTGCCAATCATCTTTCCAGTTTCTTTTAATACAATAGCCCAAACTCCTAATCCATAGGGTGCAGTCATTGTTTTAATTACTGAAATCGTATCAGCAATAGAACTATGTGGTGGCCAACCTGCCATAGGTCCAACCATTGATGTTTTTGCATATTCGTACATATCATCAGCATCAAGTACCGATAAAGGTCGAACGATAAGTCTTTTTGTACAAAGAACTGGTAATTTCATATACCCTCCTTAAGTAAGTAAAAAGTTGGCATAGCCAACTTATTTACGAGATTCTACAATTAATTTAATTGCGGTACGTTCTTCACCATCAATCATAATGTCACTAAAAGCAGGTATGCAAATTAAATCTTTTCCTGTTGGTGCTACATATCCTCTTGCAATTGCAATTGCTTTAATTGCTTGATTGAGTGAGCCAGCACCTACGGCTTGGATTTCTACCGATTGCTTTTCTCTAAAGGCATTGGCTAGTGCCCCTGCAACAGAATTTGGTTTTGATTTTGATGAAACTTTTAATACTTCCATAATATGGTCCCCCTTAGTCATTTTTACTGTATTGCATTTAATCCTATTCATCAAGTATGAATTATATGCCTACATTTATTATTTTATCACACTGACTATCTCGAAATTTGTCACTTTGTGGGAACTTTCATTGATTTCCACAATGAGGCCATTGAATTGCTTTCTTCCTGTTTCCATAGGAATATGACGCACAGGCATTCCTGTCAAAAATCGTTTTATAATGGGAGTTGGATCTACCCCAATGACACCATCTAATGGTCCAGTCATTCCTAAATCTGTCATATACATCGTACCTTTCGGTAAAAGATGCGCATCATTCGTTTGAACATGTGTATGTGTACCTACAATCACTTGAATACGACCGTCAAAGTAATTGGCAAATGCAATTTTTTCACTAGTCGCCTCGCCATGAAAATCACAAATATAAATATCACTTGGTACTTCATTTAATAATTCTTCTGTTCTTTGAAAAGGGCAATCCAAAGCTGTATTCATGAATGTTCGCCCCATTACTTGAAAAACAGTAATCAATAACTGGTTATATCGGACCGTTACATATCCTTTACCAGGTACGCCCTTCGGCATGTTTAATGGTCGAACTAAACTTTTTGCTTCATCAATGAAACGATAGATATCATGATTGGCAAAACTATGATTACCTAATGTGACCACATTAATATGATTTTCCAATAAAAATTTATAATAGTTTTGGGTAATTCCATTACCATGAGCAATATTTTCACCATTGGCAATAATAAATTGAATGCCTTTTGTTTCTTTGATTGAATTGACTTGTGAGAGAATCATCTCTCGACCAGGAGCCCCAAAGATATCCCCAATGAGTAATAATTTCATGTATATTTCACTTTCTAACGAGCTACTTCTTGAACTCGGGTTTCTCTAATCACAGTTACTTTAATGGTACCTGGATAGTTCATTGTGGTTTCAATTTTATGTTTAATATCACGTGCTAATTTATATGCTTCCGCATCTGTAATTTCTTCTGGCTTAACCAAAATACGTACTTCACGACCTGCTTGTAATGCATAGGTTTTATCTACACCCTTAAACTCTTTTGATAATTCTTCTAATTGTTGTAGACGTTTGATATAATTATCTAATGACTCACTCCGCGCACCAGGGCGTGCTGCAGAAAGCGTATCTGCTGCCGCAACTAATTCAGAAATCACGTGATTTGACTCAACATCACCATGATGTGATGCAATAGCATTGATTACAACTTTATTTTCTCTAAACTTTGTTGCAATTTCAACACCAATATCTACATGGCTACCTTCTTGTTCATGGTCAGTTGATTTTCCAATATCATGTAAAAGTCCTGCACGTCTTGCTAAAATTTCATCTTCACCAATTTCAACAGCCAATTTTCCAGCGAGGAAGGCCACTTCTTTTGAATGAGATAATGCATTTTGTCCATAACTAGTTCTAAAACGCAAACGACCAATCAATTTAATCAATTCAGGATGAATTTTGCCAATTCCTGTTTCGAATACAGCCTTTTCACCTTCTTCACGAATTTCATTTTCTAATTCCTTTGTGCATTTATTGTATACTTCTTCAATTCTAGGTGGTTGAATACGCCCATCAGAAACCAAGATTTCTAAAGTACGTCTAGCAATTTCTCTTCGAATCGGATCAAAGCAAGAAATAACAACTGAATCTGGGGTATCATCAATGATCAAATCAACACCCGTAACTGCTTCAATCGCACGAATATTTCGTCCTTCGCGTCCAATAATTCGTCCTTTCATCTCATCGTTTGGTAATGCAACAACGGATACAGTTTTTTCTTGAACAGTCTCATTTGCATACTGATGAATTGCATTTGCTAAAATAACTTGTGATTTATGATTTGCCTCATATTTCGCCTTTTCTGTAACATCTTTAACATAAATTGCCATTTCCATCGATAATTCATCTTCTAAGCGTTTAAATACTATCTCGCGTGCTTGTTCTTGGTTTAATCCTGCAATTTCCATTAACTTTTGTTCTTGTTCTGTAATCAATTCCTCTATTCTGTTATTACGTTTTTCAATCTCTGCGACTCTTTGCTCTAGTTTTGTTTCTTTTGCAATGAGACCACTTTCACGTTTGTCAAGATTATCGGATCTATTTTCTAAATTGGTTTCTCTACGATCTAGTTTTCTTGCTTCTTCTTGAAGTTCGGATTTCTTATTCGCAATTTCCTTTTCTGAAATCGCTCTTGCTTCTGAAATTTCCTTCTTTCCTTCACGAATCAGGTCTTTCTTTTGAGCTTGACCTTCTTTTTCAGCATCTTCAATAATCTTTGCTGCATCTTTTCCTAAGCGTTCAAATTTTGTTTCAATCACTTGTTTTCCACGATTGAACATAAAATAACCGCCAACTAAGACGCCAACTAAAAGCGCAATAACAATAAGAAGAATCCAAATTCCATCTTGCATTTTCGTTTTTCTCCTTTTTTCTTGTTATTTTTAACGATTTGTAATGTAAATTATATATAAACGTGCCTTGCACAATAATTTCTTACTTGTTTATTATATCAAAATTTGCCTGATTTGTCAAATGATATAAAGACAAACTATATGATTAAAAACGACATCATCTTTATCACTTATTTCATTTTTCGAGATAATATCAATTTTATTTGATATTTTTTTTAATAATTGATATAATGATGATGGTGATATTATGGCAAAGGAAATAAACTATCCAAATCAAATTCAAAAAAAAGCAACCCCATCCACTTCCACTTCATTCAAACGAAATTATCAAAAAGCCAATCTTGGGGCAAATTTTGAAAATCAAATTAATGACTCTTGTGCATACTACTTACAAAAAGGTATTGCCTCTATTTATAAAAAGCCTACACCGATTCAAATCGTAAAAGTGGATTACCCTTCTAGGAATAAGGCAAAAATTGTAGAAGCTTATTATAAAACGCCTTCTACTACAGACTATAATGGCATTTATAAAGGATACTATATTGACTTTGAAGCAAAGTGTTGTCATAGTACCAGTTTTTCTTTTGGTCATATTTACGAACATCAAATTTATCATTTAGATACAGTTGAACAAATGGGGGGAATTGCTTTTTTAATTATTGAATTTCCTTTAAAAAATGAAGTTTATATCTTACCTTCTTCATTATTAAAAGAAAAATATTTACTTTCTCTACAAGGAGGCAGAAAAAGCATTAGTTACGAGGAATTTAAAAAAGCAGGCTATCTGGTCAAAAAGAGCTTTCTTCCTACCATTGATTTTTTACAAGTGGTAGATATTTTAATTGAAAAGCAAGTCAACAAAACAGGCGATTAGTTATAACCTAATCGCCTCTTACTTTTTTAATGAACTTTAGCACCAAAAGGAAAAATAGCTAGTTTTCCAAACTTAAATGTTTGAATACCAAAAGGGATACCTATTATAGTAATACAAAGTAAAATACCATTCAATATATATACCAAAAACATTTCCCATCCAAATAATATAAACCATAATACATTCATTACTGGGTGTTTTCCAAATTCTAATTCTACTTCTTTTCCAAAGGGAGAAAGTGTAATGGTTGCAAACTTAAAACATTGTTTACCAAAAGGGATACCAATAATAGTTATACATAAAAGTACTCCCACCAAAAGCCATCCTAAAGCTGTACCAATTCCACCTGTAATAATCCAAATGATATTACCTAATATGGTTAAGCAACCTGCCTGTTTTTGTTTAGACACTTCCGATTACTCCTTTTTTCCTATTTTGTACCAAAAATTCTATCTCCACAGTCTCCAAGACCTGGTACAATATATCCTTTTTCATTTAATTTTTCATCTTTTGCAGCAAGGTAAATATCAACGTCGGGATGATGTTTTTGTAAATTTTGAATGCCATCATCTACTCCAACAATGCCTAAATATACAATTTTCTTTGCGCCTTTTTCTTTTAAAATATCAATAGCTGCTACAGCACTTCCACCAGTAGCAAGCATCGGATCAACTAAAAATACCGTTGCATCAGGTAAGGTAGCTGGAAATTTTGCATAATACAATTGTGGTTCTAGCGTTTCTTCATTTCTAAATAAACCAATATGTCCTACTTTAGCTGTTGGAATTAAGCTTTGAATACCTTCTACCATACCCAAACCAGCCCTTAAAATAGGCACAATCACAACATCACAATTCAATGAATATGTCTTAGCAAGAGCAACAGGTGTTTGAATTGATACCTCTTTTAAAGGCAAATCTCTCGTTGCTTCAAAAGCCATTAAATTTGCAATTTCGCTTACAGATTGTCTAAAATCTTTTGTGTTGGTATTCTCATCACGAATGATTGTTAATTTGTGATGAATCAGTGGATGATTAAAAATTGTAATTTTTGACATGTTTTTTACCTCTTTCTTTGTTTTTTAAAGAAAACTATGGCTGATACCATAGTTTACCCTAAAAGTTTCTCCCTAATTTTTTGTTCAATTTCCTTAGCAAGCGTAGGGTTTTGTCTAAATAACTCTTTCACGTTTTCTCTTCCTTGTCCTAAACGTTCTCCTTCATATGAAAACCACGCACCAGCTTTGTCAACAATATCCAAATTGGTTGCCATATCTAATACTTCTCCTTCATATGAAATACCCTTGCCATAAATTAAATCAACTTCTGCAGTTTTGAATGGAGGGGCAACTTTATTTTTCACAATTTTTACTCTTGTTAAATTACCAATAGCCTCCGTGCCTTGCTTAATTTGGTCTACTCTTCGAATGTCCAAACGAATTGTTGCATAGAATTTCAGTGCACGGCCACCAGATGTAGTTTCTGGACTACCAAATAATACACCTACTTTTTCACGAATCTGATTGATAAAAATAGCAACCGTTTTACTCTTATTGATAATACCTGCTAATTTTCTCATCGCTTGACTCATCAATCTAGCCTGCAAGCCTACATGGCTATCCCCCATATCTCCTTCAATTTCTGCCTTTGGAACTAGTGCTGCAACAGAATCAATAACAATAATGTCTACTGCATTACTTCTCACAAGTGCTTCGACAATTTCAAGTGCTTGTTCACCATTATCTGGTTGAGAGAGCAATAAATTATCTGTATCTACACCTAGTGCTTTTGCATATACTGGATCTAATGCATGCTCTGCATCAATAAATGCAGCATATCCACCTTTTTTTTGTGCTTCTGCAATTGCATGTAAAGCAAATGTTGTTTTACCGCTTGATTCAGGACCATAAATTTCGATAATTCTTCCCTTAGGATATCCTCCAACACCTAGTGCAATATCTAGCGTAATTGAACCCGACGGAATAACTTCTATCTTTTCTTGACTTGCATCGCCAAGTCTCATAATAGAACCTTTACCATATGTCTTTTCAATTGATTTTAACGCATCAGTTAATGCTTTTTGCTTTGCAGAATCTTTAGTTGGTTGCTCAATATCTTCTATTTTCAATTGTTTTGCTTTTTCAGCCATACTATTCTCCTATGATTTATTTTTTTGTTTTGTACTTTTATCTTTTATTACATCTATGTTTTTGGCAAGATAATCATATCCACTAAAAATAGTAACGGCTAAAGTAGCCACAATGAGTATTTTTGCAACAATAACATATCCCAATGCTAAATCATGTATTCCTGAACCATTGATTGTAACAGCACCACCTGCTAATAAAAACAATATTGTGACAAACTGAATAGTTGTTTTAATCTTGCCATACCAACTAGCTGCTATCACTTTTCCTTGTCCTGCTGCAAGCAAACGTATACCTGTTACCATAAACTCCCTTGCTAAAATAATCACAACCATCCACCAACATAGTAAATTAGAAGTACCTACTGTTGTTCCAGATAAATTATAATACTCAACTGCTAATGCTTGATTTTCCATATTTTGTTGTAATAGAATAATGAAAGCTGTTGATGTAAGCAGTTTATCCGCAAGTGGATCTAGAAATTTTCCAAAATTCGTCACTAAATTATGTTTTCTAGCAATATGCCCATCTAAAAAATCAGTTAATGCACCAATAAACACGAGTAATAAAATAATAAAATTAGCTTGTGATAAATTTGGAAATAAAATGCTATTCATTCTCAAATAGTCGATTGAATAGACAATCATCATAATAGGTATCAAAAGAATTCTAAAAATGGTTAATTTATTTGGTAAATTCATGCCTACACCTCTTTTGCAAATATTATACCATAAATCATTCTTTTATGCAAGTTTAAAAACCCCTTTTATCTTGCAAATGAATAGATAAAAATGTCGATATTTTGAAAAAAAAGTTTAGGTAGGTACCTAAACTTTTAATTGTCAACGATTCCTTGATGATATAGTTTTTCGTAGAATCCTTTTTGTGCAAGAAGCGTTTGATGATTTCCAACCTCTACAATATTTCCTTGATTCATAACGATAATCATATCGGCTTCGCGAATTGTAGAAAGTCTATGTGCGATAACAAAACTTGTTCTTCCGTTCATCATATAATTAAATGCATCCACAATTTTCTTTTCTGTTCTTGTATCAATGGAAGATGTTGCCTCATCTAATATGACCACATCTGGCACCATCATCATTAATCTTGCAATGGTAATCAATTGTTTCTCTCCTTGCGAAAGCCCTGATGTTGCATTAATCATTGTGTCGTATCCTTGAGGAAGACGCCTGATAAAACTATCCGCATGCGCAAGTTTAGCCGCTTGAATTACCTCATCTTTTGTGGCATCTGGTTTAGCATAAGCAATATTTTCAAAAACAGTGCCTTTAAAAATCCATGTATCTTGCAAAACCAATCCATATGTTTTTCTTAAATTTTCCTTTCGAATATGCAATGTATTTTCACCATCAATATAAATCCCCCCACTAACAGGGTCATAGTATCTAAGCAACAAGTTAATCATTGTAGTTTTTCCACAGCCAGTCGGCCCAACAATAGCCACCTTCTGGCCTTTTTCAATGGTTAAATTAAAATCCGTAATAAGCGGTTTTTCTGGTGTATAAGAAAAAGCAACGTGTCTAAATTCTACACTATCTACTGGCAATTCAATCTCTTGGGTTCCTTCATCAATTTCATTTGGTTCAGATAATACATTTTCAACTCGTTTGTAAGAAGCAAATGCGGATTGGACCTCGCTGATTACACCTGATATTTCATTAAATGGCTTGGTATACTGGTTGGCATAAGTTAAAAAGGAAGAAAGTTTACCTACTGTGAAAAGTTTTGTCGGATCTTCTATTACCAAAATGGCTCCAACAATGCCCACTAAAGCATATACTAGGCCATTAACAAACCGCGTACAAGGATTGGTTGTAGAAGAAACGAACTGAGCATGAATCCCTACATCATATAATTCCTGATTCATCTTTTCAAATGATTGAATGGCTTGTTCTTCATAACACAAACTCTTTACTTTTTTTTGATTGGTTACCATTTCTAAAATATATCCACTTAATATCCCTTTCGCTTTAGCTTGTTTTACAAAATATTGATGTGATTTCTTTGAAATGAATGCTGCAACAAATAAAGATAGTGGGGTAACAAGAACAACAATAAGTGCTACTTCCCATTTGATAACAAACATAAAGACCAAAGTAACTACAATCATAATCACACCACGATATAGTTGCTTAAATCCTTGTAATAATCCATTTGACACTTGCTCAATATCCGATATTAAAAGACTAACAATATCGCCATGTCGATGACTATCTACATAGGCAAGGGGCAAATGCGTGATTTTAGAAAAAGTTTCTTTTCTTAAGTCCAATACCATTCCCTCTGATACAAAAGACATAATATATTCATACAAATAACCAAAGATATTTCCAACCACAATGCAAATTGCCATTTGGAATAATATGGGATACAATGCCTCAAAATGAACAACCCCTTTATCCACAATGTGGTCTACTGCATCACCAACCAAGACTGGTATATATAATGTTGCCATGACATTGATGAGTGCTAATCCCAATATCAAAATGATCCATCCTATATACTTGTTCAACCGTTTCCATAAATGTTTAAGCATGTTCTTCACCCCTCGATTCTTGAGATGCACAAATTTCTTGGTAGACTTTACAGCTATCCATCAATGACTGATGCGTTCCCATTCCCATCATTTTTCCTTCATCTAAGACTAAAATCTGATTGGCTTCTTTTAAACTACTTGCCCGCTGTGATATGATAATACACGTCATATCTTTTGCAAATTCTCGAATGCCCTTTCTTACTTTAGCATCTGTCATATAGTCAAGCGCACTAGTCGAATCATCCAAAATCAGCAATTTGGGTTGCTTAACCAGTGCCATAGCAATGGATATTCTTTGCTTTTGTCCACCCGAAAAATTCCTACCATTTTCCTCAACTACACTATCCAAGCCACCTTTTTCTATAACAAAATCAATGGCTTGAGCAACTTCTAAAGCCTTTATCATTTCTTCATCTGTCGCCATTGGCGCAGCCATTTGTAAATTCGAACGAATAGTCCCTTTAAAAAGAACTGCCTTTTGTTGAACCAAACCAATTGAGGAACGAAGTGTATGTAAATCAATTGTTTGAATCGGTTTTCCACTATAATTAATCTTACCTATCGTTACATCAAAATAGCGTTCTATCAATTGAACAATGGTCGATTTACCTGATCCAGTACCACCAATAATACCTAGTGTTTGTCCTTTTTTAAGGGTAAAACTAATATCTTCAATCGATGTCTCAGTGATCACATCATAGGCAAATGAAACATGTTGAAAAACAAGTAAATCATCTATTTCTTCATTTAATGTTGATACTGTACCATTTTCAATTGAAGAATCAAGGCTAAGCAGTGCATCACATCTTTTTAAAGAAGCATAAGCTTTGGTAAAAATAACAACTAGGTTACTAACCACTATTAATGCCAATAATATTTGGTTCATATAATTGACAAGAGCAATTACCTCACCTTGAGATAAGGTACCAATTTCAACCATTTTTCCGCCAAAATATAAAATAGCAATTACTGAAAAATTAGCCACAATGGTTGTCAATGGATTCAATAATGCCGAAATTTTGGCAATAGTCAGTGCTTCCTTTTGATAGCATTTCACCTCTTTTTCAAAACGTTCTTCTTCCTTGGACTGCATAGCAAATCCTCTTACTTCTCTTGCCCCTTTTAGATTTTCACTTGTAATGACACTTAAATCATCTAATTTATCTTGTACTTTCGTATATCGTTTAGAGCTTTCTTTGATAACAAAATATAAAATAAGCGCTATAAAAATCACCATTACTAAAAAGATGATTCCTATTTTTAAATTAATAATACAAGCAGCTATAAGACTTCCTAGTACCAAGAAAGGTGCTCGTACAACCAAACGAATGAGCATTGCTACTGCAAGTTGTAATTGATTAATATCATTACTCATAATATTAATCAGTGCATCACTACCTACCTTTTCTAATTCTTTAGGCGATAAGCTATTGATTTTTCGAAAAATAGCATTTCTCAATAATGTACCATATCCTTGTGAAGCTCTTGAAGCATTAAATTGACAAATAAGGGAACTACCAAGCCCTAATATTCCTAATATAATAATAATTACACCTACACTATAAATATAGGTTTTATTTTGATTTTTTACCCCTTCGTCAATGATAAGTGCCATTAAAATGGGTACTATTAATTCAAAAATGGCTTCAATCAATTTAAATATGGGCCCTATAATCAGTCTTTTCGTAAATGGCTTCAAATAATGCGTACATTTATCCTTCATTTTATCTACTCCTTTTGTATGTATATCTATTTATGGCTATATTTTCCACTACTTACGTGATTCAAATCGGTTTGAATTTCATCAATCAAACGAGTTAAATATTCACTATAAGCGAGGGATTCTTCTAAAAAACGAGTCAAATAATTGGTTTTCATCTGTTCACTACATTGGTTCATTTCATTATATTTAAAGTATTGATGGACCAATTGATTTCGCTTTGATAATAGACTCTCTAAATAATCTGTATCATCCATTCCCAACAACTCGTACTTTTTCACAATACCGATTAATTCACCAAAAGTCATGTTTGTCATTTTTTTAGTTAAAATGGTTGTATCTTCTTCCACCTTTTGAAACAAATGGGGAGAAACAGTTTTATATTTTTCAAATAACTGAAGTAATCTTTTGTATTTTACTCCTCGTATCAAATCATATTCAATTTGTTGTACAGATTCGATAATTCTTCCTACTAAAGCGTAATTTTTTTCTTCCATATCTTTTCCTTAATATAAAGAACGAACTCTCGCTTTATAAGCCTCATACAATATTTGATTATGCGTATCACCACCCGGAGTATTGGCACTCTGGTAAATTGGAGGCGTTATTCCCTTTTCTTTATATTTTTCAACAACATGAAGAACCAAACTTTGGGCAATAAAGCTCCCTATAATACTCGATACAGCACCAATAGGAGTATTTTCATAGGCAATTACGCCATCTCCAAAAGGTACATGATTGTCAATTACAATATCAGCAATTTCATATAATTTTTTTTGTTGAAGAACCCTGGATTCACATTGGGTAGACATCTCTACACTTGTTACTGCAATAACAGGATGACCATCCTTTTTGGCTAACATCGCCATTTCAACAGGTACAGCATTAATTCCCGAATTAGATACAATAATAAAAGGCTCTTTGGGTAGTGTTTGAATAGAGCGATAAATCTCTGTAGCCAGTCCTGGCAAACGTTCTAAGTGTGTACTTCGAATCGCACCTTCATGTTGCATTAGACTGGGCACAAATATAGGATTAATGGGTACAAGTCCACCAGCTCGATAAAACAATTCTTCCATAAACATATGCGAGTGTCCCGTAGCAAAAACATGTACTACCAATTGATTGGTAAAACTTTCAAATAATACATTAGCTGCTTGTTGAATCGCATTTTGTTCTTCTTTTTCTACTTGTTCTAATCTTTTTTTTACTTGTTCTAAAAATTCTTTCATATTATCACCAGTTTCATATTGTAGCATAAATTATATTTTTTTTCAATCATTAAGAAAAGACATTTTTTATTTATTTTCTCCCATTTTACTTATTTATTTATCTAATAGCAATGTAATTTTTCTTATTTTTTTGTAAATTATAAGTGTATTTTTGTTGCATTTAAAATCTTTTTCAGTATAATTGCACCTAGTGAAAACGAGAACAAGGCCCTTTGGCAAACAAAGTGCTTACATGAATGGAGGATAAAGATTTATTAAATATCTAAATCTTCGTTTCTATATTTAATAAATTTTTAGAATACCAATTGTGCTGCTGAGGGCTATTGCCCTCATTTTTTATTGGTCTAATCTTGTTTCACATCAAAATCAAAGGAGGAGAATATGTCAGAAAACAAAAATTTAATTCTTGACGTAAACGACAGACCAAAAACAGGTAAATGGATTGCTCTTAGTTTCCAACATGTTTTTGCAATGTTCAGTGCTACTGTGTTAGTACCCATGTTAACCGGATTATCTATCTCTGTTGCTTTATTTGCATCAGGTGTAGGAACACTTATCTACATTCTATGTACCAAAGCAAGAGTACCCATTTATTTAGGCTCCAGTTTTGCTTATATAGCTTATATTAATACTGCAAAAGAAGCATTAGGTGGAAGCATGGCTAGTGCAATGACGGGTATTATGATTGCAGGTATCATTTATGTCATTATTGCTTTAGTAATTCGACTTGTCGGTGTCAAGTGGTTAAATAAACTACTCCCACCAATTGTTGTTGGTCCAACCATTATGGTCATTGGATTAGGACTTGCATCTAGTGCTATATCTAATGCGGGATTTTTTGTAGAAGGTACTCCATATGATTATCGTTCTATTATTGTAGCTGTTGCAACAATGCTATTGATTGCTGTAATATCTATTAAAGCAAAAGGTTTCTTAAAAGTCATTCCTTTCTTAATTGGCATTGTTGGTGGATATATTGTAGCTATCCTTGTTGGTTTTATTCCAAACGGAAATTTCGGTACAATTATTGATTTTAATCCTTTAAAAGAAGTCATTACAACTCCTAGCCAATGGTTTAAATTCCCAGAATTTACCTTCCTTGGATGGAAAGATGCTGAACTTGGTCTAGGTATTTCAATGGCAAAAATTAATTTTGCTGCAGCAATATCTGTTATTCCTCTTGCCTTTGTAACAATTTGTGAACACATCGGTGACCACAAAGTATTGGGTTCAATTACAGGTAAAGATTATTTAAGTGACCCAGGTCTTCATCGCACTTTGCTTGGAGATGGTGTTGCAACGGTATTCGCTGGATTAATTGGAGGGCCTGCCAATACTTCCTATGGCGAAAACACATCTGTTGTGGGTATGACTAAAATTGGTTCTGTTTGGGTTACTGGTGGAGCTGCTGTCATTGCCATTTTACTTTCTTTCTGTAATATTTTTACCACTTTAATCGCAACTATCCCTGCTGCAGTAATGGGTGGCGTTTGTATGATTCTCTATGGTTTCATTGCCGCAAATGGTCTTCGTACTTTAATTGATTCTAAAGTTGATATGTCTAAAACAAGAAATCTAATCATTGTATCTGTTATGCTTGTTATTGGTCTTGGTGGTGGTGCATTAAAATTCACAACGGACATTCAATTCTCAGGTATGGCGCTTGCAACTATCTTTGGAATCTTACTCAATGTGATTTTGCCTAAAGAAAAGGAAGAAAAAATAATTTCAAAAGAATAGATTATGATAGTGTACTTTTTAAAAGTACACTTTTTTCTTGCAAACGATTACTAAACCATTTTACTTTGTTAATTTTTCTTTTTAAGGTAAAATATGCTCAAATGAGGTGAACATATGAAAAAAGGATCTATATTAGTTGGTCAATCTGGTGGTCCTACCGCAGTCATCAACGCAAGCCTAGCTGGTATTGTGGAAGAGGCCAAATTACATACTGAAATTGAGACAGTATACGGCGCATTAAATGGAATTGACGGTATTATTCATCAGCAAATTATTGATTTATATGCTGAATCATCTGAAACAATTGAATTACTGAAAACTACACCTAGTTCTATTCTTGGCTCCATTCGTTTTAAATTGCCTAATCCCCAAATAGACGATAGTATTCACAAAACTATTGTTTCTGTCTTTAAATCCCTGCATATTACACATTTTTTCTATATTGGCGGAAACGATTCGATGGATACCTGTTTGAACTTAAGTCAATACTTTCAAAGTATTCACTTTGACTGCACAGTTATTGGTGTCCCCAAAACAATTGATAATGATTTAGTTGGGACAGATCATACTCCAGGCTATGGTTCAAGCATCAAATTTATTGCTACCTCAATTGCGGAAATCTATCAAGATATTGCTTGTTATCCCAAGGGAAAAGTCACAATTGTTGAAATTATGGGGCGTGATGCTGGTTGGCTCACCGCGGGAACCAAGTTAGCAAGTTTAACCAATAGCGGTCCTGACTTGATTTATTTACCCGAGGTCCCTTTTGATATGGCAGATTTTCTCGAAAAAGTATCCTCCATATATCAACAAAAAGGACACGCCCTTATAGCCATTTCTGAAGGAATTAAAGATCAAAATGGAACTTATATGCTTCAATATCGTTCCTTTAATAATGAAGATGATTTTGGTCATTTACAACTCGGGGGAGTCGCGCAACTATTAGCGGAGCGTGTCAATCAAAGACTGCACTTACCTATTCGTAGTATTGAGTTGAATTTACCACAACGATGTTCTTCCCATATTTCCTCACTAACTGATATTCATGAAGCAACTCAATGTGGTCAATATGCAGTCCAATTCGCGTTAGCAGGATATACAGGCCAGATGGTGGCTATGAAAAGAACAAAAAATTATACAATTCAATACGAACTGGTTCCTCTATCAGACGTGGCCAATTTGGTAAAGCAAGTTCCTTTTCATTTTATAGATGCCGAAAATGCAGATATTACATCCTCTTTTATAGATTATGCTTTGCCCTTAATTCAAGGTGAACCAAATACTCAATTTGAAAATGGAATGCCAAAATTTGCTAAGTTACAAAAACATTATGTGACAATAAACAAAACACACAAGTGAAAATTCACTTGTGTGTTTTTTAATATTTTATTGTTTGCTCTTTTGATAAGCTAAAGCGTGTTCAATAAATGCTACAAATAGTGGCTGTGGTCTATTGGGTCTTGAACTAAATTCAGGATGAAATTGACACGCTAAAAACCAAGGATGATCCTTTATTTCAACAATTTCAACTAATCCAGTATCTGGGTTTCTACCCGTTGCTATCATACCTGCTTTTTCCATTTGTTCTAAATACTGATTATTAAATTCATAGCGATGACGATGCCTTTCAAAAATATTTGTTTTTTGATAAGCTTGATAGGCGGCTGAATCTTTTTTAATCTGACATTCATATGCGCCCAAACGAAGTGTTCCTCCCATATTAATACCTGCATATTGATCTGGTAAATAGTCAATTATGGGGTGAGTTGTAGTTTCACAAAGTTCAGTAGAATGTGCATCTTGTAATCCCATAACATGTCTTGCAAATTCAATTGTTGCTAGTTGCATTCCTAAACAAATACCAAAATATGGAATTTGTTTTTCCCTTGCATAACGAATAGCAGTTATTTTACCTTCAATTCCCCTAGGTCCAAAACCACCTGGAACTAAAATCCCATCTGCATCATGCAAATACATATCTGCATTTTCTTCTGTAATATCGTCTGCTAAAATCCAATTCATAGTTACTTTTTTACCAAATACATATCCTGCATGCTTGAGCGCTTCATTGATGGAAATATACGCATCTTGTAATTGAACATATTTTCCAACTAGTGCAATCTTCACTTCACCCGATAATTTTCGAATGGTCTGAATAAGACCATTCCATTCATCCATATTTGGTTTTTCAGTTTCCAATTTAAAGAAATCACAAATATATTGATCTGCCCCTTGATTAAATAAATTGTTGGCTACTTCATATAAAATTTTAACATCCTTTGAAACCACAACTGCCCTTTTATCTACATCGCAAAATGAAGAAATTTTTTCACGCAATTCAAGATTGATATCCATTTCTGAACGAAGTACTAACATATCAGGCTGAATTCCTAGTGAACGGAGCTCCTTCACACTATGTTGAGTGGGCTTCGTTTTCAATTCTGATGCGGCTTTGACAAATGGCACGAGAGTAGTGTGGACATAAAAAGTATTTTCTATTCCTACATCTCGTCTCCATTGTCGAATGGCTTCAAGAAAAGGAAGAGATTCAATATCCCCTACAGTTCCTCCAATTTCCGTAATAATAATATCTGCCTTTGAAGTGGTTGCAGCTGAAATGAGTCTCGACTTAATTTCATTGGTAATATGGGGTATAACTTGTACTGTTTTACCAAGATAATCTCCTGCTCGCTCTTTCCGAATAACCGATTGATAAATTTTGCCAGAGGTTACACAAGATTCTTTAGTCAATTCTTCATCTATAAAACGTTCATAATGTCCTAAATCCAAATCAGTTTCTGCCCCATCAACGGTAACATACACTTCTCCATGTTGATAAGGACTCATCGTGCCTGGATCGACATTAATATAAGGATCAAATTTCTGCATAAACACTTTTAATCCCCTATTTTTCAATAATCTTCCTAATGATGAGGCAACTATTCCCTTACCTAGACTAGACACTACTCCACCTGTTACAAATATATATTTTGCCATATTAACCTCCTGCAAATCATTTAAAAAATAAAAAACCCGATAAATCGGGATAGCGCTCTTTTAGGCGCCCTTATTATTATATAAAAAAAGAAATTTTTTGTCAATTAAAAGCGAAAGAGATTTTTTGAAATCGTTTTCTAATTAAAAACCTTTTACTAACCTTTTTTATTATTATATAATATAGTTGTAAAAGTCATATAATCTCAATAATATGGTTTGGGAGTTTCTACATTATCACCGTAAATGATAATACTATGGTACAATTGAATCATCAAAAAAACCGCTGTTATGGCTTTTTACAACAAAATTTTTCAAGGAGGACTTCTTTTTATGGAAGACAACAAACAAAAAAATGTTGGCAAGCTCGACAGCTTTTTTGGCGTTTCTAAAGCCGGGTCAACACTAAAGGTGGAGGTATTAGCAGGTATCGCAACATTCTTAGCAATGGCATACATTTTAACTGTTAATCCTAACCAAATTTTACTATTCAACATTGCAGATCCAAAATGGCCATCTGTGTTTATTGCTACTGCATTAGGTGCTGTAATTGGTACATTATTAATGGCTTTACTTGCTAAAATGCCACTTGCACAAGCTTCTGGTATGGGGCTTAACTCTCAAGTAGGTTCAATCCTTGGTGGATTTATGGGATTTGCCTTCTCTTTTGGCAATGCTATGCTTTTGGTTTTAATTAGTGGTATTGTATTCTTACTTTTATCTATTATTCCTGCTGGTAAAAACAAAACAACTGGTCAAGTCATTACACTAAGAGAATTAATTTTTGTAGGTATGCCTAAAGCAGTACGTACAGCTATTCCAGTAGGTATTGGTCTATTTATCGCTTTTATTGGATTACAAAATGCAGGTATTGTTCAAGATAACCCTTATACATTATTACAATTTGTATCTTTGAATTCAAAAGAAGCTTGGGCTGTTGGTGGCGTAGCTAGAACTGCTATTGTAGGTCTATTTAGTTTTGTTGTAATTGCTGTATTATCTCACTTTAAAGTTAAAGGCGCTGTTGTTTTAGGTATTCTTGCTGCAACTCTTCTTGCATGGCCATTAGGTGTTACAGATATTGATATCCTTCTTGGTAAATCAAGCGGTGTAACTTGGAAATTCTGGGAAAATTTTGCTAACTTCTTCTCATTTGATTCTAGCAAAGGTGGTATCTTTGCTGCTACTTTTACTGAAGGATTTAATTTCCCAGAAGGGTCTTTAATGACTTGTATTATGCTTGTAATTACATTTGCGATGATTGACATGTTTGATACAATGGGAACTGTTGTTGGATGTTGCGCAAATGCAAATCTTTTGGATGAAAATGGTGTTCCACAAAACTATGGAAAAATCATGTTATCTGACTCTATTGCTACTTGTACTGGTGCTGTTTTAGGTACTTCTACTGTTACAACTTTCGTTGAATCAGGTGCTGGTGTTGCTGTGGGTGGAAAAACAGGTTTAACTGCTTTAGTTACTGCCCTTTTATTCTTATTATCTATTTTCCTATTACCAGTATTCGCATTTATTCCTAGTGCTGCAGCAGCTGGTGCTCTTCTTTATGTTGGTGTTTTGATGATGTCTAATGTAAAAAATATTGATTTCTCTACTCCAAAAGCAGCCGTTCCAGCATTCGTTACGATTGCAATGATGCCACTTTCTTATTCTATTACCAATGGTATTGGACTTGGATTAATTACTTACGTTGTTATTGCATTATTTACTTTCTTAATTGATGCGATTAAATATGCATGTAAAAAAGGTGATAAACCAAAATGGGAGATTTCTGTTGTTGCACTTATTGTTACAGCATTATTCCTTGTTTATTTCTTAGTTCCAACTATTATTAAATAGATTACATCAAAACTTTGAGTGATACTGACTCAAAGTTTTTTTCTTTTTTACTGAAAAAATCACTTTTATATGATAAAATACATAATATAAGAAAGAGGGAATATTATGAACAACTTGAAAGAGAAACAATTTCTTTTTGAGAAAATGAGTATACCTAAAGCCGTTTGTTATTTGGCTATCCCTACAATTATTAGTCAATTGATTACGATTATTTATAATTGGGCAGATACATATTTTATTGGGCAATTGAATGATACCTATCAAATGGCTGCAATTACTGTTTGTCATCCTGCTTTTATGATGACTACCGCAATCGCAAATCTACTAGGTATCGGTGGAGCTAGTGCAATATCCAGAGCTTTAGGTATAAATAATACGGAACGTATACAAAAAATTGCTACTGTGAGTCTTTGGGGATCTATTATTGTATCTATTGCCTATGCACTATTGGTTTTTGTATTTCAAAGTCCCCTACTATCCTTTTTAGGGGCTACAACGAATACCTATACTTTTGCAAAGCAATATTTATTTTATGTCGTTATTCTAGGAACACTACCATCCGTACTCAATTTTACCTTGTCTCACCTGATTCGTTCTATTGGTATGTCGAAAGAATCAAGCATTGGTATTGCCATGGGTGGCATTATCAATATGTTGCTCGATCCCCTTTTTATTTTTGTTTTTCACTTGGATGTTGTAGGGGCAGCTATCGCAACATTGCTTTCAAATATACTTGCTACCTTTTATTTTATTCTATTACTGTATAAAATAAGAAAAAAAAGTCCGCTTCGTTTTCATTGGCATAACCTCAAAATTCAAGAGCGTGTCACGCTGGAAATCATTGGATCTGGCTTATCTAGTTTTCTTCTTTCCTTAATGGCTTTGCTCAGTAATACGGTTATCAATAAGCTGATGTCAAATGTTGACGAAGCTGCTATCTCCGGTGTAAGTATTGCCAAAAAAGTAGATCTTTGTATTATTGCCTTTGCACAAGGTTTATCACAGGGGATTCTTCCACTTATTGGCTATAATTATGCATCCAACAACACCACTCGAATGAAAAAAACAATTTATTTCTCAGGGATAACTATGCTCATTTTTGCTACTCTTTGTGTCATCTTATTCAGCATCTTCCCTAAATCAATTGTGCAACTATTTATAAAGGATGAAAAGACCATTGCATATGCTAGCCAATTCTTACGAATATTATGTATTTCTATGCCACTTACTTCGCTTATTTTTTTAGGTAATACGATATTCCAAGCCACAAAACAAAATATTCGGGCGTTGATTTTAATTCTACTTCGAAAAGGAATTATTGATATCCCCTTGATGCTACTACTCAATCACTGGATTCCAGTCTATGGCGTCATTATGGCTCAACCCATTGTAGATAGTTTTGCGGGAATACTCGCTATTTTACTTTATATTACCTTTTTAAAAGAAAAGCACTACCAACCTGATTTAAAAATAAATATACACTAGAAATTTCTAGTGTGTATTTTTCATTTAATTATCGCTATTTTGAACGTTCGCTTTGAATACGATAAACGATATGCCTAGATAGACGCCTACTTATCAAACGATTCATAAAAATAGCTGTTCTATTTTTCATTCCATAAACGGCTATTACCTTTTTTTGCATCATTTTATGATAACCATACTGAGCTACACAATAAGCACTTGCTGGTCGCATATGTCTCAGTAAATCGGTTTTATCACTAGATGCATTCGCCACTTGAAAAAAATGAGTATCTGTTGTACCAGGACAAAGTACAGTTACAAAAATACCATATGGTTTTAATTCTTTGCTCAATGCTTCCGAAAAAGAAAGGACAAAGGCTTTACTCGCATAATAGGTCGCCATCATAGGGCCAGAGAAAAACGAAGCAATAGATCCAACATTTAAAATGTGACCAAAATGACGTTTTTTCATATCATTGGCAAAATAATGACACAATTCCATTACAGATAAAATATTGACTTGGATCATATCATAATGACGCTCTATATTGGCATTAATGAACGGACCATAATCACCAAATCCAGCATTGTTCACTAGATAATCGACACGTAGTCCCTTTTGAACAATGTTCTCATACAGTGTTTTGGCGATATAAGGCTTGGATAAATCCTCAACTAAAATGACAATATCCACATGATATGCATTGATTAATGTTTCGCGAATACTTTCCAATTGATCTTTACTTCTTGCTACCAATATCAAAGGGTATCCATCTTTTGCAAAAAGTTTGGCTAGTTCTAGTCCTAGTCCTCTACTAGCACCTGTAATCAAAGCGTAATTTTTCATTTTAAGCTGGATCTACCTTCTTATAGTTTTCTACATGAACTTTTTGAATTGTTTTTTCTTCCTTCTCCCAATAGTTATATGTGTCTTTTCTTTGAAAAGAAGCAATCCATTCATTTCCTTCTTTTTCAAAGCCTTGGAATTCATATCCCGCTACCCTCATTCGGTCATTTTCATCTATAGGATGATGTAAGATTACTCCTGGAATATAATCTAATGCATATTTTACCCGGAAAGATTGCCAATGATAAACAGTTTCAGCAGATAAATAAAATAATTTAGATGTATCTACTAATGCGGCCCATGATGAATTGAAAAATTCATCCGCATGATTGTATGGATTAAAACAAGTACATCCCTCATCATTTCTCCACCAAGCAAAAAAAGTAATCAAAAAGTTTAAAAAATCTTTAAATAAGCCATTTTGGTAACAATAGCCAATAAATGTAGTTGCAGGTTGATTTTCAAGTTTTCCACCTTCTTCTACGGTTAAGTAATATTGATGAAATGAAAATCCCATTGCATAACAACTATCTTTTCCATCAGCAAACCAGTCTGCATAAGCATAAAAATCAGTTTTGGTATAGATTTGATGTGCATGCAAATCATCTTTTCCTCCATGATTTAAAATAAACTCATAAAATGCACCATAAAAACTTTCGAATAATTCTTGCTTACTATTCCAAAAATCCACTCCAATTTGATGATCTTTAATTTTATATTTCATTTTTATCCTCCAATTCATAATCTATTGCAACACTTGCTTGTGTATGTGCATGCATATATTGTTTGACTATCTCACAATGATAGGGGTCACTTTGATAAGCTGCTAAGTCCTCTTTAGTCTGAAAATAAGTTTCTAAAATTAAATCATATGAACGTGGCGAATGTAGAAAATCGATTCCCACTGTAACATCAACAAGCATTGGCACATTTCCCTTCATCGAAAGTAAAATTTCTTTTGCTTTTTTCAAATCTTCTATATTTGAACTAATCAATTTAAAACAAACAATATGCTTAATCATTTTCTTTTTCTCCTTATCTTTTCTATATATTATACCAAATTATTCTTTTTTTAGCCACTGTTTCATTCTAGAAAGTAAAAAATACCTAAAGAAATATTCTTCAGGTATTGTATTTATAATTTTTTCAAAATGCTTTTCATTTTTTCTACTACTTGATCAATCATACGATCAATTTTGTGAGCAGTCTTATTTACCATATTTTCCTCAGGTTGAAGTGTTTTAGGTGTATAACCATTATTTGGCGTTACAATTTCCGTTTCAAACTTGTCTTTTTCTTTTTCCAAAATGGAATTAGGTGAATGAGAAGTCTCACCCATTTTTAAACCAAAAATAAAAATAAATAGAACAAGAGCAATCATACATAATTTTTTCATCATCTCACCTAAGCATAATTTTGTATCGTAATAATGGAACGAATATCATGAATATTAAAGAAAAAGATAAAATATATGGCGTAATCATAAATGGTTTTGACATATGAGCCAATTGGATGTTCCATCTCTACATCAGGTTCTATCTTCATATAAAACACTTCTACCGTTTCTTCTTGATGAATATGTTTTAATTGATCAAAATGAAGAAACAAATTATTTATAAATGAAAAAATAGCTAATAACAATAAGACACTCACTTTATAATTCAAAATATCACCTAAGATATTTTATTCACTATATCCATTATATAGACCTGGATGCAAGGCTAAATTAATAGAATTAGCAATAATTTTCGAAAGATCATCCACTTCTGTATCAATTTCTTTTGGTGTAACCATTAAGTTAAATCCATTAGGTGTAAGGACCTCTTCTACTAGTGTACGCTGTTCTGCCTCACTCAAACTACCAAATTGTCCAAAAAAAGCAACTTTTGTTGGTTCTTGAATATCTTGGGGTTGATTCAAATTTTCCTTCACTAGTGTAGATGAAAGTGCATTGGCTTTAGATGTTTTTCCGTTTAATTCTAGATTCAAATACTTTAATACCATTTGGATAGTATTGACTGTAATAGTTGTTGCATCCACAACAGTAGGAATACCGATGGCTATAACTGGTTTATGAAGGGTTTCAAAAGAAATTTCCTTTCTTTTGTTTCCTACCCCTGATCCTGGTTTAATTCCTGTATCTGTAATTTGAATAGTTTTATTGATACGTTCAACTGAATTGGTAGCTAGTGCATCAATGACAATCACAAAATCCGCTTTTACTTTTTCCAAAACAGTCTCAATGACATCATAAGTTTCTATTCCAGTTGTTCCCATCACACCTGGTGACATTGCGCAAACATTAGAAAAGCCTTCACTTAAGGCATTCATATTGGCCAAATGTCTAGTCACAATAGTATTATCTATGACGATTGGTCCAATGGCATCTGGTGTCACATTACTATTTCCTAATCCCACAACAAATGCTTTTTGACCAAGCAAATGATTTTCTTTTAAACATTCTACTAAAACCTCCGCAACTGCTTTTTCCGTTTTTTCCAAATGAAGCGTATCATGGATATTGATTTTAGATAAATCTATCGTATAATAATTTCCTGGTTTTTTACTCACTATTTCTGATGCTTTTTCCCCAACAATACTTTTATGAATAGGAATATCAAATGAAGTATAACTATGTGTCACAAAATCAGGGATATCTTCATCAAGATGTTTTTGATATTCATCATAAGCAAGATCTGTTCTTGCAAATACAAAATAAGCATTTTCATTTTTATTCATTTTATCACCTCAAAATAGTATGAGTCATATTTTGAAATAATATGCAAAAATGATTCATAATAAAAACAAGATCAATTGACCTTGTTTTGAGTAGAATTTAATTTTAAAATATGTAAGTAAGAAAGTATTTTGATTAAGATAGGAATAAGGATTAGTTGTAAGAGAATACCAGGCCAAGCAGTGACAAAAGCACCCGCCATAAAAAGTGACCAAGTGAAATAATTGGAATCGAATAAACCACAAACCATTCTTGATACTCCCCACAATAGTCTTCCTATTAACATCGCCGCAATTAAAGCAATATAAATCCGAATCAAAGAATAAGCTTTCATTTTGGCACCAAGTGTAGCATATATAGCGCCACTCACTATACCATAAGTGGCAAGCTCAATCATCATACAAATTGCTGTTGGATATAATGGCGGCATACCCCAAAATATTGATCTCGTAATGGGTAAAATCAGTCCAATTATTCCCCCATACTTAGGTCCTAAAATCAGTCCACATAATAGTACTGGTATATGCATAGGACAAAGCATATTTCCAATAGTGGGAATTCTCAATGTAACCAAAGGAAGTAACCACCCCATTACTAAGAAGAACACACTTAGTACCATTTTTCGAAGTGTAATTGATGCTTTATTCATTGGTAATCTCTATTAATTCATAATCTCTAGATCCATACCCTAGTGTAGCGGCTGTTTCAATGGTGTGAATACCATTTCTACTTTCTACTCGTTCAATAAAGTGATCACGACCTTTGTCAGTAGAAGCATAGACCAAATCAATGCAAGCTTGATCAATTGCAATTGGATCATCTGAAATCAATACGCCAATATCTTTTATGCATGGATCTTCCGCAACTGCACAACAATCACAGTCTACTGACATATTCTTCATAACATTAATGTATACAATTTGACCTTTAAAATAGGATACTATAGAACCTGCTGCCTCAGCCATTGCCTCTAAAAAATGATCATGATTGGCCGTCCAAATTTCTTCTGGAACACCACAACCATGAATATATGCCTTACCATAAGATGATGCTATTCCAATAGATAATTGTTTCAATGCTCCCCCATATCCTCCCATTGGATGGCCTTTAAAGTGAGATAAGACAAGCATAGAATCATAATGAACTAAGTCTTTACCTACATAATTTTTTTGAATGACTTTCCCATTTGGAATATCTAAAACCAGGTCTGGTCCTTCTTTATCTAATAAATCTACCTTAAATGCATCTAACCAACCATGTTTTTGAAATGTTTTCATATGTTTTTCTGTTGTATCTCTACCACCATCATATGCGGTATTGCACTCTACTACAGTTCCTCTTACTTCGTGAATGATATTCGCAAAAAAATCAGGTCCCAAAAAATTCTGATTTCCTGGCTCACCAGAGTGAAGTTTTACCGCGACATTTCCAGGTAAATCTTTACCTAATCTTTGATACAATTTTACCAATTCGCTTGGTGTTAAATGTTTAGAAAAATAAACTTTTGATTTCATATAGTTTTCCTTCCTTATTATATAGATATATTATATCACACTATTCCATTTTCGACATCCCCTACACGCAATACATCCTCAGATAGTTTTTTACCAATATGAAAAAATTGCGTTTGAAGTCTTTGTCCATTTAGCGTTTTCTAACTTCTGATAAAACAGTATATGTACAACCCTTTTCATGAGAACGACCATTAATTAATAAAACTTTCATGTCTCACTATTAGCTAAATGATACTTTTGATATAATTATTTTAATTTTGCACCGTCTTTGAATGCATTCCCCACTCTTTCGGTTACTTTATAATATCCATG
Organism: Anaeroplasma bactoclasticum; assembly: GCA_023667245.1. GTDB lineage: Bacteria > Bacillota_I > Bacilli_A > ML615J-28 > CAG-313 > CAG-313. Next base: position 37,908 of record JAMPAL010000003.1, read on the forward strand.
AGTATACGGATCAAAAGCAATTGCTTCAAGTTTGGTAATGTCAACTTGATTATTAATTAAAACTGCTTCATCTGCAGAAACATTAATGATTTTACCGATAACACCACATCCATATTTACCATCTTGATATTCAATAAACTCACATTCTAAACAAATGGGAAATTCATTAATAATTGGAGCATCCACTAAAGATGATTTTGAAGAAGTTAAACCACTTTTTTCAAACTTATTTTGAAAATTGTTTGCTGAAACAATTCCAAAGTAATCTGCTTCAATTACGTGTTTAGCGTCAGCAATGCTTACTGTAAATGCCTTTCTTTGTTTTATATTTTGGACTGTTTTATGTGTTTCAGTTAAATTTAAAATTACATAATCTCTTTCGAGCATGGTTCCCCATGCTGCATTCATTACATCAATTGAACCATCTTCATTATAAGTTGCAACCATAAGCACAGGCATAGGAAAGATAGCCTCTGTTGTTTTAATATTTTTTTTCATACAAATCTCCTTTTTTAAGTTATTATTTATTTTCAGTAAAAATTTTTAAATGATAATCATATATAATTATATTGTCTAGTACACACATTTGCATAATACGAACCAAAAGCAAAATATAATGAAAGTTAATTATTTATGGATAGAATTAAAAACAGATGTATTCCAAATAAAAAATTATGCGAGATAAAATTTAGCAGTATCTTAGCTATCATCAATGAAAAATGCAAAATAACTATACTTTATGCATTAATGAAATTTGCATTGATTTAATATAGCAAATTGAAAAGATATGTAAAGGACATTTCACATAAAACACTTTTGCTTTCATTAATAAAATGAGAAAAAATACATTATGGTCTGAAAAGAATATTCTCAAATTTTCCCTAAAGGCGAATATAACCTATTTGAACGAAATCATTAACTCCAATTTTAAATCAAATGTATAAATAAAGAACTAAACATAAAATATAATGGCTATGATTTATTTCATTATACTATAAAATATTGCAAATAGTTTTTATATTGCATCTAAAAATATAATCATTATTCAATAGTGAGATTATAATGGTATTTCTTTCCAATTTAATATATTATCCAAAAAAGTTATTGCTAAAATTAAGCTGAAGATACAAATTTTCAAGTATTTGAGAATAGTCAAAATATTTTTCATCAATCCATTGATTTTTAAATTCAAATTAAAGGCAAAATTTATGATAATTTTTCAGTCTGAATTATAGTTTAGATTCAAATTTTGCCCCAAACAACTTCCAAAGCAAAAAAAAGATTTGATACAACAATTCTCTTTGTATCAAATCTATTCATTCTTAATGGAGCAGGTGATGGGAATCGAACCCACGTAGTCAGCTTGGAAGGCTGAAGTTCTGCCGTTGAACTACACCTGCGTAAAATGGTCGGGACTGCAGGATTCGAACCTGTGACCCTCTGGTCCCAAACCAGATGCTCTACCAAGCTGAGCTAAGTCCCGCAAGTATTAATATTATAACACTTTTCATAAATATTGTCAAGTAAAATGGCGCGCCTGGCAGGATTCGAACCCACAACCCCTTGATCCGTAGTCAAGTATTCTATCCAATTGAACTACAGGCGCATATACAACTGATAAATGGCGGTTCCAACGGGACTTGAACCCGCGATCTCCAGTGTGACAGACTGGCATGTTAACCACTACACCATGGAACCATTGGTGCGGGCGACAGGAATCGAACCTGCACTCGTGAGAACTAGATCCTAAGTCTAGCGCGTCTGCCAGTTCCGCCACGCCCGCAATTAACAATGCCTTAATATTATAGCATATTCTCTCTAAGCGTGCAAATTATTTACTCACTTTTTTAAATTAAAAATAAGGGAAAACCCTTATTTTGTTTCTGGATGATGTTCTACGCAAAGTTCGCATCCACATTCTGCCGCAATTTTCTTACCTGCACATACACATGCTTCTTTTGTAGCATAATGTTCTTCTAAAACTTGACCATTTTGGTCTTTGATTTCCCAATTATTTTGTTCTTTACAAGGTCTACAAGTGACTGTTTTTTTCATAATTTCACCTCAACTTTCATAATATTATTATTTCACTATTTTTATTTTTTAATATTACCACATTCTAGTTTTTTATAAAAAAAGTAACACAATATGTTGTGCTACTTTTTTTTGATTATCTTTGTTTTTTAATTTTAACAATTTCCATTAGAACAAAACTCAAATCGACCATTAATATAAAGTAAATCCATCCATTCGACTGACATCCTTTTACCCGAATCAATTGAATTTTCGAACAAGTTTCCTGATAAAATCCATCTATTTCAATCTTTGATTGAGCATTTTGAATGGATTGTTTGGCTTGTTCTATGATTTCATCTACTTTTTTTTGATTTTTCTTTGTATATGATTTTCCCATAAGCCATTCATCTAAATCTAAAATGATTTTGGTTTTATATTTTGCTATTTGGTCTTGCATAATACACTCTTCAATTTGTGACAAAGCGTTATTATAAATCGCATCTATTTCTGTTTTTGAAAAAACCTTATCTAAATCAATTGTTGCTTGATTAATAATATCTTGGACACCTAAAATAGTATAATCTTTTTCTAACAAATGATTTATCTTTTCTTCTTTATATTGAATAATCATTTCTTTTGTACTCATTTGATTGATTTGTTCTTGTACATATTGAATTTTTTCCACAATTGTTTCGAAGTTTGCTTCCTGATTGATTAGATTATTGACTTCTTCGATATAATTTTTTATTTCCATTTGGTTGTCTTCATCATATTGTTCAAGTTGTATGTCTTTAGGATACCATATACATTTTTGAATGATTTGCGTTTTATCTGAAGGTGTGGATAAAACTTTATAATCAATGGTAATTAGAATCTCCAAATGATTGAATTGATGAAGTGGGTACATTATGCTTTGATTTTCATATTCATTTAAAAAGGCAAAAAGGGATCCACATTCATAACTCACCAAATAAATTGCTTGGTGAACATCTCGAATATCAATATCAATGTATACTTGTTGATTGATTATATCAAAGGTTGCCCGCTGAACAACAGGTTTGGGTTTTCCAGTTGTAAAGGTTTGAATTCTGCTTATCTTGTGTTCCGTAACGCCTTTGTACTCAACGTCATATTGATACTGAAGCGTATAAGTTGTATCTGGAGTTAAATTGCTAAAATCAACTGTGAATCCTGATTCATCAAATGTGACATGCCTTATTTCTTCACCAATTTGAATCTCTACATTTTTAATATCTAAATCTTTTGATATAGCTGGGCTAGATACACAAACGGAAGTATCACGATATTGTGAAAGCTGTAACTCTAATTCTGGGGCGACAACCAAAAGTACATTAGAAACAGCACGTTCATTACCATCAGATGGTGTATTCATAATTACAAATTCCCCTTGTTCATTGCGTATACCAAAGGTAGATGAGCCTCCTCCATCAATATTTACACCTTCATAACATCCATAATGAGCCAATAACACCCCTTGTTCATCTTGAGTCATTCCAGACATTCCATTATTTTTTTGTCTGCCATCAATTACAAAAAACATCATAGTACCATCTTCTTTTACACCAATACAAGTACGAGGATGCCTATCATATCGCATGCCATCAGAATTGTTTTCAGATATCACCCCTTGTTCCATAAGTGTAGATCCTACACCTATAATTTGGTCACAATCTTCAAGCTCCCCAATCACTTGCTTTTGTATACGAATGGTTGTGCCTATACTTAATTTTTCTTGGATATTTTGGTTTGTAGTTACAATTGCAAATTGCCCGAATGAAAGCGTTGCTTCTTCAGTATTCTGTTTAGAAATACTCCCTCTAGCATATAATTCAGGCTCATCTGTAGGTAGACATCTAATGGGTCTTTCTATAATATAAGAAATATCTTTAGGAACTTTGACCTTCGTTTCTGTATATTGGGTAGGAAAAGCTTCCCCAGATACATATACATTACTCCGATAAGTGTAATACACGGCTAATTCATTTTCCAAAGGTAACTCATTGATCTTATCTACTGGAAAAGTAGACACAACATCCCCTTTTTCGTCGTATATGGTTAAAACATGATAGTTTGTAAACTTTAGATTTTCATCTATGATAAAAGGAGTAGTACTACCATCGTTTTTATATCCAACACTTTTGGTTTCTACTGCCCTCAGCAATTCTTCATCAGATAAAGTAGTCCCTGCGGTATGATAAGGTAAGGCTGGATCATGCGCTTTCCAATCATAAAAGTCTCCATTTACACCAGCCAAAACAACCCACCCAGGGTGATCTGCTTCATAACGCTGAACAAACTTTGATAGTGTTTGGCGATTCCAACCTTGTGAATTGGGATATGTATAATTGATAATTCTTACATTTTGTTGACTCGGCACACTGAGTATATTGATGATTTGTTGACTCAGTTCACTAGCACTTATATCATTATTGCAACGATTGGTACTAGATAAACCACTCACTTTGATATGCTCTACACCATATCCTAAATGGTGTGTTAGCAAACGTTCTTCTTCTTGATAGACTGCATAATCGCTTGTTGTCTTTTCACTTTTTGCATCAAAAGCAACTAGATTGATACAAATTGCACCATATAAAAGTACTCCTAAAACCAAAAACATTAAAAGACGTATCGTATGATTTTTTCGATTCATTATCCTTTTCTCCTTTTCTTTTCTATATTATATCATGAAAAAAAGCAAAACCAAAAAGGCTTTGCTTTTTCTTTCTCTTATCCTCTAGAATTGTATTTACCATCCCAAGTAGAAACAATAATTCGATCTCCTTGTTCAATAAACATAGGTACTTTAACAACCAATCCAGTTTCCACTGTTACTTCTTTTAGCGCATTGGTTGCGGTATTTCCAGCAACAGCAGGTGAAGCCTCTGTTACCTCTAAAGATACTTTTTCTGGTAGATTTACACCTAAAATTTCATCTCCATAAAAAACAATTTCAATACTCATACCTTCAAGCAAAAATTTAGCTTCCCATTCTAAACGCTCTGCAGGAATTTCTACTTGATCATATGTTTCCATATCCATAAAGCAGTAATCAGCACCACCATATAAATATTGCATTTTCTTCTTTTCAATCATTGCTTGCTCTAATTTTTCACCAGCATTAAAAGAATATTCAGTTGTTGTACCAGTTCTTAAATTACGTAATTTAGTACGAACGAAAGCTTGTCCCTTACCTGGTTTTACATGTTGAAAATCAACAATAGTAAAAATTTGATTGTTGTAAAGGATGGTCATGCCAGTTTTAAAATCGGCTGTAGTAATAGACATATTTTCCTCCTCATATCATTTGTTCGATTTTTTTTACTTTTTTATTATATCAAAAAGGAAAGCATTTTTCAATTGATTAACTAATGATTTGCATATTTTTTGGTTTTTGACTATAATAGTTTTAATGATTGAGGTGAAGGTATGCAAAAAATTATAAAATTACAAGATGTTGGCTTTTGTTATGGCGTTAAGCGTTCTATTGAACTTGCTACTCAAATTGCAAATGATCCAAATATTCCTCGTCCTATCTACTTGTTAGGAAATTTGGTACACAATAGACATATTACAACATATCTTACTTCTATTGGCATCATCACACTAGAAAACGGGACTAGACTTGAAATGTTAGATGGCATTCAACAAGGAACCGTGGTGATTACCGCACATGGTGTTGCTCCTTCTGTGGTTGAGAAAGCCAAATCCAAAAACCTCTATATTGTTGATACAACTTGTCCTTATGTAAAAAAAACATTTGAAAAAATGGAGCAAAAAATAAATGAAAATTATGATATTATTTTTATTGGGAAAGATAATCACCCAGAAACTGAAGCTGCAAAAGAGCTTTCTAAGCGTGTCCATATCATTGGTGAATTAGAGCGAGGTTTACCACTCCAAAAAGTAGCTCTTTGTCATCAAACTACCTTTTCTTCTTACGATATTGACACCATTTATCAAGAATTATTGTTATCTTATCCTCATTTGGAAAAATTAGATATGGTATGCAAAGTAACTGAAAAAAGACAACAGGCTCTTTTAAATTTACAATTTCACCCATTCTTATCTCCTTCTTTGATTCTTGTTGTTGGAGATGCTTTAAGTAATAACTCTACTAAACTTGTTGAAATGGCCAAACGAATTGGAAAATGTGATGTCCTTTTTGTGAGCTGTGTGGAAGAATTGGACTTGAGTCAGTTAAAGCAATATCAAGAAATTTGGATTACAAGTGGCACTTCTACTCCTAGTAGCATTGTTGATGAAATTGAAAGAGTCTTACTTGAATTATTTTCTCACCATCAAAAACACACCTCATCTCAATTGCATACTAGTGATTATATTAAGTAATGGATTTATGTTTTTAAAATATAAAAAGCATCTCTTTTGAGGATACTCAAAGGAGATGCTTTTCTTTTTTAATGGAAAAGAAACTATGCCATTTTTTACAAATTATCTTGCAAATACACCATTGTTCCAAATTTTGCTAGCACTATATGTGCCATCCCATTGTTCCCAAGTGGTTGTACCAGGAATAATGCTTGATAATGTAATGGTTCTTGTTTCACCACCCAATTCAACAGTAACTTCATACGATACTGTTGTTGTAATAGTAGGAGCATGAACAACGCGACCAGTATTATCTACAATTTCAGGATTATTTGATTTCATTGTAATCTTCGCTGCACTATAATTCTTTTGAATTTCATATTGCAACTCAACCATTTCCATGAAATTATTCCAATAATCACCTGCAATTATTGTCTGTGGACAATTCTTACCTGTCCACGTATTGTGCATTTTTACTCTTGTTGGATCTAATTGATTACGAATAAGGATATCTGCTACAAGTTGGGCAGTTCTTTGCCATGTATCATAAATATCACCTGATAAATTAGAACACATTTCAATACCAATGGAATTATTGTTACCACCACGAGAACCAATTGTTCTATAACTTGATGAATACCATAATGGTCCACCAATATAGTAATAACCATTTTCTACCTTCCAAGTTGGTCCAAGATGGCTTAAATCCTTTACAGAAGGTGCAGCACCATTTACTGTAGGTACTTCAATTTGTGTCGCTGTACCATTTAATGTTAAATAATATGCTGAACCATTTTGAACAATACCAAATACAGGAGCTACATTCAATGTTGCAGCTACATTTGTTTTTGTCCAAGTAAATGTTGCAGTTGTACCATCACCTGCATGATATGCAATATATTTTTCTGGAACTACTCCATAAATTGCATCATTACCTACTGTATAGTGAATAGATGTTTCTCCACTTGACATACCTTGTGCAATGGATACTACTGTACCTGTAAGCGTTGCTGTATCATGAACAGTAACGAATTCAATTGTATCTACACTACGGCGTGACTTATGATTATTTGGGTTAGCTTCACTTGTCGCATAATATGTTTCATCTACTTTAAATGCATCGAATAAATATTTGTTTACGCTACCATATGTTGAAACATATACTCTTTCTACACCATCATTATATAAAGATACATTACCTGTTTCAACTACTGCAAAATTATTTTTAGCAAGTAATGCAACTAAACGATCAATTTCAGTATCTTCTAGATATGTCTTTACTGTGATACGAATAGAAATATTAATATTTGTATTTGCAACTGCAACCATTACATAGGCTTCTCCTTCTGTAAGCGCAGTAATTAATCCCGTTTCGGATACTGTTAAAATGTTTGTGTCACTAGATGTGTATGTTAATGCTGCATTTTCCATTCCTTTACCAAATGCTTGAGCAACTATTTGAAGTGTTTCACCAGGTTGAATGGCACCACTATAGTTTCTATCAAAATCAACACTTATAGATTGAATTGGATAAATCGTAATCTCTTTTTGAGTTGAAATTTTTCTCAAATAATCATAAATGGTAACTGTAGCCTTACCCGCATTAATAGCTGTAATTAAACCAGTGCTAGATACAGTTAGAATGTCTGTATTACTAGACTCATAGAATAATTGTTTAAAATAAGCTTCACTAGGTTCTACACTAGCTTCAATTTGGAATGTTTCTCCAGTTAATAATTCATCACAAATTGCATCTACTTTTATTCCTGTTACTGGATTTAATTGTTCCCATTTTGCATATAAGGTAACATTGCCTTTTAATGTGTCAAGGTTTGGATAATATGTATCATTTTCATCAAACCATCCCAAGAATTTATAACCTAAATAACCAGGTTGAATTAAAGCATCACTATATCTTGCACTTACAGTCAATTGATTGCCTGCAGGTACTGCATCAAAGAAACATACTGTTCCTGGATCATCCGCTGTAATATCCTCAATTGGTTTACTAAATGCTACCATTTGTCCTACTTTTAATTTTTGAGTAACTGGATTAATACTACCCCAATAATTATTATAGGAATTAGAAATTGTAATCAAATATTCCGCACCCTCTGGCCAAGAAGAAGCACCAGATGAAACTACTTTTACGATTTCATATAAACCAGTTTCTTCATTTTTACCAATATAAATACGATCAGAGAACGTTGCTGCAGGATCATAACTACTTGTACCAATAAAAATATCGGTTGTATATTTTCCACCCCAGAAAGTACCATTATTATAATTATAATTATTAATGGTTAAACTTGGTGCATCTCCTCTATTTGCCATTAATAATTCTTCTGAATATCCTCCATTGAATACGTAGGTCACTTCGTAAATTTCACCTTCTAATTGTTTCCATGATGCAACAAGACTTAAATTTCCTCTTGATGTAACTGGGATTTCCGTAACATATTCATCGTTTAAGAGCCATCCTAAAAATTGATAATTTTCTTTTACCAAAGTAGGTAAAGTTATCGCTTTGTCCATCATATTGGTATAACCATTTACTAGGCTTCCTTTTACTGTACCTCCACCTAATTCATATGAAATGGTGTAAAACTCTAGTGGCTCAACAACCGCTACACCAGGTTTAGTAGATAAGGTTGTACCATATGTACTTAAGTGTTGGAAATAAGATGCATAAGGTGTTAAATCAGTAATGACATTACCTGCATTATCTTCATAATAGTTTTCACCAAATATAGCCAAGTGTGGATTAGTTGTAGCGGTATCACTTCCACGATATGTGCCAAAATAATGCGTTTCAGGTAAACCTAAAAATGAATTATTTTGAACAGTACAACTCCAAATGCTTGCATTTGCACCATTATTGCGCAAGTACATATAGTTATAACAATGATCAAATGTATTATTTTCAATCACCCAATTGGTTTTATTCTCTTGATAAATATTACAAGCTATTGCACCATTGAATTTTTCAGCAGTAGTATCTTTTGTACCTAGGTTTTTAAATACATTATTTTTAATGATTGCCTCAGTTTTTGTACCTGCTGCACCCGCAATGGCATAGAAGAAAATACCATTATAGCCGTTGCCAGATACTGTTTGTTCAAAAATATTATTGGTAAATGAGAATACACCGTAATTGTATCCACCTTCAAAACGAATCGCATCACGTCCAAAATCTTTAAATACATTGCCATCAAATGCTGCATTAATCGCACGATTTAACAAAATATTGGTTGCTTGAACATTTTCAAATAAATTATTTTTAAAACTAAAATTACTGGTCGTACCACCACTTGCCATTTTGAATTCAATGAATCCATCTGCAACGTATCTGTTCAATCCCCATACCGTTGTAGCATCTGCTGTGTCATACACTTTATTATTCACAAATGTAAAGCCACTATATGCTTTATCTTGAGCATTCTTAATTGAACCACCTTCAGTAAAAGCAAGTCCATCAATAGTTAAATTTGTAGCTATAGCATCTACTTTAATAACACCTTTATAAATCGCTTCTTCTTTTCTCGTATCTTTATTTGGATTAACACCTGCATTTGGACCGACAATTGTCAAGTTAGCAATTGAAATTGTTACATTTTCATTATACTCTCCTGCCAAAAGGATGATTTTATCTCCTTCCTTAGCATGAGCAAGTGCTTCTGCTAAAGTTGGATAAATCCAATCTTCTGTACCATTTCCAACATATAAAGCATCTTCTCTATATCTAGCTACTAAAACAATATCCCCTTGTGTACCCGCTGGGATAGATTCAATTAATTCTCCATTGAAATACCAACCAAGGAAAATCATACCATCCATAGTAGGAATAGGAAGTGAGGCCAACCCTGTACTTGGATTATAACTTGTTGGAGCACCGTTTGGTAATGTTCCACCACCTAATACATATTCAATGGTATTGGTTTGTACTGGTTCTCCATATACAGGTACTTCAGCATCGCTTGTATAATAAGGTTCCCATACACTTACGCCACTAAAATGAGCAGCAGTTGGTGTCTTATCATAATAGTTATTTGAAGCATCGATATAATTTCCTGAATTTTTACCATTATCAGAAACAAATTTTGTATTTAAACATCCGTAAATCTTATTATAATTGACATGAGCTACCAAGCTATTTTCATCTAATCCAGCAGCTTGAATTCTTGCAAGGATACCAGATTGCTTTGTTGTATTATAAAGTACATCAATTGTAACCTTATTTGTACCATTTACACTTGCATAAGTTGCAAAAGTAAAGCAGCCATTGTTATAGTTTGCATAAACTCCACTGTCTTCAAAAATGTTATTTTGTAAAGAATATGTTCCTTCTGCATAAGTTCCAAACCAAACAGGATATTGCTTAAAGTCAACAAACGTATTGCTTAAAATTTGAACATCACCCATGATATCAAACTTTAATTTTGTGTTAGCATTGAATTTTAAACCATCATTGTATTGACCACTACTACTTGTACCATGGAATTCACAATTTTCAATGGTAATGCCATTTAATTGCGTAGCATACATGATCATCGCTCTACCGCTTCTTGCTTTCATCAACATATTAGCTATATACGTGTTAGAATAAACAACAGTATCTACATTTGGTATGAAATAAAGTGGTGCATTGGTACTACCATCAATAGTTGAATCCTCTACTAAAACATTGATAATTTTAAGATTATCTACTGATGCATCTGGATTAGCCACAATTCTTGCACTTCCAGTAAGTTGTATACCATCCAATGTTACATCGTCTGCACAAACTACAATATCTCCTGTAAAAATAGTTTCTGCTGTTCTTGCTTGCTTAACTGGATTTACGCCACAATTTTCACCCCTAATGGTTACCGATTTCGTTACTTTTATGCCGCCAAATGTGCCTGCAACAATCACAATTGTATCTCCATCATTTGCAGCATCAAGAGCAGCTTCTATTGTTGCATAGGCATTCGCATCATTTGAATCAACAAGTAATTCTTTTGGTCCTTCACTACCTTGTTCTTTTTCCCATTTCGCAGTAAAAGTAAGATTGCCTGTCATCTCTTCGGTAATCGATTCTACTTTTACTTCACCTGCATACCAACCTAAGAATTTAAATCCTTCCTTTGTTGGTTGTGGAAGCAATAATTCCTGGCCTTCTGTATATTCTGTTGGCAGATTTTCACATACTCCACCATCTAAAATAAATTCAAGGTGAGATTTTATCACTATTTTTTCCCATTTCGCAGTAAGAGTAAGATCGCCTATCATCTCTTCGGTAATCGATTCTACTTTTACTTCACCTGCATACCAACCTAAGAATATATAGCCTTCTTTAGTTGGAGTTGGTAAAGTAAAGACTGTACCTTTTGTATATACTGTTGGTAGATTTTCACATACTCCACCATCTAAATCATATGTAATAGTATATTCAATCGCTGACCATTTCGCAGTGAGAGTGAGATTACCTTTCGTATTTGAAGTAATCATCTCAATTTTTTCTTCACCCATATACCAACCTAAGAATGTGTAACCATTTTTTGTTGGTATAGGTAATTCAAGAGCTGTACCAGTTTCATATGTTGCAGGTAAGTTCTCACATACTCCACCATCTAGTATATATTCAAGTGTATATGTATCTGCTTCATATTTTGCAGTAAGGGTAAGATTACCTTTCGTTTCTTCAGTAATAGATTCTACCTTTTCTTCACCCATATACCAACCTATAAATGTATAACCTTCTTTAATAGGCACTGGTAATGCTAATTCCATACCTTCTGTATATTCAGTTGGTAAATCATCACATACTCCACCATCTAGTATATATTCAATACTATATACTGACTTTACGACTTCTACATTTAACGTGTATTCACGATACTGATTTGCATCTAGTGGATAAGTCACTCTCACTACAATTTGTGCTTCCCCTAATGCTTTTGCATATACATTTCCCTCAGCATCTACTGAAAGAATATTTTCATCAGAAGAAGTAAAAGTAACAATAGAGTCTGTACTATCTGATGCAAGTCGATATGTAACTACTGTTGTCTCTCCTACTGTTAACTTTTGTTTTACTGAAAAATCACCTTGTAGTGACTTCGTAAACCGAACTGTAACTTTTGCTGTAATATAAGCTAAGGGTTGTTCTATCGCATAAACACGAATCGTAGTCTCCCCTTCACGAATGGCTTGAATCTCGCCATTTACAAAAGTTGCAACTGTTTCATCCTCACTTCTGAAACCAAGTTCAGTTTCATAAGGATTGTTACCCTTTGTAATTGTCGCTTGTACTTTTATACTTGTGCCAGCTTCCAAAGTATACACTTTTTCATCCAATTCAATATGAATGACTTCAGCTGGATTACAAGAGGCAAAAACCAAAAGTAAACCAAAAATAACAAAAATGAATGATAATTTTTTACCTAAATTTTTCATCTTTTTTTCTTTCCTTTCTTTTTGATTGCTTTATTATTATAGCACTCTTTACGAAAGTTTGCAAGCGTTTACATATTTTTATTGTCATTATTATCCATTTCATATAAAAAAACTACTGATAAATATCAGTAGTTTTTTATTCAATACACGATAATGTAAATTAGTCAATCCACCAAATTGGTTTGCCAAGAATGACACAAATTAGATCAACAATCCACAAAATAACGAACCCACCACAAAGTAATAATACTACAGCTAAAATGATGCCAAGTACATTTCCAGCAGCAATGGATTTGAATAATCTTAATAGGTTACCATAAGCGCCCCATAAAATTACAAGTAGCAAACGTACTATCCAAGGAAGTCCTTCTAATGTTGAAACTACTTTTTTCATTTTTATTTCCTCCTGTTTTATTATTTCACATTTGAGTATGACTCAAATGTGACGCAATTATCATTATAACCAAAAAATTTTTTTTGTCAATCATAAGGCTAATTGCTAATACCAATAGCATCATCTACTGGAAGCGAAAAAGTAACCGTATGTGCTTGTGTACCTACACCATGTTTTCTAGATATCGATTGCATAATAGGCGCCTTTAATGCTTCATCTGTGATAATCATAATGATATCTTTTTCTGGTTGTATCGTAATTCCTAAAAAATGTTCACTATCTTTTTGTGCAGATCCTCTTGCATGAATGATGGTACCCCCTTTTGCTCCTGCATCTTTGGCTGTACGCATAACTTCGTCTGCACTACCACTATTACAAATAGCAAGAATTAAATGACGCATACTACTGTTCCTCCTTTTGTTCGTTTGAAGTCGAGTGAGACATCGTCAGTTTGGTCTCACGCAAAATTTCTTCTAAAACACTTTGCCCCGCAATACTATCTAATGGAATTGTACAAGCCACACCATGTCCTGGCTGATCTAGATGCATTTCTATGCGCAAGGCATCTAACATAAATGGCACAATATCCGTAGGAGCTACCGATAAGACCACTTCTTTTTCTATTTCACCAAAACCAATATATTCAAAAATTTCTTTTGGCGCCGTTCCTTTTCCATAAATAATTTGATGGTAATGACATCCTACTTCTTCTAATATTTTTACAACTTGATTACCAAGGCCACGGTCAACTATAATGACAAATAATCGCATACCAGTGATTTTTCTATTCATTTGCCTTTTCCTCCATTTCTTCATAATCAATTGTAAATTCAATAATAGGTTCTAATTCAGCCATTACATAATGCGATTTCATTCTAGTCTTCCACTTATACACTAAGCCTACAATTTGGATAACGACAAGCGGTGTCATCGCAACAAGAGCAACTACGCCAAATCCATTAGTCAACATCTTTGTCTCAAAATGACTTGTTCCTTCATAAATAGCAAGGCAGGCACCACTTGCAAGTGGTAATAAAAAAGTCGCTGTAAGTGGTCCTGAAGCAACACCACCTGAGTCAAAGGCAATTGCAGTGAAAATTTTAGGAACGAAAAACATTAACCCAATGGCAATCACATATCCAGGAATTAAAATATACCAAATACTATAATCGAAAATAACCCTTGACATTGCAAGACCAACCGATATAGCAACGCCTGCTGCTAAACTATATAACATTGTTTTTTTGGAAATAGCACCACTTGTAATTTCTTCTACTTGTTTATTTAACACATGAACGGCAGGTTCTGCCATCACAACAAAAAATCCCATAATCATACCGAGTGGTATCAATATGTATTTTAACTGCGTGGCACCTACTGTTTTACCCAATAAAGTTGCAACAGGCATAAATCCAATATGTGCGCCTGTTAGAAATATGACTAAACCAATATAAGTATAAAGTAAACCGATAAATATTTTGATGATATTTTTCTTACTATCTTTAATTAAAATCATTTCAAAAACAACTACACAAGCAATAATGGGTAAGATGGCTAGAGCAATTTCCCCTATCATACTTACCAATTGATGGCCAAATCCTGTACTAAAATCATGAAATGTTTGATATGCTATAACATCTGATGTACTTACATTTGGATTTCTAAAAAATAATCCTAGTATCAAAACCATAAGTACTGGACCAACAGAACAAAAAGAAACAAGTCCAAATGAATCATCTTTCGAGGCATTATCACCACGAGCTCCTGCTACACCTAGTCCAAGTGCAAGTATGAAAGGAACTGTCATAGGACCTGTAGTCACACCACCAGAATCAAAGGCCACTGCAATAAATTCACTTGGTACAAAAATAGCAACTAAAAAAACGATCCCATACAATATGATAAGCAAAACATTCAATTGAATTTGTAATACTATACGCAATAGTGCTAAAGCAAGGAAAAGCCCTACTCCAAGTGCTACACATAAAATCAAAACTAGTGGTGGAATTGTGCTTTTCATTTGATCTGCTAGTACCATCAAATCTGGTTCTGCAATAGTGATAATCAAACCAATCGCTGCAGTTACTCCGACCAAAAGAAGCAAATTCTTTTTTTTCGTGATATAACTGCCGACTTGCTCACCCATTTTCATCATCGAGGCATCGGCACCAAGATTGAAAAAACTAAGCCCAAAAATCAACATAATAGCGCCTATGACAAAGGCAAAAATCGTCCATCCTGGAAGCTTAAAGCAAAAACATAAAATCAGTACAATCACCGTTATGGGCAAAACAGCCAACAAAGATTCTTTGATTTTTTCAAGCAATGCTTTTTTCATCTCTCACCACCTCTTTCTTTCGATGATATGAAAAAAAGGCATTACTGCCTCTTTATTTGACAGACTCCACCATTTTTTCATATTCAATTGATACGTTTCTCTCTATATTTTTACATATTAGGGAGTATAAATTTATTTTAACATTTTTTTTTATTTCTGTAAAGAAATTGATTCACTATTTTTTGTGTAGCTAACAAGTAACATATAATTCCCTTGTTCATAATACATTGCCGCAAGATATTGCCCATCTTCTAATGCACAAATTGTATATAAATCGCATGTATCATCATAAGTATACCCCGATTGGGTCAATACGGTTTTGACTTCTGTAGCAATGGAGAAAAAAGGAAAATCTGGTGCATCAATTTGTTTTGTACTCCATGCGGTACTTGATTTTGCATCTGTAAGAAATGCTTGATGCTCCTTCTCTTTCCCAAAGACAATTACATCAATTTGCTTTCTTGTGTAATTTTGTTCTTGGTGTATTACAGTATCTTCTTTCGTATTGCGATATACGGTATAATATGTATCAGGCATATTGATTTCAGTCATAGATTCAATTTTTTCATAAGCCACTTTGTCATTTGCTTTTACACAAGTTGCAAGGCTCATCGTAGCATATCCCGCTAACAACAAGCAAATTCCTATCATGACAATACCTGTAATGATATTCTTTTTTCTCTTCATTTTATACTTTTTATTCAAAATTATGCCAAAGATAATCGACACAATCGGAAATAGCAATGCAATTCCATAGGTCAACCAATATAAAGTAAGCGTTGTATCCTTGGTAAATAATTCTATTATGGTGGAAACAATCGCTATCCCCATAATAGCCAGTGCCATAAAAACCCATGATAATATATCCATACTTCTTGGTAGAGTGGCCTCATTTTTTTCTTTCTTTAATGCCATATAGTCTACATAATTTTGACTATTTGGTTTCATTTTTTCTTTCACTTGTGAAAATGATCCATTTTGAAAATCATTTTTATCAATGACCATAATCGTTCGTTGGTCTTTCACACAAGAAGAAATCAAATATTTATTATTTTCTACAGAAAGTAAAAATTCATTATAATAAAAAGTAGTTTGTGTTGTTTCATCTGGTTTAGATACATCCATATGATCTTGATAATAGGTATAAATCCTTGTTTGTCCCACAAATTCCTCTACCCAATTCGCCTTTAGTCTTTTGTACTGGCGTGCCTTTTGAATAAAGCGAAAAATAAAAATCACCGAAACCAATAATGAGATGATACCCAGTACTTTTAGAGTGCCAAAGTAAAAAAACAATCCCCACACCACATAAATCAAACACGAAAATAGATTAGCAATCACAAAATTGCGATAATCTCGTTTAAAAATTTCATCAAACACATTGGGTGTATAGGTGATTTGAGACTGAGCAAAAGGCGTTTCTTGTACATTTTCTTCTTGTATATGATTGTCTTCCTCTATAATTTCTGTCGTTTGATGCACATATGTTTTTCGATCGATACGAAAACTAAATGTATCCATAGGAACATCAAATACCTGTGCAAGAGCCAATTTTTTATCTAATGATGGCTCTAATTCATTGGATTCATACTTTGCTACATTTTCTACACTATCTTGAATCAAAGATGCTAGTTCTTCTATAGTCATCTGTTTTGATTCACGCAAAGTCTGAATATTACTACCTATATTCATAAAATACCTCCCGTTTTAATTTTTCCCCTATTTTGTATTATACCATAAGAACTATTTTTTTATCGTGAAATTACTATGAAAAAATAATGAAATTTTAAAAAGGAGGATTTTACTCCTCCTTTTGTTTCAAACTTGTGTACATTGCATTGACCAAAATACCTGTATCATGATCATTATAGTCTTGCGTTAAATCCCAACACATTAGACCTCCTAGACCATGAGCTTTTACATAGTTACACTTAGCCTCAATGCTTCTTTCATTATCATAAGAATAAAACATACCTGCCCGAATAATATAAGCTGCTTCTGCTTGCTCATCATACTGTTCTACATAGGTAGAATCATTCAAAATTAATTCTTTCAATTTTGCAAAAGAAAGCGCATTTGTCCCCATTGATGTCGAAAGAGAGGCTGATAAATTTTGATTAACAACACTCGCAAAGGTTCCCCTTCTAGCATAAAAGGCAGCACCGGGGATGATTTTATCCACATCTACTCTCGTTTTCATAAACTCTACTGCGCTACTCATACTAGATGAAGCGTTTACACGATATAATGCTGAATCATGATAGGCTGTATTGCCCATTGCATAGTCATAAGTCATTACATTGAAAATATCCACATATTGATTGAGTGTTCTAAAGTCAAAAAAAGTATCACTTGTTGTAACTGCTATACTTAAAATCAAGTCTTTCCGATAAGCATTCATTGCTTGTTTTAATTCTTCACAAAATAAATTCAAGTTTTGTCTATCTTCTTTATTTGAACCGATTCCTGCTACGCTACTCGTTGGATATTCCCAGTCAATATCAATGCCATCAAATTGATACTGCTTGAGTGTATTCATAATGGATTGAACCAGTTTGCTTCTTCCTTCCTTGGTCAGCATTGCTTCACTAAAGCCACCTGCTCCCCATCCTCCAATAGCAATACCAACTCGAACGCCTTGTTGACGATAAGATAAAACCTGTCGAACAGCAGTAAGATTAGGTAATACAAGTTCACCATTTTGGATGCTTGCAAATGAAAAATTGATATAATCTAATTGTTCAATTGAAGTACTTGGTAAGCGGAAGGCTCCGTTATAGTCATACAAATATCCACTGACGATACTCCCCTTGTTTAGGGGCTTTAATTCTATTTTAGGTACAATTGTATGAAATTTCAATTCAAAAATTTGTGTATCCTTTAATACTTGCACAGTTATGTCAACCTCACAATCTACAATTTGCCTTGTCACCAAGCCATTAGCAGAAATTACATCTTCATTGGATGATTGCCAAACCAATGTTGCCA
Source organism: Anaeroplasma bactoclasticum (assembly GCA_023667245.1). Classification (GTDB taxonomy): domain Bacteria; phylum Bacillota_I; class Bacilli_A; order ML615J-28; family CAG-313; genus CAG-313. Next base: position 56,432 of record JAMPAL010000003.1, read on the forward strand.
GCGAATCTTCTATGTGTTCTAAGAAAACCAAATCACTTGAAGTGACTTCTGGAACTAAATCCATTAGATACCTTTCTAATGTATTTTGGTTCATATCCCATCCAGCGGTAAAAACCATATTATAGTGAATGGGGGTAGTAAAATCAAATAATTCTCCTAAATAATACCATCCAACAAAAGTGTATCCTTCTTTTGTAGGTGATTGAGGTTCTTCTAAGATTGTACCATAAGCCACCTGAAAACCATCTATTGTATCTTCTGTATGCGTAATCCATTCTACTCCAAACATTTTCAATTCCCAAACTGCTGTTAAAGTCATATCTGTTTCTACTACACTATCGAAATCATAGCGTTCACCATCTTTTTCCCAATACAAAAAAGTATATCCCGGATTCAAAAGGGCATTGGGTTGATAGACTTTATTTCCTTTTTCAACAATCTGATTCCTAACCACTTTGTCACACATTGTATCAAACTGAATTAAATAACTAGTCTGTTCCCATTCCGCAATCAGTTTCATATCTTGTTGTACTTCCAAGACTGAATCTACAAATTCCCCTTTGTATTTCCAACCTAGAAATGCACATCTTTCTTTAGTTGGTGTGGGTAGAATAATCGTTTCATGTAAGGTAGCTTGAAGAACAATATCTGCTTCACCATTTTGACTTTGTAAAGTAATGGTATATTGTTTTTCTTCAAATCGTGCAATTAAAGCAAAATTGGTTTGAACATCACGCTCAAAATCATACAATTCATCTTCTAGATACCAACCTAAGAAATGATATCCTTCTTTCACAGGATCAAGTGGTTTTTCCACTTTTCCTTGTTTTTTTACTTCTACTTGATGTATGCATATATCATCTACAAAAAAATGTACCTCATATGTCTTACGACATCCTACTAAACACAATAAGCAAAATACAATCCCCCCCCATAATGCAAAACTTCTTTTTTTTGTCATTTTCAATCTATTAACCTTTCTATAAATTGTTTGGCACTAGAGCGTGTCTTAAATATTTTCACATCGACTTGTGGATACTGGCTAATCACTTGCATCAAAGCAGGATAATAAACTGTCTTAAATGATTTTGCCCAATCTACTAGGTCTTGATAAGATCGATTGAATGCATCTTTACATCCCATTCCAAGATCTTTTCTTTTGAAAAATTGTCCCTTTAAAGTTCGCCAAAATACACCTCTAATGCAAATTTTTGTGGGGATATCTAGCATAATAACCAAATCAGCCCGTTCTAAGCGAAGTGGTAAAGTTTCAATATAATTGCCTTCAATTACCCACTTATCTTCAGATACAAATTTAGCGATTTTTTCCTCCCATATTTGATGTTTTGGACGTGTCCAATTGGGTAACCAATATTCTTTATCTAGATGATAAACTAATATTTCTGTCTTTTTTTGAATACTATTGGCTAGGGTCGTTTTTCCAGATCCAATAGATCCCAGGATTAGTATTCTTTCATATTTCTTATTTTGCATCGTCTACTCCATCCTTTGTTATTTTTTGATTATACTATAAATCCCTTTTTTTTGCAATAGATAAACAATAGCAGTATTTGCCTATTGATATTTCACGTGGTAATCTTTTTTATGATAAATGAAAACTACATAACCTAAAAAAAGATATATTTTCTCCATCAAAAATATATCTTTTTAAATGATCCTATTTTGCCATTAAGCTCTAAGCGTAATCTGGTAGCGATATTCTAGTGATTTTAAAATACGTTTGATTTTAGAAGAAATAATTTCATCTGTCAAAGTTTCATCTGATTCTAATGTAATCCTTACAGCAACACTCTTTTTACTAGGTTCTATTTTATCTCCTATATACAAATCAAATACTTGCACTTTTGAAATCATTTTATCACTTTTTCGAATGGCCTCTAAAATCTCTCCAACGGGTTGCTTGATATCCATTACAAGTGCCAAATCACGTTCAACAGATGGTACTTTAGAAATAGCTTGGAAAGGCACTACTGCTAATGTATCTTCAAGAAGAGTATCTAATAAGATTTCAAATACATAACTTTCTCCAAGATCATACTCTTTGGCATATTTTGGATGTAACTCACCCATAAATCCAATGACTTGATTGCGATACATAAGGAGAGCTGTACGCTTTGGATGCATTTCTGAACTAGGTACATCTAATCCTTTATATTGGACTTGAACACGTAAATTGGCAAACATACGCTCTAATATACCTTTGACATAGAAAAAATCAACTGTTTTGTTTTCACTAGCCCAAGGATGATTAGGCACTACACCATTCATTATACCTGATACAACCGTTTCCTCAAACGTATCTTCACCAATACGATAATACTTTTTGCCAATTTCAAAAAAGGCATTATCCATTATTTTTCTAGCACGATTATATTTTACAACTTCAACTAAACTAGAAATCAAACTTTTTCGAAGTACCGCATGTTCTTCACTCATCGGATGGTTCAATTCAATTGTTGTTTCATTTTCTTTTTGCAAAAGGCCAAAAGCCTCTACCTTTTTGGGGTGAATCAAACTATATGTTATCACTTCATTCCATCCCATATCTTTAAGCGTATGACGAACAATTCGTCTTGCTTTTTGATGCATTGTAAGCCCACCACTCACATTCATTAACGGAAGCGTTTCTTGCAATTGGTCATACCCATATATTCGGGCAATCTCTTCTACTAAATCTTGTTGAATAGTGATATCCAATCTTCTATTGGGTACACTCACTTTCAATTGTTCATTTTCTATAGCAACACCAAAAGAAAGGGATTCGCATATCGTTTTCATTTTCAAAAGAGGAATGTTTATACCCAAATAATGCTCAACATAAGCAGGTGTAATGGTAAATACTTTATCCTCAATATGACTCACCCCTTGGTGAATATATCCTTTCAATACTGTACCACCTGCATATTGTTCTAGCAAATAACAAGCATAATCGAGTGCTTCTAGTGATTGATTCAAGTCTACACCTCTTTCATAGCGAATGCTTGCCTCGCTACGTAATCCCAATCTTGAAGATGTTTTACGAATACTCAGTGGTCGAAATACAGCCGACTCTAAAACAACATTCACTGTTTTTTCTGTCACTTCTGTATTGTTTGATCCCATTACCCCCGCAATACAAACTGGTTTTTCTCCGTCTGTAATCACGATATCACTATGTGTCAATGTACGTTCAATTTGATCGAGTGTAATGGTTTTCTCACCCTCTTTTGCACGCCTAACTACAATACGATGCCCCAATTGATCTTGGTCAAATGCATGAAGCGGTTGACCAAATAACATCAAAATATAATTGGTAATATCCACGACATTATTGATGGGACGAATGCCACTTGCAATTAAACGCGCTTTGATAAAAGTAGGTGATTCTTGAATGACTACATTTTTAACGACCCTAGCATAATACGAATAGCAATTACTTGTTTCTAGTGACACGCTCAGTTCGTCTTCTGTTTTTTGAGAATCTTCATGGAGCGTATAAGAAAGAGGAATCTCTTCTACTTGATACATGGCTTTGACATCTTTTGCAACACCTTTCATTGAAAGAAGATCCATCCGGTTAGGTGTCAGTCCTAGTTCAATTACATCATCATCCAATCCCAAGTAAGTAAGAGCATTCGTACCTGGAATAGCATCTTCACCGAGCACATAAATACCGTGAGCAAACGCACTTGGAATGTATTTGGCATCTAATCCCAATTCTTGTAAAGAGCAAATCATTCCATTCGATTCTACACCACGAATAACCGATTTCTTGATTGTTCCTCCTGGTAAAACGGCACCAGGCAAGGCTACAATCACGTGTTGGCCTTCTTCTACATTGGGCGCACCACAAACAATCTGTAAATCATAGTCACCAAAATGAACTTGACATACATTCAAGTGATCTGAATTTTCATGTTTGCGTTTTTCTTTTACATATCCTACTACTAGATTTGTAGCTTGAATCAATTTGGAAAACGATTCAACTTCAACACTATATAATGACATTTCTTCCGCAAGTTTTTCTGCGGGAACATTTAATTGTATAAGTTCTTTTAACCAATTGTATGATACAATCATATTATCTATCTCCCTCAAATTGTTTTAAAAATCGGTAATCATTGGTATAAAAATGTCGAATATCATCAATACCATATCTAAGCATTGTAATTCGTTCAATTCCCGCACCAAAAGCAAATCCTTGGTAAATTTCAGGATCATATCCACAAGCTTTGAGTACATGAGGATGTACCATTCCGGCACCAAGAACTTCAATCCACCCAGTGTGTTTACACATTGGGCACCCCTTTCCACCACATTTAAAGCAGCTTACATCTACTTCTACGCTTGGTTCAGTAAAAGGAAAATACGATGGTTTAAACCGAATACGCCTGTTTTCACCAAACATTTTTTTCATCAACAAACTCAGTGTTCCTTTTAAATCAGACATCGTAATATGCTTATCTACAACAAGACCCTCAAATTGCGTAAACTGATGAGAATGTGTTGCATCATCATCATCACGGCGATATACTTTACCAGGGCATACAATTTTTACTGGTTTTCCTCCTGCTTCTAGTAGAGTTCTTGCCTGAACTGGCGAGGTTTGAGTACGCATAAGCACATTCTCATTGATATAAAATGAATCTTGCATATCGCGAGCAGGATGCCCTTTGGGCACATTGAGCATTTCAAAATTAAATACATCTACTTCTACTTCTGGCCCTTCAGCAATACTATATCCCATGCCAATAAAAATATCTTCTAATTCCTCAATGACTTGATTGAGAGGGTGAATGGTTCCCTTTTTAAAACTATATCCAGGTAGCGTTACATCTATTTCCTCTTTTTCAAGTTGGGCATTGACAATAGCTTCTTCTAATGCCATACGCTTAGCCATAACCGCCGTTTCAATAGCTTGTTTCACTTGATTTGATGCTGCACCTAGCGTTTTTTTCTCTTCAATAGTCGCTGTAGCAAGACCCTTCATAATCTCAGCGAGCGGGCTTTTTTTACCCGTATAGTAAGACCTAATTTCGTTTAATTCAAGCATTGTCTTTGCTTGTTCAATTTTCGTTAATGCTTCTTGTTGAATGTTTTCCAACTGATGACTCATACATTTCCTCCTTAAAAATAAAAAATGCCCTCTTCCTCATAAAGGACGAAAGCATGCCGTGGTACCACCTTAATTCGAGAAATATCCATTATTTCTCCTCTATATCTATTAACGCTAGATAGACGGGCTTTCTTAGGGCCACTCCTGGGTGAACTTCAATTATCGTCATGCTTAAACTTGCTTTCAGTCTATGACAAGTTCTCCCTAAAAGACGCCCAATAATCTACTCTTCCAATCAATGATTTATATCTATATATGATTTACTTTATTATTATACACCATTTTTTTAGTTTATAAAAGTTATTTGCTAGGAATTCTCTTGATAATGTTTATTTTTTACATTTTTATCTTTGATTCTTTGGTATAAAAAATATATACCTTGAATGCTAAAAAATAAAATCGTCGCTGCAAGAATAATACCCAATACATAACAAGCCAAAAAAACATACCAATTGGTCTTTTCCCAAATTGTAGATAAGACAAGAACAGTACTTTTATAATAGGGACTAATAAAGAACATATTGAATGTATCGGTTAGTTGATATTTGACTTTAAATTGCTCAAATACAATATCCATTGTGAGGGCTATAGCCGTAATCACCAAAAAGACAAGGGTACCAGGATATACTTCTTTGTATTGTTTTCCAAAATGATATGCCCCTATTAAATAACAAGCTAAAACAACCATTGTACTATGCCAAATCAAAGATTGCATGGTAATGGTGACTTCGGTACTCATCACTGTTTTTGGAAAAACCAAAACGGAAAAACCTCCTAAAAAACCATAAAAAGCAAGAAAGGAAAAAACAAACTTTCTTCCTTGATGAGGAAGGAAGGGGGCTATCAAACAAAAGTAAAGTGGAGTAGAGCAAAATTGAAAAGGAAAAATGGACCATTTATACCCGTCTCTTTTTTCAAATACATGAAAAAACAATTGTTTATACAATTCTAAGCAAAAAAAGAAAATCCCAAAAGCAAATACAACCTTTTTGATTGCATTTGTGGATGAATGCTTCCCCCATTTTAAAAATAGTATTGAAAAAATGATAGTCCATACACAAATCACTATATGTGCAATACCATATCCTTGATGAGTGGGATTGGGCCAAGAAAAAATATTTTCAAGCAGATTCATATGACACCTTCTTCCTAACAATCACTAATGATGCTATATCATACCATAAACTCACCAATTTCGTCAATCATTTCATACCCCATAAAAAAGAAAATCGCCTGTTAATCAACAGGTTCATTTCTTTTGTTCATTATCTTGGATAATTGGTGTTGTTTGGCTCATTCACGTGTACTTCACTACATGTATAATTTGGAATAAATTCATTTTCAGTTACATGATGATGAACGATTTCGGTATGATAGTTATGTACATATGGTTGTTTAGTTACATGATATTGATTGATAACTTGTTTAGAGCAGGTTACAATGGGTGGGCAGCATTTGTATGTAGTAGGACATTGTTGTTGACATCCGCAATCTGGCATACCTTGATTGATATTGCCACAATTACAAGTTTGGTTATCAGGATTCATCATAGGTTCTTGTTGTTGTTCAGGTTGGTTGTTGAAGTTCATACCAGGGAAATTATTATTTTGAAAAGGATTGTAAAATCTTGGCACGAGAATCACCTCCTTCGTTGTTAGTATATTACTTTTTTTTGAAATTGCTTGTGCAATTGCCATTTTTTTTGTTTTTTTGACAAAGCAATGCGGTATAATAAGGGAGAAAGAGAGGATATCCTATGTACTTAACACCCGTTGTCATTGAACAAACTATAAAAGGAGAAAGAAGTTTTGATATATATTCTAGACTCCTAAAAGATAGAATTATTTTGATATTTGGAGAAATTAATGATGCCATCAGTGCAAGTGTCATTGCACAATTGCTATTTTTATCAAGCATTGATAAAGAAAAAGAAATTTATATCTATATCAACTCCCCTGGTGGATCGGTTTCATCTGGATTAGCGATTTATGATACAATGCACTATATCCCCAACCCTTGTGTGACTATTGGTATGGGTATTTGCGCAAGCATGGGGGCTTTTTTATTAGCTAGTGGTGAAGCCAAAAAAAGATATGCCCTAAAGCATACCAAAATAATGATTCATCAACCATTGGGAGGTGCACAAGGCCAGGCATCCGATGTTATGATTGTTGCTGAAGAAATTATTAAAACTAAGCATCTTTTAAATACACTTTTGAGTAAGCATACGGGTCAATCTTTAGAAACCATTGAAAAGGATTCTGATCGTGATCACTATATGACTTCAGATGAAGCAAAAGCTTATGGACTCATCGACGAAGTGCTTGAAAAAAATAATTTTTAATTTAATTTTAGATGATTTTTTCTATCCATTGTGGTAAACAAGTGATACTGATTTCTTGTTGCAAAATAGGATGAACAAAACGAATGTGCATACTGTGCAAGTGTAAAATACCATCACTTGCCTTTTTGCCGTACAATTCATCTCCTATAATGCTGTGCCCTAAATGAGCGAAATGGAGTCTCAATTGATGTGTTTTACCTGTATGTAATGTGGCTTTTACAATGGAGGTCGATTCTTTGATTTGAAGGACTTCATATGTGGTCTTACTATTTACAAATGTTGTAGTGACTCTTCTTTTGATGATACTAGTAGGATCTTTTTCAATGCCAACTTCAATGATGCCTTTTTGTTGTTGACAGTGTCCTTCCACTTCTAAAATATACTCTTTAAGAAGAGCAATTTTTTTCATTTCTGCCATTATATATGGATTTTTAGCTAAAACAACTATACCAGAAGTTGCATAATCCAATCTACCTATAAAGTGAATATTGGATATGATTCCTTTTCTTTTATAATATGACATCACATAATTGGCCAAAGAATGTTGGTAGTGTAGCCTAGTTGGAATGGTTGCTAAATTATTGGGTTTATTCAATATCAACAAATAACTATCTTCATATAAAATATCCAATGGACCTTTTATTCCTAGAATATGTTCACCTTGAAAAGACGCAGGAAAAACAACCTCTAAGATATCACCATGATGCATGACATACCAATTTTCTACAATTTGATCATTAACTAGGAGTTGACCATTTCCTTGTTTAATTGCTTTTTGTGCATTTTGAAAGATACCTTGTTTGGTTAAATAATCTTTAACTAGAATCTCGGATTCTTTGATGAAAAATCTTTTAATCATAGATTTACCATTTTTTCAGATTGACCAAAGATATCTCATTTTCTAATGGATCAACCTGTTTGGTTGTATTTGCATTTTCTATTTCAAGAATAAGTTGATGAATCTGCGACATTTCTTCATCTAACTTAGATGCGGCTAAACTAGCACTTTTTAGTCTTTCTTTTAGAGTATCTGGTATATTTTTCTGATACTTGTATTTAAGCGAATGTTCAATACTGGCCCAAAAATGCATCGCATGCGTTCTAATTTGAAATTCTAATATAATAGGCTCTTGTCCATCAATAGTTTCTACATTATAAGCCATAATCAAATGCAATGAACGATATCCACTTGGTTTAATATGTTGAATGTAATCTCGCTCTTCTAACAGTTTAACATCCTTTCTTGACTTTAATAATTCACAAACGCTATAGACGTCTTCAATATACTTACAAGTAATTCGAACACCACCAATGTCATATACTTCTTTTGAAATATTTTCAAATGCAACATGCATTCTATTGGCTTTATCTAAGATACTATCTGGAGACTTCACACGACCAGTAACAATTTCAATTGGACAGTATTCCCCTCGTAATTGATATTGTTTTTTGATACCCTCTATTTTTAAAATGAATCCTTCTACAGCAAGTTCATAAGGTTGTAGAAACCTTTCCCAATTGAATTCTTTTTCGACCATATATTGTCTCCTCATATTTTATTCTTTATATCCATTATATCATAATATTGCAATTTTCTCAATTGTAATGTTTTTACCAAAATATTTTTATTACTTTAGTTGATATTTTATTTTTTTTGTGTATAATTTAGAGCGATATAGAAAATCGTAATAATGAGGTAATATTTATGTCTAAAGAATTAGAAATTGAATTTAAAACATTATTAACCAAGGAAGAGTATGTGAGTCTTTGTACGATGTTTTCTGACAAACAACGTAACTTGCAAACCAACTATTATTTTGATACTTCTCGCTTTACATTAAAAGCGTCAGAAATTGGTTTGAGAGTGCGAAAAAGTGATAAATACGTAATGACACTCAAAAGAAAAAAAGGTTATGCTCTTCAAGAAATTAATGAAACCATCACAGAAGAACAATTGCAAACCTTTATTCAAACAGGAATCATTCCAGTTGAAGAAATTCAAAATGAATTAGTAGATATTTTGAAAGGACAAGTCCTTAAATGTTACATGACCTTTTCTACTTATCGTATTAGTTTCCCTTATAAAAAAGGAATTGTAGCCATTGATAAATGTAAATATGTTGATACAATTGATTATGAATTAGAATACGAAGCTACATCGTATGATGCGGGAAAAAGAGAATTTGTTGAATTGGTACGTGAATTAGGTGTGACTTATAAAAAGAGTCAGCCTAAAATGAAAAGAGCTTATGATGCTTTAAAAAGAAAAATGTAAAAAAGGAACCAACTGGTTCCTTTTTTTATTTTATTTCCATCCATGTAATTGTAATATCCACATACGCATCTGATGTAGGATTGATATTGACTATTAAATTTACACCCTCTTTATAACTATAACAAATGTAAATCATTCCTTCTATCTCATAGGTTTGGCTTTTTTGTGTACACAGCGCTTCTATATTAGAAATCAACTGACCTTTTTCTACATTTGAAACAGATGATAAATACATACTATATCCATTTCCAGAAAGTTTCAATAGAATAGAATCGTTTTCTTGAATCGTATATTGCTTGATGTCTCTTGTCAAAAAATATAGTTTTCCAAGATTGGGTGAAATCGCTTGATCTAATCCACTCTTATAAAATGCATTAGGTATTTTTGATATTTGGATAAAATCTACAAATTCTCCTGTTGTTGGATGCATATTATTGAATTCATCAATATATAAACAATATCCATCTTTCACATAATATAACATAGGTACATATACAAGTTCTGTTAGGGGATTATATTGTTTGGATAGTCCAGGCATTTCCCACCCTAAATCAAGCAAGTAATTATGCATATTGGCATACCCTTTTTCTATCCAATATTGTTCTAAAGTACTATGATTTATTCGGCACTGTGCCATATTTTCACTAGATATAAATGAAGAATCTTGCTCTACATCTGATTCATCTATGTTGAATGGAACATATTCCAATAATCCTAATAATATTTTTGATGTGCACATTGTCATACCATTATAACTTAATTCAACATAATTGGCACTCATTTTCGTTTCAGGATCGGTTTGATAAGAAGCATTCACTATCATATCCTCACAGGGCAATTCGACTTGTTTCCCATCTTTTAATATAGCAAATACTTTTAAATACTCTTTCAAATTTTCATATTGGGATATCGTCAAATAAGCAGATTGAATATCTATCTCATATATCAGTTCTACTGGTTGATAGAAAAGTTTGCTACCAACGGTTTCCCCACATACAGTGCAGGTTTGAGGAGCTTGATAGGTTGCATCTAGCCAAGTATGACCTTTTGCATTTCCCTCCGTTTGACCACATATGATACAAGTTTTGGCATGTGTACAATCCGCATCCTTCAATTGGTGTCCCTCAACTTGACAAATGAAATCATATTTGGCAATGAGTGTCATATTCTTTTCTATTTTGCTATCAAAAGAAAATAATTTTCCCTCATACATCCAACCAATAAATACTTGATTTTCTTTTTGAGGGGCTAAAATTACCTCCGCTTGTTTCCCTTTTTGTATTTCTATTACTTGATATACTTCATTATCTACAATATAATTGACTTGGTATGAATTCGTACAACTTGTCAATGCAATCATAATCAGTATTCCCCAAAAAACAATCATTTTTTTCATAGTTCTTTCCCCCTTATACTTCATTATATCATTATTCCTATTTGTTTGCAAACGTTTTCGCATATGAAAAGTAAAAAAATTCTGATATAGAACACATTCGCATAGCCGAACAAGTTCCTTATCAGAATTTTTTATTTTTTTGAATACTTTATATTAATAGGTTCATTATCAAAAATGGTAAACCCTTCTGTATTTCTTAATTCTTTTGGTAAAAAGATGGTAATGTCTTCATTGTTATAACCAACTTGAAGTTCATTTTCATTGATGATAATGGGACGCTTTAAAACACTTGGATATTCAATAATGAATTCAACCAGTTGTTGAACACTCATATTATCTGGGTCTAATTTTTTTTCTTTGAATACTTTTGACCGAGTAGAGATAATATCATCAAATCCATTTTCACTATTGGCTAGCATTCTAAAGATATCTTCTCTACTTAATTTGATACTAAAAATGTTTTTTTCGGAATAAGGGATTTTATACTGGTCAAACCATTTTTTGGCTTTTCTACAAGAAGCACAACTTGGGGTAGTATATATTTGAATCACTGTGGTCACCTCATTATTAATTGTATCACATTTTTATCCTTTTTTCAATACTTTTTTTGAAATTATTTTAAAATTTTTTTAATTTTTCTTTGAATTTGGTGCAACTATGTCAATCAATGTCTTTTTGTATCGAAACAATGTTGAATCTTCTATCTTTTTTTATTCTATTGAAATAGGGTTAAAATAAAAGATACAATAATGAAAATTGCACCTACTATGAAATAGGGCACAAAAGTGAGAGGGCCATGTTTTCGTTCTTCTTTTTTTTGAATAGAATAATCATATAAATCTTCATACTTGGCTCTACCACCACTTCTGAAACTTGCAAACCCATAACGTATAGTATCAAATCCCCCAAAATAGGATATTAAACTTAAGGCACCACATAAAAAGACAATAGCGCCTGCAATAGCAAATGCATCAATGTAATAAATCAGTGTTTGAAAACCCCTGGTACATAAATAAATCAATGATAAAACTGCAGCAAGACAAAAGGATATGAGGTATCTTTGCCATGAATGTATAAATACACGTTTTATCCAGTTCATAGTTCTTCCTTTAGATTTGCTTGATATTCAACCAACTCTTTTTCATTGCAATACACCATATGGCCAGGTTTTAATTCTCTTAATTCTGGCTTATCGGTTGTATAATCGTGCATAGCAGGATTATATACGATTCGCTTACGTGACTTTTCTGTCTTTGGATTGGGCTTAGGAATGGCGGAAAGCAAACTTCTTGTATATGGATGCGTTGGATGGGCAAAAAGTTCATCACTACTTGCTGTTTCAACAACCTTACCAAAATACATCACCACAATTCGGTCACAAAAGTATTTGACAACAGATAAATCATGCGCAATAAAAATGATAGATAAACCATATTCTTGTTTGAGTTCATTTAATAAGTTAATAATTTGAGCGCGAATAGAAACATCAAGTGCACTAATTGGCTCATCACAAATTAACAGTTTGGGATTCATTATCAATGCTCTTGCAATACCAATCCGTTGTCTTTGACCACCCGAGAATTCATGTGGATATCGTGAAGCATGTTCTGCTACTAGTCCAACTTTTTCAAGCATTTCGACAACCTTCTCATGATTTTCTGCCTTATTACGATATCCTTGTATTTGTAATCCTTCTTGGATAATATCTTCTACTGTCATTCTTGGATCAAGAGAATCTATTGGATCTTGGAAAATCATTTGAATTTCATTGACTAATTTACGACTAACATGTCTATTATCAAATTGGATTTGCTTAATTTTGCTTTTTTGCTCAGCTACAATTTTTCTAGTATTTTCTTTTATCTTAGCTATTTTTTCGTCATAATTTAAAATCACATTCTTCCGTGTTTCAGCGAAATTTTCACTTTTTACATCTAATTTGGCTAGTTCTTCCTTCATTTCTTTTTGAAGTTGCTTGCATTTATGATTTGAACGGATGGTGGTCCATTTGATTTCTTTTTTATTCCATCTCATTCCAGCCGATATTCGAACTCCCCGGTAATAAATAGATCCAGATGTAATATCATATAATTTAATAATAGAACGACCTGTTGTTGTTTTTCCACATCCTGATTCACCTACAATGCCAATACATTCTCCTTCATGTAAATCAAAAGATATATTCGAAACAGCCTTCAATTTGGTACTTCTAGCACCAGAACCAAATTTAAAAAATTGTTTCAAATGTCTAACTGAAAGCAAGATATTATTTTCCCTTAGTTCTGGTTTGCTTTTCACATGTGGATGAATACCATACTTCTTATTGAATTTTAAAACTTCTTGATTTTCATCAACGCCCCCTTCAATAGCTGTATCCAATTCTGCTTCTGGAAATTCTTCATGTTCATCTGAAAGGGTTGGATCACTATCATCTTTTAATAAGTTGTCTTTTAGTTCTTCTTCTAAACGATTACCATATTTTGACATAATCACTTTCCCTCCTTTTGAGCATTTTTGATTCTTTCGGAAACAATTTTAGGCATTTCGACTTTTGGAGCTCTTTCATCCAGTAACCAGGTTGCAGCATAATGCGTATTTGTAATTTTAAAAAATGGAGGTTCACACTCAAAATCAACTTTCATCGCATATTTGCTTCTTAATGCAAAAGCATCTCCTTTAGGTGGATAAATCATATTAGGTGGAGTACCTGGTATGGCTTCTAATTTTTCTTTGCTATCGACATCAGGGATACTGGATAGCAGTGCCCAAGTATATGGATGACGTGGATCAAAAAAGACTTCTTCTGATGTACCATATTCAACAATTTTTCCTGCATACATTACCGCGACTCTATCTGCCATATTGGCTACTACCCCTAAATCATGAGTAATAAAAATACACGATAAATCTCGCTCTTGTTTAATACGATTAATCAATTCTAGAATTTGAGCTTGAATCGTCACATCAAGTGCTGTTGTGGGTTCATCACAAATTAAAATTTCTGGCGTTGCTGTCAATGCAATTGCAATGACAATTCTTTGTCTCATTCCACCTGAAAATTCAAATGGATATTGTCTAAAACGCTTTTCAGGATCAGGAATACCTACTTCTTTCATAATTTCTAATGCCCGTCTTTTAGCTTCCGCTTTTGTAATTCTAAGTTGATTAATATAGTGCTCTTTTTCCAAGACTATTTCTTTTTCAATAGCAGCTTTTTCTTCACTAGTTTGAGCATTACTCAAAGATTGTTTTAATTGAGACATTTGACTTTGATGTTCATGTTTCACTTGCTCTTGATATGCTTTAACTTTTGCCTTTGCAACTTGCTCAGTTTCTTTTAATTTTGCCCTTAGTGGTAGCGCATTTGATTTTGATGTTGCTTTAATTTGAGCAATAGTTTGCTTGAGTTCCATTTTCTTTTGCTTTATTTGTTGCTTATTATTTGCTTTTTCTTCCGCAGTTAAATTCTCTTTTGAGCGAATATCTTTTATCCATGCATCAAACTTTTCTTGTTCATGTTGGATTTGAATATCTCTTTTTGTAAGCACATTTTTATAAGCCACTAAATCATCTGATATGATTTCATTATACATTTGTTTGAGTTTATTGGCATTAATCAACGTAGCTTCTGTAATTTGTTTCCCAATCCTAACAATTGGATTTAACGAGGAAAGTGGATCTTGGAAAATCATTCCAATTTTATGTCCTCTAATTTTGTGAAATTCTTCTTCTGAAACTTCTAATAAATTTTCACCATGATAGGTAATACTGCCTTGTTCTACTACTGCATTATTGGCTAAAATGCCCATAATTGCCTTAGAAGTAACTGATTTGCCTGATCCAGATTCTCCAACAATGCACAATGTTTCTCCCCTTGCAAGATCAAATGAAACATCGCGAACCGCATGAACAAGACCATTGTCGGTTTTAAAATTAATGACCAAATGATCAACAGATAAAACTTTTTCTGACATCTTATTCACTTCCTTTCAACGATGGATTTAAAGCATCTCGCAATCCATTTCCAAATAAATTAAACGAAATCATAATCAACGCAATAATAATTGCGGGAAAAACAACTAAATTCGGCGAACTTTGTAAATATTGTTGATTTTCTGACATCATTACCCCAAAAGCCTGAACGCCTTGCAAACCTAAATTCAAATAGGCGAGTGTGGCTTCTGAAAATATTGTGCTTGGAATCATCAATACACTCGCAGTTACAATCGTTCCTAGTGAATTGGGTAAAATATGTTTAAAAATTAATCTACCATCTGATGCACCAAGGGTACGAGAAGCAAGGACATATTCACGTCCTTTAAAACGATAAAATTGTGTTCTTGTTCTTGCAGCAGTTCCCATCCAACCCGTTAAACAAAGGGCCAAGAAGAACGTAATAAAATTATTACCAAAATGTAAGATTGCTAGTGTCATAATAACAATCCATGGCACACCTCCTAAAATATCACAGAATCGTTCCATGAAGATATCGATATTCCCACCAAAGTAACCTGAAATAGCACCCCAGCATAAACCGAATAAAAAGCAAAAAGCGGCAGTGCATACACCTAGCATTAATGAAGTTCTAAGTCCAGCAAAAGATTTTTTAAATAAATCCTGACCATTCTGGTTGGTACCTAATATAAATTTAGGCATTTTTTTGTAGCCCAATTTTCGATATCGATAACTATTTGCCCTAACCGAAAGTAGTTTCTTTGTAATTGAATTAATCTGCTGATCAATAATGGAATCAATAGGACAATCATCGCTTAATTTTTTAAAGGATTCGGGACCTATGGTGTAGTCATATTCACATAAACCTTGATCAATATATGCTTGCAAATCTGATGCAGCATAGGTTACTTCTTGTGCATCATATGCCACAGCATATGTATCATATAAAAAATCACAATAATAAATTTCTGAATTATGAACACCTTTTCTTCCTGAACAACTCCAATAACCTACTGGTACATTTTGAAACTCGTCTCTTGCAAGAAGAACCATTTTTGTTGCATCTGTAAAAGAAATTTGATTCACCAATTCATCATAATTTTCAACTTGTTGATCACTTGAAAATACACATTCTTTAATTAAAATATAAGTATTTTCATTTTCTTTCGACTCTAGTTCAAACGTAAGTGATCCTTTTATTTCAAGAAGACCTTCTTGTTGTAGTGCACTACTAATGTCTAATTCAACCATTCCATATTCTTTTGAACTATTTTTTAACAATATCCGTTTTGTTGTTCCATTTTCAGTATAGGTAATGTATACTGCGTATTCACCAAGCATTGATTCTTGTACATTATCTTCACTATCTAATAAAAATCGAACTTTATAATTGCCACTAGATGTAAATAGTGTTGGATAAGATGAAAGCAAAACAGGTTTATCTATTGCCTTAGTCTCGTTTGCAAACATTACAAATCCACCTATACCATTTTTTGAAGCTTGGTCAATATATGTCGGTTTTTCATCTACTTTTAATTTCAATACCGCTGGTTTATAATAATCTGCTGGCACTTCATTGACTGTATCATAGACAATTCTAGTATACTTTTTCGTTCCATCCCAAAAGCCTGTACCTGCTTCAAATAATTTTGGAGCTAAAAAAGCTTCCGATTTACTGGTTCTATCAATATTTTTAGTAGAAATTGCTGGAACAACAAGCGCTAGTAAAATTAAAATACCTAAAATAATTGCACCTACTACAGAAGATTTATTTTTTCTAAATCGCTTTAATGCATCTTTAAAGAAGGTAGTTGGTTTAGATTCCAATGCTTTATCTGAAATTTTAGTATCTTTTTGAATCAAAACAAAATCATCTTTACTAATATTTGTTATGTTATCTTGATGATTATCTATCATTTCTTCGCCCCCATTCTAATTCTTGGGTCAATAAATCCGTAAGATATGTCTAAAACAACACCAGCTAGTAAACTAATTGTTGTAAATATTGCCATATCTACGAATAAGATATTATAATCTTTATATTCTAAAGATTCTATAAATAATTTTCCAATACCAGGAATACCATATAATCCTTCTAGAATCATCGATCCACCTAAAATACCAATAAATTCCGCTAAAATTGATGGCACAATAGGCACCATAGCATTTCGTAATGCATGACGCAAAATAGCCTGCTTTTTGGTTAGACCTTTCGTTCTAGCTAGTAGTAAATAATCACTTTCCATTACTTCGCATAATTCTGCTCTTGTAAAACGGCAATATCCACAAATGGAACCAAACGATAAGCAGAAAACTGGCAAAATATAGCCTAGAATCTTATACGATAAAGGATCCGTAGGATTAGGCCATTTGGTTGGCACCCACCCTAATTTGTAGCCAAAGATAAGTAGCAAGAAAATAATTAATACAAAACTTGGAATAGAAATAAAAACCATAACTAATGTAGATATCACATGGTCAGTCATCGTATTTTTCTTTAGTGCAGCCCAAATACCCAGTAATATACCAATAGGTACAGAGAATAATACAGACAAGATATTAATGCGAATAGAATATCCCAAACGCTCACCTATAATCACTGACGCTTTTACATTGGGATTAATTTTTCTTGATACACCCCAATCAAACTTTGTAAAAATATTTTTCAACCAACTGCCATATTGTTTCATAACTGGAACCTGATAATAATAGGTTGACTTACCAGAAGAACCATTCGTCTTATATAGATAATCCCCTAATTCTGGTTTTTCCATATTAAAGGAATATGCATAACCTAATCGTACTTGTTCTTCATAAAATGCAATTTGTTGTGGTTCTTGACCAATAGTTTTATCCGGTGGTAAGAGTTTAATCATTATGAATGTAAGCGACAAAATAATGAATGCAGTGGCTAGCGCTAAACCGATTCTTTTTAATACGTATTTTACCATAACACTCCTCCTTTTTTCATTTTCTATATTCGTGCAAAAAGCAATTAGGTTAGTTTTTGAAACGCCTAATTGCCCTTACACATCCTCTAATAAATTTTAGTCGTTACTAAGAATCAGTTTACTCTGAAACCATTGGGAACATACCATATACAGATGCCATTTCCGTTGTAGTTACACCATTAATTGTGAGTGCAAAGACAACATCAAATCCCATTTCACCATAGAATGCGGCAGTAAGATCTGCAGATGTAGTAATTGTTAAAACTACTTTTCCACCTTCGGTTGATACAACCGTAGCATCTAATACAGCAGCTTCTTTATAGCCCTCATCACCTTCTTGATACCAACACATAATTACATTTTGTACTTCTACTTCAGTTGCTTCTGGTAAAGTAAGTTGAATCTCAACCACAGATGTAACTGAACCATCAGTATTTGCTTTTTGATTAACGATTTCTGCTTGATATGAAGGAACATTTGCACCATTTTCAACAACGGCTTGACCGTTTGCAGCAAGATATAATGCGTCATATGACCAACGATATCCATTATAAACCAGTAAGTCTACATCTGGATCATTTGTATTTGGACCCCAGTTTAATGTAAAATTATGAGAAATTCCCGCATCAGAAGATAAAATGTTAAGGAATGCAAGTGGATTTAATGGGTCCCCACTAATTGAACCAAATCCAATATCATATTGACCTACTAATAATTTATCATTATATACCTCAGCCCAATCTGCACCAGTCCAGAAATTCACTTCTAATTTATATTTGCCACCTGATACTGAATCATCATTGAATGCATCTTCAAAATATTGTTTCAATTCATTATGATCTGATGTTTCTTGCCAAGGATACATCCACGCAATCTCAAGTTCAATTACTGTAGGATTTGCTTTTGTACCTGGTTTATATTTGCCGCTAGCTTCTAATTCTGCAAGAGCGATTTTGAAATATTCACGAGCAAGTTCTAAGTTATATCCATAACCATCTGTATCTGCTAATAAATCAGCAACAGCGTTTTTATGAGCTTGTGTATCGTTATATGTAATACCATTGATTGGATCAGACATATAGTTTGGTGCAAGGAAATCTACAGAAGCAATAGAACCACGTGCATCAGAATACTCTTTTCTATTGATAGATAAACTCAATGCTTTTACAAAATGTGCATTGCTTAGTGCAGGTTCAACTTTCCAATAATTGTCTTTTGGATTTTGAACAATAGTTCCGTTTTCACCAAATAAGTATTCCCATGTAGCTTCATCAGTAGCATTTACATTTAATTTGAAATTAGCCTCTCCTCTTACTACACGTGTACGTGGGTCATTCTTATATTCATCTAATCTAGTTTGAGGAATAACCGAAGCATCTGTATTGCCTGCTAAAAATTCTTTAATGCCTGCTTCTTTATCTGATGCAGCAGCAGTTAAGATATTCATATGAATACCCTCAATGGTATATTTTGTATCTGCATATACATAGAATGGGTTCTTTTTATACACAATTTGTTGTCCACTATCCCAACGTTCTAATGTATATGCACCAAGTGATAATGAATTATCAACTGGTGTTTCTGTTTTGTTTTCATTGAATCCAAGGAAGTTTTTAACGCCTACTAAATCTAAGAAAGCTTGTGGAATAGGCATATATAGACCACTTGTGATGTAATACATCGCATAGAATTGAGTCATTGGATTTACAAATTCTACTTCGAAATATTCAAGACCATTTTCTTCATATACCTTAACACCTACTGAACTAAAGTCTGCTTCTCCCTTACTTGATGCATTGTAATATGCTTGTGCACCTTTGATTGCGGCAGTAGTTTGATTCGCAAGTTCACCACCACGATATAGACCATTCTTTTGATCTAATAATAATTTAAATGGTGTAAGATAATCTTCTAATGCAACTTCTCTACCATCAAAGGCTTGACGAGATGCCATAGTAGAATTTGTATTGTATTTTAAACCATCTTTACCTGTTTTAACTGGGAATCTCCATGTAGTAGCACTACCATCGGCTTGTGGATTAACTGCTTGTGGTTTTTCTTTAGCAAGTTCTGGAACCCAATCATAACCATCTTTTGTTTCATTCATAAATGTAGTGAAATAACTAGCACTCATATAAGTATATAAGTCACCTACTTGAGAACCTTGGTCATTATGATAATATACGGTACCTGGATCAGATGATTGAATTGCATGATAATATCTTTTCCATGCTTCATTCTTTTCAGTAGCTAAATCAGCAGTAATTGAACCTTCAGCTAATGTACCAAAGCCGTAACCAATGATATAATTTTCAGTACCTAAAGTAACACGTGGATTAAACATTTGATATGCAGCATCTTCATATAGACTGATACCTGTAAGACCATTTTTAACGCCATATGCTTCTAAAAGCCCTAAAATTTCAGTTTTTTCTTCATTGCTTAAAGAAATAAAAGAATACACACCATTAGCAAGTGGAATTTGATTTGCAATTTCAGCTTTAGCCGCTTTAAATGCTGCTTGAACTTCTTTCACTGACTTTGCTGCATTCATTGCTGCAACACCAGCGTCTTTTTTAGCATTCACCAATTTCAACACACTTGCATCAAGTTGATTGCTAATCCCTTTTACAACATTTTCTAAATCATATACCATATATGCCTTATAATCTGACAATGATAGATAATCTGGATTTACATCTTCATCTACTGGTGGTTTAGGAGTTGGCTTGTCAGTCTTACAACCAACTAGTGCTATTCCAGCAACCAATACCATCAATAGAACAGAAAACTTCTTACATAATTTTTTCATAATTTTCCTCCCCTGATTTTTTAATCGAAAACATTTACTAATGTTTGATACCATTATATAATAAAAAATAAATTATATCAACCTTTTTTATATTGAAAACGCTTACTTTGGCATTTTTTTCTTTTTTTGGAAATTATTTAATATATAAAAAATGCTTTTTTTACTTTAGTTTTTACCAAATTTACTACTAAATGGCATATTTGCAAATATGGCAAAATTACCTCTTTTTCTCTTATCACTGTCTTACAAAAGTATTGACAATTAGAAAAAGAAAGTGTATAATAAAGGGCAAAGGAGATGGAATATGGCTCAATACGAAGAAGTGATTATCGATGGAAATCAAGTGAAAAGCAAAGAGAAAAGAAACCGAAATAAACTTTCAAAAAAAATTTCAAAGGCAATGCCATTACTTGCATTAACTGCTTTTTTAATTTTAGGCTTTTGCAAAAATGCATGGCACCCTGGTTGGGTTGTTTTTCTCAGTATTCCATTAACGGAAGTCGTGCTCAGTGTATTTAAAAAAGAAGGAAAAGCAAAATACGTTAGCATTGCCTTTATTATCAGTGTGATAGCCTATGCAGCACTTGGATTTTGTTTAAATGCTTGGCATCCTGGGTGGCTCGTCTTCTTTTTAGTACCTATAGTAAGTATTTTTGCTGAATAATCAAAACATATGATATGGAAATAGTAATCTATTCTTATCTTGTAAAGTGAACAATGGAGAGTGGGAACATTGTTAAGAAAGATAGATGAATGGATCCATAGATGTAAAAAGAGGAAATGCTTTTTCGTTTTAACCGCGTTAAGGTTTCGAGAATATAAGTAATTGCACTTATATTGAATAAAGGTGGTACCACGATGCTTTCGTCCTTTTGAGGACAAAAGCATTTTTTTATTTTATGCATAAAGGAGATATTATATGAAAACTATTATATCAGGAATTCAGCCTTCTGGTAGACTGACGCTAGGAAATTATCTTGGCGCTATTAAAAATTTTGTTGATCTACAAAATAATGGAAACTATGACGAATTTTTCGTTTTTATTGCTGATTTACACGCCATTACGGTTCCAAAAGACCCCATTCAATTGAGAAAAACAATTAAAGAACTTGCGGCACTATATTTAGCATGCGGATTAAATCCCGATAAAGTTACCTTATTTATCCAATCTGAAGTACACGAACATGCAGAAATAGGCTATTTATTACAAACAATTACTTATATAGGCGAACTAGAAAGAATGACCCAATATAAAGACAAAAAAGTAAAACAAATAGAAGGTGTGTCTAGTGCACTACTCACTTATCCTGTCCTAATGGCTGGTGATATTTTATTGTACAATGCAGATGGTGTTCCCATTGGACACGATCAAAAACAACATTTGGAATTGACAAGAAATTTAGCCGAACGATTCAATGCAAAATTTGGTGAGTTTTTTCACGTCCCAGAACCAATCATTGCTCCTCAAGGTGCAAAGATTTGCTCCCTTCAAGACCCAACCAAAAAAATGTCTAAATCCGATCCAATTGAAAAAGCTTGTATTTATTTAGACGATACTGCTGCCATTGTTCGGAAAAAAATTGCGAGCGCTGTAACTGATAGTGATGGTAGTATTCGCTATGATCCTATTCATAAACCTGGTGTTTCTAATCTGATGACTATTCTATCTTGTTGTACTGGTGAAAGTATGGATTCTATTGAAAAACGACTACAAGGTTGTGGATATGGCGTTTTAAAAGAAAATGTAAGTAATGCAATTATAGAAGTACTTACACCTATTCAAGAACGCTATCAAGCTTTTTTAAATGACAAAGAAGGCTTAAATGTAATTTTAAATCAAGGGCGGGATAAGGCAAGTTATTTTGCTAAAAAAAATCTAGTCAAAATCAAAAAGAAAATGGGTGTAGGTAGAATTATTTAACAAATAAAAACAGTCTTAAAGGTAAACATATCTTTAAGACTGTTTTTCTATGCAATTTATATGATATGTAAGTATACACCCGATAAAGTACGCCTTATACTTCACATAGGAATACTGCCTTTTTATCTTCTAATAACATACCGATTGTTATACATACCATAAATGAATTTTTCTTATTCATATGTATTCTTCTTGTTATTTCACTAGAATTGGTTGCATAGGTAGAAATAGCAATCATATCTTTATGGCTAAAGTGCCACTCATATTCATTTTTAGAGCTTTGCAAGCACATCATAGATTGACTGAATTTTTGATACGGAGGAGATTCTTTTTTAGAAATAAATTCCTTATTACTCTTTTTGATCATATGTACATTTTGCAAACCTAAGAAAGAACTATCCTCCTGCTTTTTTTCATTGGGAGTAAACGGATTTAGTCTGAAATCGTTTGGATATATAGCATTATATACATTGAATAAAATTTTGATAGAGTAGCCCAATACAAGATGTATCGGGTTCTTTATATGAATGTCAAGACTTAACATATCTTTATTGCTTTTTGCATTTTCTATTTCTAAATAATATATCCCTTTTGATAGTATATATTCCTTATCTTTGGTTATATCACTTGCCTTTTTTATGTAAGGTTCAATTCTTTCTAGACTTTCATTATATAATGTAATATGTAGCGTTTCATAACTATGAGCAATAATTTGATAACATTGAACCGATTCTACATTCAGTTTATAATACATTTTGGATAAAGAATTGATGATTTTTGTGTCTTTTATTTTTGAATTATCTTTATTTATGTCATATTCTTCTACAAATTCAATCGTATCTATGTGTCTACACCCTTGACATTTGAAGTAATCTAAATTTCCAAAAGATGCAACCAATAGCATACGAGTAGAATCATTTCCATAATGATTACAACTTTGATAAGTTATTCTATGGTCCTCAAAATTTTTTACATTATACATCACGCTATTGCAAATTGCACAAATCAAATCAATGGTATTATCTATATTCGACCTTTTCATCCAGATATGATTTTCATCCGTATGTAATCCCCTTGTAATGGCTATCCCCGCAATATCTTGATAGGTTGCAGCTAGCTGATAATTCAACCCATCTCCATATCCCATCAATAATTCTTCATGATGGTGATTGGGCGCACAATATGCATCCACATCCCTTAATCCTAAAACGTGTCCTAATTCATGCATTCCTGTGCGTTCTTTATGAATATAAGCCAATTGGGCGCTTATATCCTGATTTTGATAAAAATAATGCAGATTTACATTCATATACCATTTCTCATAATGTATATGACGCAAACGTGGTGTATGTGTATCTATCTCGGTTCCTACACCGAGTGGCGCAGTTGAGGCAATGTAGGGTGCTGTAGCATCAATTGGATAAATTAGCAAATTATAATTGTCTTTTGTGCCTTCTTCTATTGTGATCAATTGTTTTTTTATTCTACCACCAAGTGAATCATACATGTAATAAAATACATCATTCCATTTGCATAAACTTTTTATAAAAGCGTTTTGAATCTCATCTGCTATTTCTTTTGAAACATCTGTTGTCCATGTATAATCCACATCATCTTTTGCATGATCTGAAACATAATATCGTATTATACCCGTATCTTCGCTCAAATGTAAGTATTCATCATACTCCAAAAAAGGACGATGCAATAAATACCATAATTCATCTTCTCCTTCTTGATTTTTTGATGGTTGGCAAACATCATATGTCACATCTAATACATCTGAATGAGCAAAAATAGTATCAGAAGGAACCATTTTATAAATAAAAACAAAAAATAATACACATGCTAAAAGAAACTTTGATTTCATTATTTTCACCCCATCTTTTTTCCTATATTATATAGCAGAAAAAAGATGAAAGATGTCGAATTTTAGTATGATTTCATATAGATTTATATTTGTTTATAAAAAAGGACATACCAAAGTATGTCCTGCATTCTTATTCTACTACTTTTCCTGGATTTAAAATATCATTGGGATCAAAGACCGCTTTAATTCCTTTCATTAAACGAACTTGATTTTCTCCAAGTACTTCTTTCATATAAGTTTTCTTGGCATAACCAATGCCATGCTCACCAGAAACGAGTCCTCCTACTGCTTTTGCCTTTTTATACATTTCATCAAAGATTGCGGATAGCTTTTCTTCAAACTCTGTATGACTATAAGCATCTTTACAAATATAAATATGAAGATTACCATCTCCAGCATGCCCAAACGATGGAATTCGAATTTGATATTTTTCGGCAAGTTCATAAGTAAATTTAATATAATTGGCAATCTCACTACGAGGTACAACAACATCACACTCATCCATTTGTGTAGTTGATGCTTTGATAGCCTCTAAGAAAGCCCCTCTAGCTTTCCATACAGATTCTTTTCTTTCTTCAGTGTCTACAATAAAAACATCAGTTGCTCCTAGCTGATTGAGACATACATCAGCAGCAAGTTGATAATTATAATTCAGTTCTTCTTTTGTTTTCCCCTCAAAAGTTAAAAGGATGTATGAATCACTTTTGGTATCTGGAAATTTTTTTCCTAAGAATTCTTCTGCAAATAAGATAGTTTGCCGTTCAAAAAATTCGATTGCGGTTGGAGAAACTTTTGCTTTAATAATTTCTGGTACTGCATCTAGTCCCTCTTGTTCAGTTGGAAAAGGAACTAGCAAACTAATACTTTCTACTGGTTTCGGGTCCAATTTTAAAATAGCCTTGGTAATAATACCTAAAGTGCCTTCACTACCAATCATCAGTTGTTTGAGCGGATATCCTGTTGAATCTTTTACTACCTTTCTACCAAACCATTCAATATCACCATTAGGTAACACAACCTCTAGTGCCCTTACCCAATCTCTTGTTACACCATATTTTACTGCACGCATACCACCTGCATTAGTGGCAATATTTCCACCTATAGTCGCACTTTTTTCACCCGGGTCTGGTGCATAAAAATATCCTTTTGGCTCTACATAATCATAAATCTCCATAAGCAGAACACCAGGTTCAACGGTTAATGTCAAATTAGATTCGTCTAATTCCAAAATGTGATTCATTTTAGATGTGTTGATGATAATACCACCAAATAGTGGTACACATGCCCCAACAAGTCCTGTTCCGCTTCCTCGAACGACAACAGGAATCAAATGTTCGTTCGCATATTTCATAATTTTGGATACTTCCTCGGCGCTTTTGACATACATCATGACATCAGGTTTGCCACTTACTGTTCCTAATTCATCTTTACCAAAATCTTCTGAAATTGCATCACCTTCTAAAAAGTCTTGTTGGTCTACAATTGTTTTTAAATAGGCTATATCTTGATTTGTTATTTTATTATATGCCATTTTTTCCTCCTACAATATCCCTTTTGTTTTCTTGATATTTTCAATCAATTGAGGTACAACTTGATAAATATCTCCTACAATGCCATAATGTGATACATCAAAAATGGATGCGGATGGATCTTGATTGACAGAAACTATCATTTGGCTACCTGTCATACCTGCTGTATATTGAACTGCACCACTGATTCCTAAATTAATGATTAATTTAGGAGCTACTGTCCTTCCACTTAAACCCACTTGAAATTTAGCATCTTTGAAACCGGATTCAATTAATGGTCTTGTTACCGCAACGACACCACCTAGTAAATTAGCTAGTTCTTCTGCCATTGCCAAATCTTCTTTTGACTTAAATGCTCTTCCACAAGCGACAATAACATCTGCTTCTGAAATATCCGTTACTTTTTCTTTTTCTTTGATTTCAAGTGTTTCAATATGGCTTGACTTTTCAATTGACGTCGTATCCATATACACTTTTTCGCCAAATGGAATGACTTTTTCAGGCATTTTAAAAATTTTGTAACGTACTGTTGACATTTGTGGGCGATGATTTGGACAAACAATTTGAGCCATAACATTACCACCAAAAGCAGGTCGTACTTGAATTAAATCAGAGTTTTCCTTCATTCCTAAAATGGTACAATCTGCAGTCAAACCAGTTCTAAAATGAGCTGCAACTCTTGGTGCAAAACTTCTGCCAAGCGATGTTCCTCCATATAAAAGAACAGAAGGTTGAACTTTTGAAACAAAGTCTTCAACACATCTTGCATATCGTTCCATATTGAATGTGCTATATGCATCATCTTCATAGATAAATACCTTATCTACTCCATATGCCAATATTTCTTCCGCATAAGCATCATTTTTTTCCTTTGACCCAATTAAGATGGCATATACTGGATGTTGACATACTGCGGCTAACTCCTTTGCCTTTCCAATAAGTTCGAAAGACACAGGATGAATACCATCTAAGTCTACTTCAACAAATACACTCACACCAACCCACTTGGTTTTATCAATTCGTGGTGTACTATCTTGAACAATTTCTTCAGTTACCACACCATTTGGTCCTTTTTTAGCGCATAAGCCACAATTTTTGCATCCTGCAGTAAAGTTCAATTGTTGATTGGTATACTCCAATCCGCCAAAAGGACATATTTTGATTACTGCCTCAGCAGTTTCTTGATTCACTTTTTCTTGATGAATTGTTAATTTTTTTGCCATATCAATCACCTAAATATATTTTTTGTCCTTTAAAATTTCTATCAGTCGATCAACTTGTTCAGGTACACTTCCTTCAAGCACAATTTTATCTGTATTTCTTTCTGGTGGAAACATTCTTTCTACTTGAGTAGGAGATCCTTTGAGTCCATAATGGTTTTCATCTTGATCCATAACATCTTGGAACGTAATCATTGGTATATTGATATTTTCCATAGATTTTCCTCTCTTATATGATGGCAAGCGTGGTGTCACATGCCCTTTATCTATCGTAATCAAGCATGGATACATCACCTCAAATGTTTCAATTGTTTTATCCATAGATGCACGAACTACAATTGATTTTTCTTTCACTTCTAATACTTTTTCCACATAAGCAATATGCGGAATACCTAGGTACTCTGCCATCTCTGCACCTACTTGAGCAGTATCACCATCTGTTGTTTGTTTCCCACAAACAATCAAATCAAAATCGCCTAATTTGCGAATTCCTTGGCTAATCGTGTATGCTGTAGCAACAACATCGGCACCACCAAATTTGCGATCACTAATCAGCATCGCCTCATCACACCCCATCCAAAGAGATTCTTGTAATACTGCTTTTGCAGGTGGAGGTCCCATTGTAATAGTTTTAACTGTTGCACCAGTTTGTTCTTTAATGCGTAAAGCAGTTTCGATTCCATACAAATCATATGGATTCATTTTTGTATTATTTCCATCCCGAATTAAAACGCCTGTAACTGGATCAATTTTAACATCTGATGAGGCTGGAACTTGTTTGATACATACAACAATATTCATATTTTTTCCTTCCCTATTTTAAAAATTCTGTTACTTTTTGATGAATAATCTGCCGATAGGCTACTTTTGCATAGCCATGTTCAGAACCATCTACTAAAATATATTCACTATTTGGATATAAATCGTCATACCGTTTACTATATGTTGGCGGAACCGCTTGATCACAAGATCCTTGTATAATCAGTACTGGTTTAGTAAACTTCTCAATATCTTTATACATATCATACCCTTCAAACGATTTTTGAATAGCACTATTCATATAATAGCCTCCCATATCAATATTGCCATCTAAATTCATTTGACTTTGCGTAAAGCGTTTTTGGATAATTTCTGGAATATTGCCAGCTGGAGAAAGTAATATCAGTTTCTCTATTCGATCCTGAACGAGCAAAGAAACCCTACTAGCAATAGCCCCCCCCATTGAAAAACCAAGCAAAACAATGGGTCTACATTGATTCAATTGATATGCTTCTTCAATGATAGCTAGACCATCTTCTATTTCAGTAAATAACGTATAATCGGTAAAATCACCATCGCTTTCCCCGTTTCCCATAAAATCATAGCGCAAAGTGGCAATATGCTGCTCTACCAAAGTTTTTGTCAATTGCTTAAACAAATAGCCATGTTCATTTTTATGTCCTGTAAAACCATGAAACATCACTACTATTGTTTTGTAATCATCCTCTGGCCTAGAAAATAAGCCTCTCAAGATATATCCATTTACTTCTAATGCTTTTTGTTCAATTATCATTTTATATGTCCTCGTTGTTCTAAAGAAGCAATTGCCTTTCGAATATTTCCGTTATTCTCAAATAACAATTGTTGTATTTCCTCTTCATTTTCAATATTTGTTAAATAAGATAGAATCACACCTTTTACAGTTTGATAGCGATTTAACGCCTCTTTTGCATCGGCTTCTTCATATCCTGTTACTTCTTTTATCATATATAGCATTCTTGCAACCAATTTTTGATTGGTAGGTTGCAAATCCACCATTAAGTTTTCATATACTTTACCTAGTCGAATCATCGCAGTAGTTGTTATCATATTACAAATTAATTTTTGGGCAGTTCCAGATTTCATTCTAGTAGAACCTGTTATGGGCTCTGGACCAGTAATTGCTTCAATTGGATAATCTACAATATTAGCTAATTTACTCGTTGAAGCTGTTGTAATGCAACCTGTTTTGCAACCGATTTGTTTCGCATAGCGCATACCTGATAAGACATAAGGTGTTCTCCCGCTTGCCGCAATACCAACAACAAAGTCCTTTGAATGTATGTGTATACGATCTAAATCTATTTTTGCAAGTTCTTCAGAATCTTCTGCTCCTTCTACTGCAGTTATCAAAGCATCCACTCCCCCCGCAATCAATCCTACCACCATATTTTTATCTACCCCATATGTAGGAGGGCACTCTGATGCATCAAGAATGCCTAATCTACCCGAGGTCCCTGCTCCCATATAAATCAATCTTCCCCCTAATTGAAAAGTGAGGACAAGCGCATCAACTAAATCTGTTATTTGTGGAATTGCTTGTTCAATGACAAAAGGAATAGTTTTATCTTCATTATTGATTTTCTTCAATATTTCCATTGTTGAAACTCGATCAATATCCATTGTATTTGGATTTCTCGTTTCAGTTGTAATTTTCTTTAAATTTATTTCCATATATTCTCCTTACAAGGTGGATAAGTGATATTCCCTAAGACAACAGAGTGCTTGGCACCAGTCACACTTTTTACATTTGAAGGCTTTTGCAATATAGTCATATGGCCAAGAATTGCAAACCCAAATGCTTCATATGCATCTGTCCTCTCCTCCACTATAACATCTATTCCCAATTTTTGCTTGAATATCTCTAAGATAAATGCATTATGCGCTCCACCGCCTGAAACAATCAATTCATCAATGGGACCTAAAAAACGTTGATATTGATCAATAATGGAATAAGCAGTAAACGCAGTAAGGGTTGCAATGATGTCTTCATTTCTTTGACCTAATCTTCTCATTTTGTCTATAATCCCATTCAAAAAAACATCATTATATTTTTCTCTTCCCGTACTCTTTGGATAAGTTGCTTTAAAATAATCATCTGCTAATAACTCTTGCAACATCCCTTTATGAATAATGCCACTTTTTGCAATCTGACCTTCATTATCAAAGGGTAAGCGATATAATTTTTGCATTGCACCATCAATAAGCATATTTCCAGGCCCTGTGTCAAAAGCAATTACATCCTCTATTGTCCCGTTTTGTTTTAAATAGCATACATTACCAATTCCACCAATATTTTGCAATGCAATATTTTTCGTTTTACTTTGATATAACAAATGATTCACAAATGGAATAAGCGGTGCCCCACTGCCACCAGCTGCCATATCCATTGTTCTAAAATTGCTAATCACCATTTTATTAAAGCGATAAGCTAAGATGCTAGGATCACCGATTTGTAGTGTAGATGAAGCATACCCATCCATATGATTGGGATTATGCCAGATGGTCTGACCATGCATTGCAATATAATTTACATCTTCCATATTTATATTGTATTTTTCAATAAACTGGGAAAGCGCATCTGCATAGGCCTCACTGACCTCCACATTTAAACTGCAAATTTTTTGCACATTAGAGGTTGATAAATTACTAGCCTCTTGAATTTTTTGAACCAATTCTTTTATATATGGATATGTTTGAAAAGCAAGAATCGTATATTCAAACGATTCGCTTTGTTGGATTATATTCACTAAACAAATATCTATGCCATCTAATGAAGTCCCACTCATCATTCCGATTGATTTCATTTTCATCCCATCCTATTCTGTTTCATATTATAACATGCTCTTCTGTAAACACCTAACATTTGATGGATTATAGACTCCTCAAATGTTAGGTCAATATTCCTTTGTTTGAAATAGTCATGAATACCCTTTATAATATATTGTCCTTCATATTCTAAAAATCCTCCACGCAATCCGATTTTTGTTTTGGGGGAAATAGACAACCATTGAATCAAATGCTCGACTTGTTTTCCCAGTAATACTCCTTGCGTATAGAGCAAATTTTTTGCATGTAAATCTCCGTTTTGTGCACAAGACTTGATATAAATACTCCATTTTGCGATTTCATCTTTTGTATGTTGATAAAATAAATGGTTTAAATCTCTTATATTTTCAAAACCTAGCGCGTCTAGAAAACCCTTTTCCAATTGATCTAATTCCTTCCCCGATTCATATTTATCAATCATCTCAACTGCTAAATCATGAACAATAGCATATGCACTTCCAGATTCTCTAATCAAATGTCCCCATCCACCAATCAACTGACTTTTTCCATCACGTTCACCATATATGGCAACACCAGTTCCTGATATAACTACAATACCACTAGTATCATTTTCTTCTATGACTGAATATAATGCTGTTACTGTATCACTTGTGATTTCACATATTGTCTGATACTTTTTTTCAAAGAAATCATCCATTTCCCGATGGGATGAAAGTGCACTAATACCCGAAACGCCCATTTCTATGTATTCAATTTCAATTTCTTCTGCAGATAATTTAGACAATGCCAGTTGAATGGTATCATCAATATGTTGATACCAATGCTGTATATCTACTGCGGGAGAACCTGGTTTTCCAATACCAGTTGTAAGTATCTTTCCCTTGCAATCAAAAATAGCTACTTTCGTTGAGGTACCACCTGCATCTACACATATACATACCTTCATATCTTATATATCATCCATTATAAACATAAATTGTTTTTGCTGTCGAATTTCATCTAAAATGAATTCACTTATTTCTATATGTCCTACTACATTAACTCGTTCATCCCTAGGTAAAGATTGAAGGACAATGTTGATTTCTCCCTTATAACGGAGAAAGTCTTGATTGTCAATTGTGATATCTCCCCTTTTTCTTTCTACCATTTGAAAGGGAGGAAATGTCGCAATATTAGTTTTTGTGGAAACACGAAGCAATACATTATTAAAATCAGGACGTATCCGGTATATCCCTTTTAAATAATCCCGATACATTATAGGCAATTCAGACTTTAATTGAATGGGCAGTAAAATCAGTTTAGTTTGATGGTGAATAAGTTGTTTCAATTCTATCTCACTTGCATAGGCATCTCCAAAGTATATTTCATCTATTCCAATAGCTTTCAGTTCTTCAATAGCCATATCTAAAGAACTATATCGATGTTCTTCTATGCTTGGTAGACCTTGATATAATGGAGGCCTATGCCCCACTTTTGATGGAAGAAATGCTCCGACTGATATACCATATTGATGATAATAATCTATACGCTCTTTGCAAAAAGCTATACTATGTCCTGTATAAAGTTTTGGGTAATAATTAAAACTAACGCGAACATGCTTTAAATTTAATCCTTTTTCAATGAGGTTTTCAAATCTATTATTGGAAAGTGTTGATGCATTGAGTTCGACGAAAAAGGGTGCTTCTTGTGATAATTGAATGATATCATCATCGCTAAATCCATAATCTAATCTCAGTGCATACAAATTTTCTAAATAATCCATTTTGTCATATGCAGATTTTGAAATATCTAAAGAAAACTTCATTTCGAGTTGTTTTGCCTTTTTCAAACAAACTTGTAAATCTTGATAATTTCTATCTGCCTCATTAATATGTGCCGATGAAAAAATCATTTCTATTCCATTTTGTTTTGCTTTTTCCATATAGGCTAAATTGGTTTCTAAATCATAGTCTTTTAAACCATTGAAAATGGAAATTCCTGACTTGTACATAAAATACCTCTTAAAGCGTATAAATATAATATTTTTGACTCAATGTTTTAAAATCCTTTGAATACTTTTCAAGGCGACGCAATTGCTCATCAAGTGGTACACTATTTTCGATAATGTCATCAGTACCCGCCTCAAATTGAAATAATCCTGGTCGTCCTTCTACATAGGGCTTATTAAGTTGAAAATATTGTGGATAAGTGGTGCGAATGTGATATAACATAGTCCAACTCGTTTTTACAGCTTCAAATGTATTTCGATCTGTAATATGTACATAGACTCCACCACATAATTCTCCTACGTACTTGGAAAAAGTAGGGGTAAAATATTGTGGTCTAAAATATACTCCAGGTAATTGATAACTATTCAACTCTTTTGCAAGTTTCTCTGATTTTAACCATGGTGCACCAATAAGTTCAAACGGTGTTGTTGTTCCTCTTCCTTCAGCTACATTTGTTCCTTCAAAAATACATGTTGCATTATATACGTATGCGGTTTGAATCGTTGGAAGATTAGGAGTAGGAATAACCCATGGAAGTCCTGTATCTTCAAAGTCCATATTTCTTGTATAATTCATCATAGGAATAACCGTTAATTTACAATGTATACCATATTCTTCATTGAATAATTGAGCCAATTCCCCCATTGTCATGCCATGACGTTGAGCAATGGGATAATATCCAACAAATGACCGATATTTCTGAATATCGATTGTGTTTCCCTCTACCTTTGCACAATTGATTGGATTAGGTCTATCAAACACAACAAATTCCTTGTCATATTCAGCACAAGCTTGCATACAATATGCCATTGTATAAATAAAGGTATAATATCTAGATCCACAATCTTGAATATCAATAGACATTATATCTACTTTATCCATTACTTCTTTAGATGGCTTTTTAGATGAACCATAAAGGCTATATACAGTGATGCCAGTTTCCTCATCTATATAAGTCTCTAAATGTTGTCCTGCTTGAATGCTTGCGCGAACACCATGTTCTGGTGAAAATAAGCCCACTAAATTAGTCTTTTCTTTCAAAATATCAATTGAAGAAGTAAAATTTCCATCAATTCCAGTTGGATTTGTAATTAATCCAATTCGTTTTCCCATAAATGTGTCTTTAAATTCATCAATTCTTTCAATTCCTAAAATGGTTCTTTTCTTTTGATTATTCATCTTCTAATTCCTCCTCGATTTGTTTTGTGATTTTATCGAAATCAACTTTCTCAAACTGATAATATATAGGTTTTGTTATTTTGGTGATTAAAAATATAGGTAATGAAATGCCAATAATCATCCATACTGCAAGCAATCCTGGAATAGCTACACAAAGCAGTAATAATCCAACAATAATGCCAAAAGTAATCATCATTGCAATTGTTGTAAATATATAGCGAAATGCCATGTAAAAAGAGGTTTTCACAATATCAACTTTACGCAACTTAGGTAGTATAATTATCAAATACGGAATATGCACAACCGAAAATATGTAAATAATCAAACAAATAACCATAACTACTAGTCCTGCTTGTGCAATCCACTCCATTGAGCTTTGATGAAATTCTTGAAAAATCCAAAAAAAGAAAGCATAAATAATCATTGCCAAAATGAGTAATAAACATATTCCCAACAAAAATGATTTAACAAAATATTGTTTTACATTTCTAAAATAAGCTTTTATAATATTGCCCTCGGCTAAATCATTACGAATGGTTGCAACACATGCAACAAGCACAGGAAATATTGTAATAATTGGCATAGACAAAATAATTGTTAGAATATTTATGACCAATAGTTTATATAACAAATCAAAAAAACGATATGTTTTTGAGAAATATTTTTTATCATTTTCTTCTAGTTTCATATTTACCTCCTTTTTCGTAAGCGCTCACATTATTATATATATTATAACATAAAATCCTTTTTCTGTGTTGCATAAAGAAAAGAAAAAGTGATTCACGATTTCTGTGAATCACTTTTTTTCATTTTTAGATAGCTACTATACTAAGTAACCCATGCTTCTCATTGTGTCACGATATTTTCCTACAATTGAATTTAATTCAGTAGCAGGAGAAACATCTGATTTTCTACAAATATTAGGGATAACAATCCACAATGCATCAGGTCCAAAGTGAGAACCACCACCAACACTCATACTTAATAATTCAGCCAATTCAAAGTAAGTTCTACCTTCAGTTGACATAATTACATCTGCATATAATGTGTTATCAAACTTAGTAATTAACCAGTTTCTATATGATTCTTCAGCAGATAAAGTTACTTTATCAGGGTCATCACCAAGTCCATCATATAAATCATACATAATTGCAAATAAGATTTTATTTGTAATACCATTTTTACCATTTTGTGTATCAATAATAGAATAGCATGAAGTACTTCCGTAAGGAACTTGGAAACTTGAGCTACTTAAATCTAATCCGCTAATATAATCACCTGTTTCAGGATCTACTAATGGTTGTTCATTAGAAAGAATTGCATTTTGTTGTCTGCTTGTAGTAATTGTTGTTCCGCCTTGACCATCAGCAGTTGGATAGGGTACGCAACCAATTTCAAAATCACAAACACCAAAACGTGTAGTATCACCTAAGAACCAAAGATCTCCATGATGGAATACAGATTGGCCAGCAGCAAATGAGGTAGCTACATCAGAAACACCACGAGAACCATCATATAAATTACTAGTAGTTAATCTTTGAATAGCACTGAATCTATTCAATGTGCTTGTAGAAGTTAAGTTCAACATTGGAGGAGTCATACCATCTCCAGGAGTGGCAATTGATCCACCAGTAGATGCCACTGAACCAATTAAGAATTCAGGGTATCCCATTGCTAATGCTTTATATTCAGTACCTTTTGCAGCTAATTTAGTTTGAAGTTCATTTGCATAACTTTCAAATGTAGACCAAGTCCATTTTCCTTTAAACCAAAGTTCAGCAGGATTTTCCATACCCATTTCTTCTATTAATTCAACATTGAAATACATAAAGTAATCAGAATGTACACTTCCTTGAATATATCCATATACTTTATTTCCTGATGAAGCAACTTGGTTATTTGTCATATCTTGATGATAAGTATGATTTGTACCATCCCATACACCTGATTCAACTTCTTCATAACCAATTTCAGCAAAAATACCTGTTTGTGTACTCATATCATATAATTCGGCTAAACAGTTAGCACCAACTAGTGTTGGAATCCATGAAGATGCAATATTGATAATATATTGGTCTTTACTTTGTAATTCTCCATTAGGGCCTTTATCCTTGATATATTTTACGCGGTCAGGTCCCCAAGGTGCTGAGTTATCCCAATCTTGATATTCAATTTGAATTTGATATTTTCTTTCAACTTCTCTTTCTTGTTGTTGTCTAATTCTTTGATCACTTGCACTATAACCATCATCAAATGGGTCATAAGAAGATTTTGGAAGTACAAGAATAACCACTTTCATATTTCTTCCTTGCCATCCGCCAACTTGTTGCGCAGGTTCCCACTTTGGTGTATATACAGTAGTTCCTCCATCTTGTTTCCATGTTGCAACTAATGTAATATTTTCGCTAATAGTTTGATTTTGATTAAATGATTCTCCATTTAATGTCCAACCTTGGAAAGTATACCCACTCTTAGTAGGATTTGCTGGTAATGTTAATTTATCACCTTTTTTAAGAGTGACTGGAGTAATATTACTACCACCATCTGTATTAAATGTTACAGTTACAGTTTCTACACCTGCTTGTGCTTTCCATTCAGCAGTCAGTGTAATATTACCAGTTACTGTAGCATTAAAGTCATAATCTGCACCGTTTAATTTCCAACCAACAAAATCATATCCACTTCTTGTAGGATCTGCTGGTTTTTGTACTTTTCCATTTACACTTACTTGTACTGAAGCAATTGTACTACCACCAGCAGTGTCAAATGTTACAGTATAAGTAGTTGCTGTATTTTGATCCCATTTTGCTTTCAAAGTAATATTTTCTTGAATAGCCGTACCAAAGTTAAATTTTGAACCATCTTTTTCCCAATAAGCGAAAGTATAGCCTTCTCTTGTAGGATCAGCTGGTTTTGTAACATATTTACCCTTTTTCACTTCTTGCGTTTCTACACTAGACCCGCCATTACTATCAAAAGTGACTTTAAACTTTTTAGAACAACTTGTTAAAGTAAAAAGAGTAAATAAAGCAATCACTAGAATAAAAAATCTTCTCTTCATATTTAATCCTTTCTTTATTTTTTTAATTCTTTTGTCATATAGAAGTATGACTTAAAGACCTCAAATCCCATATGTCTATAGAAATCTAGAAGACCAGTCCAATCAATAATAATCTCACTAGCATCTTCATCGATTAGCATATTATGCGCATAAGCAACAATATCATAACCTATATTTCTTTTTCGATATGCGATATCTACTCCTAGTGGTCCAATTCCACCTAGAGCATCAAAACGATTACGCCATGTTTGGCTATAACTAATTAAATTGGTATGGGTATTAGGATATCCTACTTTTGCAAATGCACAGATTTTTCCTTTATCCATTGCCAATACATATTCCCTACCTGTTCCTCCATTATTGAAATAATCAATCGCTTCTTTGGTCCAACGTCCAGGCCAATTTTTATAAATAAATTGGATAATTGATTCCTTATCCGTTATACTTGCAATCCTATATTGAATCTCATTATTTTTAAGCGGCAGTTTTTGCTTAAAAACACCTTTGATGCTTTTGATTAAATCATACGTATCATATGGTCTAACGAATCCTCTTTTTTCAAAAAAATCAGTACTATTTTTTAAATCCACTGGAAGACCAGGAAAGTAATTTAAATAGTCTTTTCCTAAATAGATACGTTTTTTCTCTAATACTCTCATTTCTTTTTCTACTAGTTCAAGTAGTCTTGAACCTATTCCTTGATTCCGATATTTAGAATCAACATAAAATAAGCTAATCCAGCCACTATCTTGATAGGTTGGAATTTCAAAATCGTCCTTCCAAATTTTGGCTAAAATAAAGCCTATTAGTTTATCTTCATCGTTTAATACGATATAAGATCCCTTTAAATAAATGTTTAAATTATTCCTTTGAAATAGTTCCTCTGAAATTGGAAATATATAACCATAAGCCTCATTCCATAAGGCGTATACTTCATATATAGATTTATAATTTTGAATTTGAATATATTTCATTTTTTATAAAGAGGTGAAGTTTACCTCCTCCACCTCCTTTTTAATCTAAGAATTAGTGTCTTTTTCTCAATACTACTGCTAATAATGCAGCGGCACCAGCGATTTCAAGAACTAATAATGCACCACTTCCGCAACCTTTTTTAGTCACTTTGGATTGAATTGTTTCAACATTACCACCAATAGTATCTACTTCAGTTTTAAGAGCGTCAACTGCATTTTTAATAGATTGAACTTCATCTTTAGTTGCAGTATTGTTCATTAAATTAGCCAATTTTTCTAATTCAGCTTTAATATCTTTAACAGATACATCTAATGCATCTACTTTATCTAATATATCTTGAATTTCAGCGGTTAATTCACCAAGAGAATCTTTTAAATCACCAAATTCATTCATAAGATTTTCTTCTACATATTTATTAGCAACAATTGTCAAAACAAATGATTTAGAAGTTGTATTACCTGCTCTATCTCTTGCAGTAATTGTAACAGTTTCTGTTCTATCTTTACCTGCTACACCCATTTTGTTTGTATCAATTGCTTTACTAGATTGATATACAGTTTGAAGATCAGCGATATCTAACAAATTGCCATCTACTACATCATATGCATAAACAACTGCATCTAAAGCATTGAAGTTATCACCTTGAAGAACACTCATATTACGAACTTGTAATAATGGAGCAGTCATATCACGAACTTCAACTTGGAAAGTCTTAGTAGCTTTCTTAGTACGCGCATTGTTCCAAATTGTGGCTACAACTGTATGGATACCTTCTGTAGGGTTGTTCCAATCCAATGTAGTATCAAATTCGATATTTTGAGAAATATCATTACCTAATAATTCAACACCATTGTATTGAGCATCATATGCTTTAACGATAGCAAATCTATCAATTGGTGCAATTGATAATGCATCACCTACTTGTGTAGGGAAATATAATAAATTATTATTGTTTACTTCAATTACAGGTGTATAAGAATCAACAACTACATATTTAATAGTTAATGTACTTGAAATATTTGTGCTAGAATTATAAACTCTATAATTCATTACCCAATTTTCGCCAGGATATGATTTAGAAGCATCAATTACAACATCATTCCATTTATCAAGATTACTTCTAGTATCCATCCATGCAGTATTATTTCCATCTTGGAAATTCATACCAAAATATCCATGTTGTTGACCATTTAAGAAATACCAGAATGCATAAGCTATTGTTTGTGGTGAACCACAGAAATAACTAGTAGCTGCATCTTTAACATGACCTAAACTTCCAGCATAAGTGTCTCCACCAGGATATGCTAACATAGTTTGATAAATTTTTTCAATTAACCAACCCCATTTTTCTCTATTTGCAGGAATATTCCAGAATGCAGGCATTTCTTCAGATGGATAATCTGGTTTAGCCGCATTATCTGCATTTGTAGCAAAGAATTGACCCCAAGAGAAGTTAGATTGGAAATTAGCTGCTGTATCAAACTTAATTTCAGATACATCAACACCTTTCCATGCAGCAATATCAGCTAAGAAATCTTTAACGATATCATCCATTGAAGTATAGTCATTTGTTTTTTCAACAAGAGTTAATGTAGAACCACCATTTTTAGATGAAGTAATATAGAACTCTAGACTATCAGAAGAAGATGTATAAGATGTAAGATCATCTTCTCTACTCCAATATCTCATAACACCATTGTAGTTAATATTTTTAGTAGGACTATATACATCACCTGCCATAATTTCTACAACATTTTGACCTTCTAATAGTTTGTAAGTTGTATCATTAATTACCTTTTCATCAAAAGAAATATCTGAAACAGAGAAACTATAAGTTCTTTGTTCACCCATACCAATTAATGTTTCAGTTTGATTACCAGCTTTGTCCACTTTATTGAATTCTTTACGTCCATATAGGTAACCATAAATAACAGTTTCATTAAAGAATTTATCATTTGTAACTTTACCTTTATCTAAGTAACCATAGTCAAATACATATCCACCAGCAGGAATTCTAACAGTAGCAACACAAGTACGTACAGATGAATTTGCAATTTGTGTAGCTTCTTCTTCTGTCTTACCTTGACCAATTAATGTTTGTTTATATGCGTTAACTTGATCACCTTTTACATTACAAGTGTTATCAGCAGAACCAACAAATGCAATACACATATATCCACCATCTTGTTCATAGCAGTAATCCCAAAGATTTGGATCCCAACCAGCAGAAAGATAAGGAACTGTATTTACATTTTCAGGTTTAGTTGTGAAATATTCCCAAACAAATCTTGAGTAAACAAGTCTATCTTTGTCTGTTTCAATCATAATAGGATTGCCATCTTCATCTAATACAGCATTTCCTTCTTCATCAAGTTGTTGTTGCATTTCTTTATCGCAAGTAACACCTTCTGCAATTTTAGTAACAACGCCATTAGAATAGCAATATTCAGGAGCGAATTTAAATGTGCCTTCTGCAGAATTATAAACTTCATCTAGTGCAATACCACGAATCAATTGACCCTTAGCATTAAAAATCATTGCACGATTATAATAGTTTGTACCTTCATCCCCTAATCCCATTTGAGTTGGATTAATTTCAATATCAACACCTGAAATATTGGTTCTCATATGTGATAATGATGGGTCAGATGCTTGACCGCCTTTAGCAGCTAAAGCACCATCAGACATTTTCACAGCAACAATTTTTTTATTACCATTTGCATCTAGAACAGGGATTCTATTACCATCTTCATCTAAAAGGTATTTTGTTCCAGCTTCATTTCTTTGATACTCGTAATCATAGAATAAGATATTTTTACCAGCACCGATAACAAAATCGCCATTGCTTTCAACAGCTACAGTGTGTCCTGAGAAATAAACTGCGTAATATTTACCTGTTGGATTGCCGTTTTCATCAAATTGCGCAACTCTTAGTCTAGTTTCATTCCAAGGATACATTCTTGAAGGACCAGACCAATTATTATCAGGCTCAGCTTCATTATCATAATAATTTGGGAAAGTAGTATAAATACTATCCATGATATAAACAGGGATTTCATCCGCTGCTAATGTTGGGTCTTGCGTAATTTTGCCTGCAGCTTTAGCAGGAGTATTTACCGCAAAAACGCCAACGAATGCAATTGTGAGTAACATTGTACTCAAAAAAGCAAAAACTTTTTTCATAAAATAATTTTCCTCCTATTTATATATTTGAAAGCGTTTGCGATTATATTATAACATAACAAAGAATCCTTTGCAAGGAAATTAGTATAATTTTTTAAAAACGTTTACATCATTTTTTGCCTTTTTGCAAATTTTTATAAAAAATGGAAAAAGTTGCCGAATATAGGGCAACTTTTTCTATTCCTCTCATTACATTTTAGAATAAGCCTCTTGATCTATAATTACAGTTACGTCAGGATGGTTATGCAAAATAGATGCTGGAAAATCTGGTGTTACTTCTCCGCTTAATAGTTTCACAACAGTATCTGCTTTGCTTATACCACTAATCAACATTAGAATTTTCTTTGCTTGCATAATATTTTGAATACCCATTGTAATGGCATGAGTAGGCACTTCCTCAATAGATTGAAAAAATCTTTTATTATCTTGTCGTGTTTTTTCAGTTAGTTCGACAATAAAAGTCTCTTGGTTAAATGGAGTGCCTGGTTCATTGAATCCAATATGACCATT
Source organism: Anaeroplasma bactoclasticum (assembly GCA_023667245.1). Lineage (GTDB taxonomy): Bacteria > Bacillota_I > Bacilli_A > ML615J-28 > CAG-313 > CAG-313. Next base: position 98,301 of record JAMPAL010000003.1, read on the forward strand.
TCCACCAATTCCTAGTAATTGTAAATCAATATTTGCTTCATGTAACATGTCATTGTATCGCTTACAATCTGCATCTAAATTGTCATTTGACACAGATGGAATATGTACATTTTCTTCACGGGCATCTACATGATTGAATAAATTATCGTGCATAAAGTAGTAATAACTTTGAGTGTGACTTCTACTAATTCCACAATATTCATCTAGATTATATGTTTTTACATCTTTGAATGAAATTTCTTTATTTTCATACGCCTTTACTAAATTTTGATAGGTACCTATAGGACTACTTCCTGTTGCTAGCCCTAATGTACAAGACGGATTTGCTTTAATTGTATTAGCAATTATTTCCGCTCCTAAATCGCTCATTGCTTGATAATCTTTTACCACAATAACTTTCATTTTAAAATACCTCTTTTCTATTGAATGCTAACTGGCAATACACCTTTGGCCTCAATTTTACCAGTTAGATATTTAGCAAGTGCTTTAAAACTAAGTACGCTTGCTTCATAACTACATACATAAGTCGGAACATCTAAAACATTTATATCATACGGTGTTCTAACTGCAACAACAACTAATTTTTGTTTATCTATTTGATTAATTAAAGCAGCTTGTGATGGATTAAAATTTGCGTTGTAACTACAATAAACAATCTTGTCATAACTTCTTGCCTTTTCGAGCAATTCTATTTGTTCAGACTCTGTGGGTTGAATAGAAATATAATGCTTATCTACTGGAAACGGCATATAATCTGCTAAGCAACTCAACGTATTGTCATCATTTTCCACTAGGGTAACTACCTTAATTTTTGGAAAAACAATCAATATTTTTTCATTTTCGCAAAGTGGCAATAAGTGCTGATCATTTCGAACAAGAGTCAATGCATCTTCAGCCACTTTTTCAGCAAACTTCATTCTTTGTGGCTCTTCTAAATCTCCTTGAATATCCTCAAATGTATTAGCCATCTCGCCAACTTTATACATTTCTTTGTATTTCATGATTCTTTCTACTGAAGCATCAATCATTTCTAGTGGTATTTTTCCTTCTTCCGCAAGACGTAATGCAATACTTGCAAATTCTTTTTGCATTTCTACGTTTCTAGCGCCACACAGCAAGAGGATATCACAACCCGAGTTAAAACCATTATAAACAATTTCTTCTAAACTAAAATTATCAAATACAGCAGACATTGTAAGCGAATCCGTTACCACTAATCCTTTAAATCCCATTTCTTCTCTTAAAAGTCCTGTAATGATTTTTTTAGATAATGTGGTTGGATATTTATCATCATATTTGGTATACAATACATGACTTGCCATAATTCCCGGCAAATCTAAATCTATTACTTTTTGGAATGGAACAAGTTCCATTTTATCCAAACGACTTTTATCAAAATCAACAACTGGTAATCCAACATGCGAGTCTACAGCTGTATCACCATGACCTGGAAAATGCTTGACAGATGTCATCAATCCGGCCTCATGATATCCTTTTATGGCTTCTACCATATAATCGGCAACCATATTTGGATCTTCTGAATAAGATCGAACATTGATTACTGGGTTTTTTGCATTATTATTGACATCTCCTACTGGTGCAAAATTAAAGTTAAATCCTAAATGTCTCAATTCAATTCCCATATTCTTTGCAAGTTGATATGCATTTCCTTTTTGTTGTGTTGCTCCAATGGCCATTGCTCCAGGCGATTGAACAATACCTTCTGTTACCCTTGCCACCATACCACCTTCTTGGTCAATTGCAATAAATGGTGCAATTTTAGCATGTTGATTGATTGTTTTATTCAAATCAAATATTTGTCTTGGCGTAACACAATTATCTTTAAAATAAATGATTAATCCAGCTTCTATGTCCTCAACTTGCATTTTTAACTCTGGACTATAACTATCACCAGAAAAAGCGAGTCCTATCATTTGACCTACTTTTTCCTTCAGAGTCATATCTTGAACTTTTTTCATAAATCATTACCTTTTCTTTCTGAATATCATCAAAGTTGTTGTCAGCGTGAGTATACTTATAATCAGTGTCATTGCATTTGCTTTCTTAC
>JAMPAL010000040.1 GCA_023667245.1 Anaeroplasma bactoclasticum
AATCACTTTTTCGCATCAATTTGCGTTTTTTTGAAATAAACAGACACATATGTCTTTATATATGTGTCCGTTTTTTCAAGTTTAACATCGTAAAAATTATTGTTTTGTGCACGTGTAAGGGCTTTCATTATCTCCGCTCACATATTGAAGTTGACCACTTGAAGTGAGTTTAAATATAACAACAAGTTCACTACTTCCTCTTCTACCAGTTATGGTAAGCGTACCATCTGTATTTTCAATACAAGTATAACCCGTTGTATGAAAATCCCCTCCCTAAAGTCTCATAAATGTTTTCTAAATTGCTCAATTGTCCATCTGCTGTAACCGTCCTTGTAAAATATAACCTTCTTTAGTAGCAGTGGGTAGAGATGGATAGTTTTCAACGCTATAATGTGTTGGCACTTAGTCTACCATCAAGCAGACTACATTGTATTTGATAATCTATCGCCTGCCATTTTCCATATAACGTTGCATTGTTTTCCTTATATGGAAAAGCAATCACATCTCCAGTCAAATCAGCATAATCACACCCATCCAACCAATTGATATCCTTTCTTTTTCGTAGTAGGTGAAGTTGTAACACTATTTGATGATTGCATATCATCAATAGCAAGACCTCCATTGGTTTCAAATATGTATGTAATCTTTTTTTACAAGCTGTTACTGTAAACAATAGTGCAATCAGAGTAAAAATGTAATTAATTTTTGATTGATTTGTCTCATTTTTTCCTCCATTATTTTTATTATTATAAATCAAATATTTTTTCTTTTATTGTATCAAATTTCTGCTTTCTTTTCAAGAAATGAAAGCCCTATTTGAAAAAAAAGGCCGATGAAAACGCTCTCAACGGCTAAAAAAATATTTTTTATTTTTACTTTATCCACCAAAAAGGTGGCTTTTCTGACTCTGATACGATGATTTCAACCCCTTCAAATAAGCACTCTAACTTTTCTTTTAAATATGCCTTACATAGTGCTTCTACACTATGACTTACTTCAATTAAGGCTAAACCATTTTCCATAGCATCGATTGCATAATTGTGTTTAATTTCACCCGTGACAAAACAATCACACCCCTGTTGAATGGCTTGTTGCAATTCACTACAACCAGCGCCGCCCACAATACCCACTTTATGAATCATTTGGGTAGGTGTACCCACAACACGAATAGCTTGTTCCCCTAGTTGATCTTTAACCCTACGTGCAAACGTACCTAAATCAGTATCCTCAATAGTTCCCATTCTGATGAAACAAGATTGATCTATTTCAGGTTTTGATGCCACAACATCTTTTAGCCCAATTTTTTGCGCCAACAAATCATTCATTCCATTCATTGCCACATCAAAATTCGTATGCATTGCATAAATATTCAACTGATGCGAAAATACATTGCGCATTTTTTGACCTAAAACAGATTGATAGTCTAGTGATAACATTGGCGTAAAAAGAAATGGATGATGAATAAGCAATAATCCTACTTGCTTATCAACTGCTTCTTGTACAACTGTACTCGTTCCATCTAAAGCCACCATTATTTTATAAACATCAGCATTTTTATCTCCAAATTGCAAGCCGATTTTTCCTACATCAAAATGGCTTGCCAATTGGCTTGGATACATTTTTTCTAACGTTTCAATGATTTTTTTCAATTTCATTTAGTACTCCCTCAATTTCTTTTATTTGTAAAAATATTTTTCCATAATCTTTGTTTGACTGATCCATTGCTTGAATAATCGTATCTAGTTCAACCATTCTTCTTTTCAAATAGATAATAAAAACATCATTTGGGTGGCGGAGTAAATAAGGTCCATACATGATTTCCAAAGGGGATAAAGGCGCAGTATCAGGAATATATTGCACTTTTAAGATGGGATAAAATTTTTCCCTTTCCACAATCCACTGTTCAGCTAAAATGGCAAATGCATGTTGTGATAAATACGCTCTTAAATGGTCTACCTTCGTATTAGGTTGGAGTAACAAATAGTGCATTCTTTGCGCTTGTTCTCTAGATGCTTCTAAAATGGATGCAATTAAATCTCCGCCCATCCCACAAATACAAGCCACGGTTATTTCATCGTCAATCGAAGTTAAACCACTTGCTAGTGTATATATAATATGGGCATCTTTTTCCATGGTAAAAAGATTTGCTTTCGCTCTAGCAAGTGGCATCTTTTTATTGTCTACCAATTGGATATACTTAACCCCTTTTGCTATAGCTGCTTTTGCGAGATAACCATGATCACATCCCACATCTACAATTTTTTCATTTGGGCCGATATAATCCAAAACGGCCTTTAATCGTTTTGATAACATAAATCCTCTTATAGCATAAATGTAGGGCAAACCCTACACTTTTTTATTTTACACGATGTTGTTCTAAACGTTTTAATCTACTTGGGTGACGCAATCTCCTAATTGCTTTCGCTTCAATTTGTCGGATTCTTTCACGGGTCACGCCAAATTCTTTTCCCACTTCTTCTAACGTTCTAGGTCGATTATCATCTAATCCATATCTTAAACGAATTACTTTTTCCTCCCTAGGCGTTAATGTCTGCAATACCTTCTCGATTTCCTCACGATAAATCATATTTTGTGTATATTCAAGTGGATTCAGTGTTTCCTTATCATCAATAAAGTCACCTAAACTAGAATCATCATCTTCACCTACAGTAGCATCAAACGAAATTGGCTCTTGGGCAATACGTTGAATCGTTTGAACTTTTTCAACTGATATTTTCATTTCTGCGGCTATTTCTTCTGGCGTTGGTTCACGGCGTTTTTCCTGTGTCAATCTTCTTGTTGTACGAACCAATTTATTAATGGTCTCAACCATATGTACAGGAATACGAATAGTTCTGGCATTATCAGCTATTGCCCTTGTAATTGCTTGTCTAATCCACCATGTAGCATACGTTGAGAATTTGAATCCTTTGGTCGGATCAAATTTATTGACCGCTTTCATCAATCCCATATTCCCCTCTTGTATTAAGTCTAGCAAAAGCAATCCTCGCCCTAAATATTTTTTCGCAATGGATACTACCAATCTCAAATTGGATTCAATCAAAATCTTTCTTGCTTCTTCTCCAGCTTCAATTTTTTGATTCAACTCTTCCATTTCTTCTTCTGAGATTTGCTTTCCTTGTTTCTTATACGCATTAATTTTCTCTTGACACATCAATGATTCTTGATACATTCTCGCAAATTCTGATTCTTGATTGATAGTAAGCAAATCAATTTGTCCGATATCGTGCAAATACATTTTTACTGGATCATCTGCTGAATACCCACTAGTCACAATATCCTCAAAGTCTGAAACCTTAATTTCACTATCTACTGCTGTAACCAAATCATTCAATTCATCATCTGTTTCAAGGTCTTCTACAAAAGCCTCAAAATCATCATCAATAATTTCAGTCAACAATTCCTCTTCGCTTGGGACTTCTTCACTATTTTTGGTAATTTCTACACCTTCATTGTCTAAATATTCTACCAAATCATCTAATAATTCATCTGTAAGATTGTTCTCAAATATTTCCCCAATTTTTATAAGCGATATGTATTGATTTTTCTTTACATACTCTTTGATTTGATCAATTTGTTCTTTATATAAAATTTCGTCTAACATTTAATCCTCCCCAGACACAATTTTTACTTGTCTTTTTCGAATAGTCTCAAACTTTTGAATATCTTCATTGTTTTTTGACCCCATTGCTTTATTATAAAGGTTCGCCTGTGATAATTCATGAACACAATCCTCAATTGTCTTCAAACATTGTTCAAATTCAGTATTATCATTTACATTTACCATTGTATCCATTAAAATACGTTTAGCAAACGCTGTATAAGATTTCAATTCGCTACTCGTGTCTAGCGATGTGGCTAGCATCATAAAATCTTCTTCATCCATTTCATCGTTTTCCGCAAAATATATGCCCATTTTTTTGATGAAATCGAAATAAATTGAAAGCCTATTATCAATATAAAATGTATTTTCAAATTTTTCATTGAAAATCAAAAACTTTTTCTTTGACTCTATCATATGTTGAATGACAACATCATAAGCCCGAAATACTTTTTTCTTAATTTCGATTGGTTTAGTAGAAAATGTTTTTTCCACCTTAGGCATCACATCTACTGTTTCTATCTCTGGGATATAAGTAGATAGAGTACCAAAATCTTGTTTTAAAGTCTCCACTGAAATATTCAAATCAATGGCTAATTTTTTTAGAAAATGTTCAACAATTGTATTTTGTTTGGAAAAACGTAGAAATTCAAATACATTTTTTTTCAATTTTTCCATACTTTCTAAATCGTTTAATACTGTATTTTGGATGGCTAAATCATACAGCCAATCATATACGCTTTTTTCATTATGCTTAATATAACTGAATAGCGCTGTATTCCCATGTTTTTTTGCATATTCATCTGGATCCAAATGGTTGGGCAAAACAACGGCTTTGGGTAAGATTCCATAGCGCGCTAACAAACTAGCAGAGCGTTTCATTGCATGAATCCCCGCATCATCCCCATCAAAACATAGTACAATATTTTTTGTTACGCCTAAAAGCAATTGGATGTGCTCTTTCGTAAGTGCTGTCCCCATTGTGGCAACACCATACCCAATTCCTGCTTTCATACAAGCTATTACATCCATAAATCCTTCTAAGAGCATCACTTTATCTTGCTTTCGAATTTCAGATAGTGCTTCATAAAAATGATATAAAATCTGTCCTTTATGAAAAATAGCGTTGTCAACCGAATTGATGTATTTGGCTTGATCAGATGGTTGATAAATTCTACCACTAAAACCCACAACCTGACCACTAGGATTTGTTACTGGAAATATAATCCGTTGTCGAAATACATCATATGCACGACTATGTGCATCTAATTTAATCAGTCCCAGTTCGACTTGATCTAATTCTGAACAATTTTTCCCTATTAAAGCTTGATACAAATAATCTCTTTCACTACTCGCAAGACCAATTTGTAATGTTTCAATCAAGGAATCATTAATGCCTCGCTCATGCAAATAATTTTTGGCAAGAAGTCCTTCTTGGCTATTGTTTAAATAGAAATGATAAAAGTTACTTGCCTCTTTCATTGTTTTGAACAATCGTTCTTGTTGAAGGGCTTCCTTGCTCGTTTGCTCCGATATCTCAATTCCCAAACGTTTAGCAAGTTGAATAGTAGCTTGATCCTCTGTCAAATGATGAAATTTTGAAAAGAAGAAAATAACATTTCCTTTGGTATTACAACTAAAACAATTGAACATCCTCTTTTCACTATTTACACTCATTGATGGATGCTTATCATCATGAAAGGGACACAAACCAAAATAACTACTCCCTTTTTTTGTAAGTGATACAACTTCACCCACAACTTCAACAATATTAGTCTGATCAATAATCTGCTTTTTGATATGTTGTGGTATCACAGTGTACCCCTTTCTGATTTTTAAAATCGATTTTAAAATTTATCTCTAAAGAAATCCAATAATTGATCCATATGAAGACGAGTTTGCTCCATCGTATCACGATCTCGTATGGTCACCGTTTGATCTTCTAATGTATCAAAATCAATTGTAACACAATATGGCGTACCTATAGCATCTTGGCGTCTATATCGCTTTCCAATTTTGCCACTTGCATCATATTCACAGACAAAATATTGGCTCAATTTCTGATATAATGCAGTAGCTTGTTCATTTAGTTTATTTACAAGTGGAAGCACAGCTACTTTTACTGGAGCAACACGAGGGTCAAAATGCAAAATTTCGCGTGTTTCTCCATCAGGCAAAGTCTCTTCCTCATAAGCACTTGTCAATACAGCAAGTAACAAACGCTCTACTCCTAGACTAGGTTCAATGACATAAGGTAAATATTTTTCGCCAGTTTCTGCATCTAAATACATTAAGTTCTCACCTGAATGATTCTGGTGTACACTCAAATCATAATCAGTTCTATCTGCTATTCCCCATAATTCTCCCCAACCGAAGAAAAATTGAAACTCTATATCAGTTGTTGCCTTAGAATAAAAACTAAGTTCCTCTTTTGCATGATCTCTTGTACGAATTAACTCTTTTCGAATTCCAATATTTGCCAAGAAATCAAGGCAAAATTGTTTCCAATAGTCAAACCATTCTAAATCAGTTTCGGGTTTACAAAAAAACTCCAATTCCATTTGTTCAAATTCTCTTGTTCTAAAAATAAAGTTACCTGGTGTAATTTCATTTCGAAAGCTCTTCCCAATCTGTCCTATTCCAAAAGGCACTTTCCTTCTTGATGTTCTTGCCACATTTTTAAAATTTAAGAAAATACCTTGTGCGGTTTCAGGTCGCAAATAGACAACTGTTTTTGCATCTTCTAATACACCTTGGTGTGTTTGAAACATCAAATTAAATTGACGAATTTCAGTGAATTCACTCTTTCCACAAGATGGGCATACAATATGGTTGTCCACTACATATTGATACAATTGTTCATTTGACCAACCATCCCCCGTTACTTCCCCTTTGGTGAAATCTTCAATCAACTTGTCAGCTCTATGTCTAGTATGACAATGTTTGCAATCAATTAATGGATCACTAAATCCGCCTACATGCCCAGTTGCTACCCAAGTTTGAGGATTCATTAGAATCGCAGAATCAATTCCTACATTGGTAGGTGACGTTTGAACAAATGCCTTCCACCATAGTTTTTTTAAATTGTTTTTCAATTCTACGCCTAATGGACCATAATCCCATGTATTGGCTAGTCCACCATATATTTCACTACCTTGATAGACAAAACCGAGTTGTTTTAGATATGCAACAAATTTTTCCATTGTTATTTCCATACTTTTTTACCTTCTTCCATATTTCATTCGATTTTAACCCATTTTACTTATATATTATACCCGATTTTTCGTAAAATGTCAACGTTTATCAATTTATTTTCAAATTTTTTTCATAAAAAAGAACTTGCTAAAGCATTAATGTTCTTCAGCAAGTCCAAATGTACGAAATTCTGCAATATTCCTATAAGAGGTAACCAAGTATACAAATGTATAATCCATTTCTGTTTCTTCATTTTTTAAAAGTTGTATTGAAACGATTTTTTCCTTTTGATTAGTACGTTCCTTTTCGAAATTTTGATATATATTGAGCTCTGATATCTTTTTCGCCTCTTCATAACTACGCTGTATTTCTATCCATTTTTTTTCATAAGTAATACATTCAATTAGTTTGATTTTTTGAAACAAAGAAAATCGTTCATAGGATTTTTTATGTTCATAGGGATAATATTTTTCATCATGCTCAAAAAAATAGTTAAAAAATTGAAAAGCATACGTCTTTTTTTCCCTCCCTGTATATACACATGTTTCTTCTTTCTTGGCTACAGTGTAAGTTTCATAAGCATGGACTTCACCATATACTTCTCCTACTAATGGCACAAATTTATCTTTATTATACAAGGCATCTTTATACTGAGTATTGCTGGTTGCAAGTAGACTCCCCTTTCGAACTACCTCACCAATTTCAGCAATAGGCACACCCGCTTTTAAATCAATTGATGTAATCAAGGCATCATACTTCGCAATATATTCGCCATAAAGAGGCTGTTTGCTTTCTTCTTCAGCACTTACATCTTGATGCTCAATATCAATCCATAATTTGGCGCCACGCTTTTGAATTCCTACATAAGCATACTGATAGTATATTGTTCTTAACTCTTGTGATACTTCATTTACACTTTTAGTAAGATACAAATATGGACCGATACGTTTAGTATATTTTCTGACCGACCAATATACATTGGGGTCTTGATTAGAATTTGCAAAATCAATTTCGCGAATAAAAACTTGATTGAGCAAAAAAATGCTCAATAGTAAAAAAAGGCCTATCCACACTATTTTTTTGTGTAGAAAAAAAGATGTTATAAATTTCTTTTTTCTATCTACAATAGATAGGGGAATCTCATATTTTTGAAGTATGTCTAGTGATTTTTGATTGCACAAAAAGGATATGGTCTCATCATGAGCGCTTAAGTGATAAATAGATAATCCATTTAATAAACCTAGATATTGTTGGTCTGTTTCAACATAAAAACGTTGTCTAGATTTTTGTTTCGATTTGGGTAAACTCCATTTTTTCAATTTTTCCTTCAATCGTAATTTCATAATCCTCCATTCTAGTAATCATCAAGTTTTGTCCTCTTATAATAAAATGATCTACCTCAATTTGATTCGATTGACATTGTTTGAGTTCCCTAACATTATACAGACTTGCCTGATGGCAAATACCATTTTTGTCTAAAAAAATAGATATTTTCGTATTACCTAATAGTTGTTTTGCAAAATTCATTCTAACACCACTACTATTATATGGCATCACTTTGAAAAAAGAACAAAAAAAGTGGGCAATCCCACTTTTTTCGATTTCAATATTTGTCATTTATAGATTCTAAAATTCCAAAAGTACACCTAAAAAACTATTAACCAAGGTAACAATTAGAAAGATAATAGATAAAATCAATCCAGCAATAGCTTTACCATTTGGAGTAGCTTTTAATCCTTTTACAGAATACACAATTCCACAAATGGTAACTGGATATCCTGCAATTGGCAAAAACCAAGCTACAATACTGATAAGTCCTAAAATAAAACCTGTGTTTGCAGCTTTGCTTGCTGCATCAGTAGATTGCATTGGTCGCATTGAAGATGCTGAAGTATGTGTTAAATCCGTTTGTTCTACAGTTTGATATTGTGTTGCTTGAGAATCCTGTACTTTTGGACTTAATTGATGGCCACAATAAGCACAAATTGTATCTTGATCATCTATTTTTGCCCCACATTGTTCACAAAATTTCATATTTTATTTTTCCTTTCCTTCAATTTTATTCTACAAAATAAAAACTACCAAGCAATTGTTTGGTAGTATCTAACATTAGTGAGAACGACCGCCGTTTTTTCTAGCAGCTCTTCTTTTTTCCTTACGAATGTCGCTAGGTTTCATGTAATGTTGACGTTTGCGGGCTTCAACAAGGGTTCCAGATCTAGAAACATCTCTCTTGAATCTCTTTAAAGCTTCATCTAATGTGTCGTTTTCTCTTACAACTGTCTTTGGCATCTTTTAGTCACCCCTTTCAACCCTAATTCATTAATATTATACAATATTTTTGCTTTTTTGTAAAATAAAGTGGTAAGTTTTTTCTCTTTATTTCGCCAATAATTGTTGAATCAACGCTCTACTGGCTTTTCCTCGGTGACTAATCTGATTTTTTTCATCTTCACTCAGTAATCCCATTGGTTTTTGATACTCTGATGAATAAAATAAACTATCATATCCAAAGCCATTCTCTCCTACCTCTTCTTCTAAAATAAATCCATCTGTCTTTCCCATTGCTTTGATGCACTGATTTCCATCATAATATACCATTGCACACTCAAAATAGGCATTTCTTTGCGCAATTCCTCTCATTTCAGCCAATAACTTTTTTCGATTATCTGCACTACTGGCATTAAATTGATTGATTGATGCATATCGTGCACTATATATGCCTGGCGCACCTCCTAAGGCGTTCACTACAATACCCGAATCATCACTAATGACTGGTATGCCAAATTGCTCATAATAGTAATGGGCCTTAATAATGGCATTTTCTAAAAACGTATCTCCATCTTCCACAGGTTCTTTCACTTCTTTAAAATCATCTAAACTGAGCATTTCTATATTTAATTGACTATTTCCAAAAATACTTGTCAACTCCTTGACCTTATGCTTATTTTTAGTTGCTAATAATACTCTCATCTTTCACCTCTTCGTACATATATCATATAATAAAAAAGAAAAAAAGAAAAGCAAAAAGAACATTTGCTAGTTCTTTACCTCAGCAAATGTTTTTTCATAAAGCGTTGTATCTTTTCCATTGATTGTCAATGTATCTACATTAAAATTAAAGCCAATAGTCTGTTCAATTGTTTCTTTTAGAGTTGTATCTAGATTGGTTAAATCTGTAAACGATATTTGAATCGCATTTTCAGTTTGTTCGTATGTAAATGCCAATGTCTCTAGATTAGATTGAGCTAGAATTTTTTGAATGACATATTCACATTCATTCTTGGACTGATAGAAATAAGTAACTGGGAAAATGGTATCATTCTCTTGATAAATGACAGTCGTATAATCTGACTCTAATAAATAAGATGTCTCATATACATAATTTGTACCTGATGCTTTACTAATTTTAGAAAAGCTATAATCGTTAATCGTTGTAACGGGTTTCCCATCCAACATCAATACAATCTTTTCTATTTCATCATCACAAAATGTCCATGCTAGCGCATCTACCGCTAACTTCCCAGCAGATCGAAGTATATCTTCAGATACATGCATTACCAACGTATGACCATCTAACTCATATTTTTCAAGTGCAGTTGAAGGTGTAATTGAGGATGAATACCCCTCAGGCAATACACTGACATTTTTGGTCAATAAATTCCACTTTTGCAAAATTTGGTTTTCTTCTATTTGATCTACGTATACTTTTACACCAACAAGTTTATTTTTTCCATTTACTAAAAAAATGCGCTGGTATTCTGTCTTCTCTTTCCCTACATCAGTTGGCGATTTTCCAAACCATTTTTGATACGTCGTTTTCGGAATGGCTATTAATGTAACCAATACAATTAAAATAAAAATTCCAATTATGATTTTCTTTTTCATATTCCTTATAGCCTGATTCAAAAGCAGGCAATGTGCCG
>JAMPAL010000041.1 GCA_023667245.1 Anaeroplasma bactoclasticum
AGCATTTAGAAGACTACTTTTTCCCACATTTGGTCTACCAATAATAGCAGTATGAATACCATTTTTTAATAGTTTTGCACTTTTTGCATATTCTAATACGTCAAATAATTCTTTTTTTATTTGGTATAAAGGTGGCAAAATGTCTTTATTAGTCAATTCTTCAACATCATCATATTCTGGATAGTCAATATTCACAGAAATTGTAGCAATAATTTGTAACAAAATCTGTCTTTTTTGATGTACAAATTGACTAATTTTTCCATCCAAAGCGCTTGTTGCAATTCGCAAAGCGGCACGATTTTCTGCTTCTATAACATCCATAACTGCTTCTGCTTTGGTAAGATCGATTCTACCTGACAAAAATGCCCTTTTTGTAAATTCGCCTGGTTCAGCAGGACGTGCACCATTTAAAACCAACAATTCGTAAATTTGATTGGTAACAAAAAGGCCACCGTGACAATTGATTTCTACCACATCTTCTGTAGTATAGGATTTAGGTGATTTAAAAACTGAAACCAAAACCTCATCTACAACTTGTTTACTATTTAAATCTATGATATGTCCGTAATGAATAGTGTTGGGAAGAACCCTTTTTAAATTTTTTCCCTTAAAGCAGGAATTGACAATATCAATCGCCTTATCTCCACTTAACCGAATAATTGAAATAGCTCCTTGAGCAAGTGCTGTAGATATTCCAATGATGGTATCATCAAACAATTTCATTCTATCACTTCCTCTTTTTATTATACATAATATTTCAATCTTCTACCTTGTTTTTGCACCCAAAAAAACTGTAAACCTTTTCAAAAGCATTATTGTTTGTTTTTTCGTTTTTTTATAGTAAACTTTATTTGCTCTTTGTAGTAGAACTCCTACCTGTTACAAAGAGAATCCTTAATTTTTATTCAATTCTCGTTTCTTTTTAAAAAAGAAGACACTTACTTTTGGGTAAGTGTCTTCTTTTTTTTTATTCTTTATTTTTAGGCTCTATAACCAAATATCTTTTGGGCTCTATACCTTCCGAATGCGTGGTTACATCTTTCCAATTTGAAAGTTTAGTATGAATTACCTTTCTTTCATAAGCATTCATATAACGTAAATTAACTGGCACTTTTGTTTTAGCTACTTCTCTTGCGATACGGACAGCCATTCTTTCTAGTTTTTCATCTCTATTTTTACGATAATCTCCAATGTCTACTTTTACAATTAAACCACTTTCTTTTTCACGATCAAAATATTGATTTACAATAAGAGATGTTACATATTGTAAAGCGGCAAGTGTTTGAGAATTATGCCCGATTAATGCACCATTCGCATCTGCAGTAGTAATACTATATTCTACAATATTGTCCCTCATTTTACGTTCTACATAGCCATCAATTTCACCTAATCTTAAAAAAGTTTCTAAAAAATCTTTTCCTTTTTTTACGGGATTGGCATCAACCATAACTTGAACTTGAATTTCGTCTCTTGTTTCAACATTTTCTGTAATTACATCAAAATATAAATCTTCTTTAGCAACCCCTAATTCTTGAACTGCTAATTTTTCTATATCTTCTAGACTTTTGCCTATATACATTTTTTCTTTCATATTCCCTCACCTAAATACTTTTCTTTAATTTTTCTAATCGTTTGGCACTTGTCCGATGATTAATTTCCATTTGTAAAATTGAATAAAGGTTACCAATACACCAGTATACACCAAGACCTGCTTTACTTGTAAAAACAAACAATCCCATCATAAGCATCATCATATACATCATCATTTTCATAGAAGTTTGAGAACCATTTTTCGTTTGTTCATACGATTTTCTACGATATGCTGGAATATCTGCTTGTGCTGCATCTTGATTTTTCTTTTGTCTTCTTTGAGAAAGCCACTGACTTAAAAATTGTGTTCCAACAACAATTATCATTAAAATAATAATCCCCACCATTTGTCCTGTTCCAGTTGTTCTATCCTCAAAAAGATTAATACCCAAACAATTTGGATTTAATTCATTTGCCCAGTTATTTGTATATACAGTTCCTGCATATTCAACTGTGTAAGGGATTCTTGAAACAGCACGATAAATGGCCATAAAGATTGGAAACTGTAAAAACGGCATTAAACATCCACCAATACCTACTTTATATTTTTTATACAACTGAGCCATTTCCATCTGTTGCATTTGCTTCGATCTTTCGTCCTGACGTGTTGCGTATTTTTCTTGAATCGCTTGAAGTTCTGGCTGCATCAACGACATTTTTAGTGACATATCGTTTGTTTTAGCATAAATAGGCCAAGCAACTGTCCGAACAAGTACAGTAATAACAAATAAACCAATAATATAAAATCCACCAAATATTCTAGATATTTGATAAATTAGCCAAGCTAATGGGAACACTAATAAATTATTAAACAAATGACTCCAAAACGCTTTACCTGTATAAAAACGAATAGGTTCTGTTTCTTGTGTAGTAGTAGTTTCGTCTACTCTTAATACAAAAGCACAAACAATATCATTAATATTAGATTTGCTATCAGTATCAGTATCACCTTCTATCAACTCAATCATATCCCTACTATTTTTATTAGAAGCCCCTGTACAACTTTGAACATATGTCGCTGCAGCAACCCATGCACTCCCCTCTTGTGTATCTGTATCCTTTGAAAGGGTGGCATTCTCAATATATCCAATATATTGTGGTACAATACTAAGTTCTAAAATATCTGCTTGATATTGAAATTTCTTCTTATAGACAACTGCTTCATAATCTACATACCCCTCTACAATTTCAATTGCTGCATCTTTGGTCAATTGTAAAATTTCTTCTTCTGTGATGGTTTGGTTTAGTGTTTCTAATTCTGCTTTTTTAGCATCTATTTTTTCAGTAGATTTGTTTTTTATTTGTTCATTTACCCATTCAATTTTGTTTTTTGTTGTTTCTGATTTTGCATAACTATTTTTAGGCTTATTAGAGCCTGTGCAGCTACAAGATGTCAAAAAGGTCAAAAAAACAATTAATACAAGACAAAATACTTTTCTATAATCCTGATAAAATTTCACTTTTTCCTCCTTGTGTTTTTCTTAAGATTAGTTTAAATAAAAAATTCAATTCATTTGACAAAACTTCAAATGATTGTAACTTTGATTGTGGTTTGATTACAATAACAATGTCCAAATTAGATATTGTATGCACATATTTTCTCACTATATTTCTTACAATTCTTTTAGCTTTATTTCTTTCAAAAGCATGACCATATTTTTTAGATACAGAAATGGCTACTCTTAATTTATCATTCTCTGATAATTGATAATATAAAATGTAGTTTTGATTCACAACTTTTTTTCTTTTATTTACAATTGAGGCTATTTCATGGTTTTTCTTTATTCTATTTTCTTTTTTCATCTTGACCTCTAATTTTAAAAAATAAAAGACCACTTACATTTTTGACTGAAGTGGTCCAAGTTTAATAATAAATGTGTATTTATGCTGATAATACAGCTCTACCTTTTGAACGTCTACGCGCTAGTACTTTTCTTCCGCCTACTGTAGCCATACGAGCACGGAAACCATGAGTTTTACTATGTTTACGTTTATTAGGTTGGTATGTTCTTTTCATATGAGCACCTCCAATTAAAAACCATGCTTATTTATTATACATCTTTTTGATATATTTGTCAATATAATTTGCTTTTTTATAAAATTTTATTTTCAAATTGTTTAAATGTTTGGTAAAGTTTTATAATCAATTTGATACGCTGTATGAATTCGATCCACTGTTCCGTTATAAATCTCACCATTCATCACAACATAAATATCACTTAGATCTAAAGATTCATCAATTGTAATCGTTGTTAACGACATCGTTCTTTCTGAACTAAAGAAACCATATAAGGCATATAATTTTACGTAATTAGAAAATTCATCATCTTTCGAAGCTACTTTTCCCCAAACTTCTAATTTCATTTCAGCCACTTCAGGATTAATATCCCATACATTTTCCTTTGGAACTTCTATTTTTTTCAATTGATGTTCTCTTAAATAATCCAATTCATATTTATAGTTAGTTAATCCTGGTAAATTTGTTCTTAATTCTAATTTAAGTGTATCGCGATGAATACTATCAACAGTACTCGTTTCAGTTACCTCTGTTTTTGACATTTTTAAGCGGAATACATCGTTCATTGGATCAATAAATAAAGAATTAGTTCCATTTCCTGCACCAATTACATTTCTTTTTTCGTAGTTTGAAAACGAAACTGAATCGATATCCAAAGGACTTACTTTGTATTCTAATGTTTTATCAATTCCTTCTATACTATAAAATATTTTGATAAAGAATTCTACTGGTGTTTCATCAAACTTTACATCTACAGTCGATTTGTTTTTCTCTTTTTCTTCTATAGTTTTGCTTGAAAAAGAGGAGAATGTAGTAACTGAAGTAAAGGTTTGAGCACCTAGATATTTTGAATTTGTCGTATAATCGGCATATCGATATCCACCATCTTCTGTTCTTGCAGCAACAATAATTTTAATATTATTTAATTCTTTAGTTGTAAGTTTTACAAGAGTTAATTGTAAATTATAAGTTGATTTCTCATGCTTTCCTACTTTTCTTTCTACGTCTGCTGTATTGGAACTTGAATAGGTTTCTAAAACAGACTTCCTATCTTCAGTTTCTCTTAAAGCGATTCCTAAATTTTCATCATAAGGTTTAGTTCCATAATTTGAAAAACTTTCTCTACGATTAGAGGGTTGTAAGAGAAAAGCACAACCAATCAAAAGAAATATCGCAACAGTATAAACTGTTATAATCAAAATTTTAAATTTGGCATTTAATACTCCATTTTTCATAATACACCTCTTTATTTTTAATTATTTTATCATAAATCTTTTTTTTTGGCAAGTTAAATATGTTAAACTATGATTTTCCTTTTATCCACTTATCCACAAAGTGAATAAAATGTTTATTATTTTATTTTAGATTTGTGGATAAAATGTGGATAACTACGAGGAAAACTTTTTTTACTATCTACTTTGTTTTTTTTACAATTTTTGTTATCATATATAAGAGGTGATGCTATGGAGCAAGCTTATCAATTGCTAGACAAAGTAAAAGAAAATTTAAAAAACGAACTTCCTAATGCAGTATATAAAAATACATTTGAAGGAATCAAACAAATCCATAAAGTAGAAAATGGTAATATTTACCTTATTGTTTCAAATAAATTAGAAGTATTTAGACTCTCTAAGTTATATTTGACAAAAATGAATGAATATCTTTGTAGTGTTTCATCTGAAAAAATGTATTTTCAATTCATTACATCTCAAGATGCAGAAGCAGAAGTAAAAAAAATGAATACACCAATTTTAACAACTGTTGATCCAAGCGAAAAAGTAATTCGAGAGCGTATTTTAAGACCTGAATATACTTTTGACAATTTTGTTACAGGAGTTTCTAATCGTGAAGCTTTTATTTTTTCGATGAAAGTTGCTGAATCTCCTCATGTAACAATCAATCCTTTTTATATTTTTGGTGATGTAGGGTTAGGGAAAACGCATTTGATGATGGCAATAGGACATTATATTTTAAAAAATAATGTCAACACCAATATCGTTTATACTACTGCTCAACAATTTGTAGAAGATTATTTTAAATCAAAGAATAAAAATCAAAAGAATACAAACATTTCCGATTCCTTTGATAAATACTATCGTTCTGCTGATGTTCTTTTAGTTGATGATATTCAATATCTTGCGGATAGACAAGGTTCACAAGATGAATTTTTTAAATTATTTGAATATCTTTTTGAAAATAACAAACAAATCATTGTTACATCAGACCGAAAAGCTAGTGAATTAAACATTATGGATCGTTTAAAATCTAGATTTACTTGGGGAATGCAAGTCGATGTTCAAAAGCCTAATCATGAACTTAGAAAATCCATTTTAAGAAACAAATTATCTACTCTTATTGTAAATCCAAATGATGTTCCTGATGAAGTTTTAGAATATATTGCAATGAATTTTCAAGAAAATATTAGGGAACTTGAAGGTGCTTTGAGAAGATTTGTCAATTATTGTGTTGCCTTTGATATTAAATATAATCTTGAAAACGCAATAACATCCTTAGAATCAATTCTTCCATCAGAAAGAGAAAGAAGTTCTGAAGGCTCTAATCGAAACATTGAAATGGTAAAAAGCGTTGTTTCTTCTTATTTTAATATTAATGTTAAAGAATTATCGGGTTCTTCTAGAAAGCAAGATATTGTTTACGCAAGAAGCATAGCTATTTATTTAATTCGTACAAAATACAATGTTGGCCTAAAAAAAATTGGTGAAAGTTTAGGAAATAGAGACCACGCTACAATCGCTCACGCAATAGATAAAATTGATTATGGCATAAAAAACGATGAATATATTCGGTTAGATGTTAATAATATTGTGGATAAATTAAACAAATAATTTGCTATAATATAAGGACTAGAAAAAAATATTAAAAAAAAGTTATCCACTTATCCACATAACTAATAATAAGTAAATAAATTAAAAAATTATAAATAAGAGGTTATAAATTATGAAATTTTCAATAGATAGGGAATTACTAACTAATACATTATCAATTGTATCCAAAGGTCTTTCTCAAAAAACACCCATGCCTGTTTTAACAGGAGTTCAAATTATAGTTAGAGATGAAAAAATCTATTTTATTACAACAAATAAAGAAATAGCAATTAAAGTAGAACTTACGAAAAGCGAAAAGGTGAAACTTTATGAAAATGGAGAATGCGTTGTTCCAGGAAAATATTTTATAGAGATAGTAAAAAAAGTTGAAGGAAAAAATGTGGACTTTTCTTTATATGAAGAATCGACCATTCAAATTGTTTCAGATCGTTCAGACTTTACATTAATAGCTTATGATAAAACAAACTACCCTACAACTAATTTTTCATTTTCAACAGAGCCTATTCTTTTTGATAGTAAAGAATTAAAAAAGATAATTAGACAGACTGCGTTTGCTTGCGCAACATCGGAAACAAGAATCGTTTTAACAAGTCTAAATTTTAAAGCCAAAAATGGTAATTTAGAAATTGTCGCTACAGATAGTTTTAGATTGGCTAAAAAGGTTTCAAAGTTGGCGGAAGAAGCAGAGATTCAAGTAAATATTCCAAGCAAATCATTAGAAGAATTAAATAAGATTTTAGAGGATGATTCAACATTTGTAAAATTATATTTAGAAAATAATAAAGCTTTGTTTGAATATAAAAATATGGTTTTTGTGACAAGATTAGTTGAAGGAAATTACCCAGATACTACAAGTTTATTTCCTAAAGAAACATTATTTTTTGCAACATTTAATAAAAATGAGTTATTAAATGCGGTTGATAGAGCCTCTTTATTCACAAGTTTAGATAATTTGAGCATAGTTAAATTTAATTTTTCTAATAATAATCGAGTAGAAATCTCTTCTAATTCATCAGAAATCGGAAAAGTTGTTGAAGATATTACTTTATTGAACGAAATTGACAATGTTCATTTTCAAATTGCATTTAGCACAAAATATTTAATGGAAGCAATTAGATCTTTTGATTCAGACCAAATTAGTTTCTTTTTTACAGGGGAAATTAAGCCTACGGTAATAAAATCGACAGAAAACTCAAATTTAATGCAATTACTTTTACCAGTACGCGTTTTTTAACATAAATTGAAATAAAAAAGCCCGATAACCGGGCTTTTTTATTGTTTTTTAGTCTAAATCTAGTTCGTTATACAAAGAAATAAGATCTTTTTTTATCTCGTCAAAATTCTTTTGATGGAATCGGTCCTTCATCGGTTGATTATCAAAAATAGAAATGCCATCAGATTGAATATTTTTAATCTCAGCTTTATCCTTAATTGGAGTAGTGATTTTAGCCTTTGGAGTAAGGTTTTTGGCTTGTTCAATTAACTCCTTCAAACACTTCATAGGAGCACGTCTTCCTTTGATGTATCCAACGGGTACAACGTACCTAATTTTGTCTAAATCGATGTCAGTATCAACAAAATACTGAATTGTATTCGAAAATCCTTGCAATCCAAGCGTGTCTAAGCCGACAACAATTAAAATAGACTGACTGATGTCAAGTAAAATTTCGCTTAATCTACTACTTGAAGGCGGAAAATCAATGAAAATATAATCAAAAAATTGAGTAAATCCTTCAATTATTGCTCTTAAATGCTTTTCTTCTGATCTTTTTAGTGTCAAATTCAACGAAAGTCTGTCGGTATTTAAAGTTTTCATTAAATACATATTTATTCTTGCTTCAAAAGTAATATCTTGTGGCTCTTTTTCACCAACAAGTAGATGTTCAAAAAAATCATCATCTTTTTCTGTCACAAAATTATCTACACCGAAAATTTTAAAAATACTATTTTGATCATCAGCACTAATTACTAAAACTGTTTTTCCCTGCGTAGCATAATAATGAGCGAGATAACCAAGAAAAGTAGTCTTACCTACTCCACCTTTTTTACAAAATGCAGAAATGATTGGCATTATTTAATTCCCTCCCTTGCTAATTTTTCTTTGCATGCGTCTTCAACAAACTTTGCAAACATAATTCCACGTGTTGCACACACAATTTTTATTTGTCTTTTTAAATTAACTTCCATTGTGGAAGTATACTTTTCTCGTCTAACCTCTTCAGGTATATAATATTGTTGTCTTGGTGTTGCTCTCTGCTGTTTTGGAGTAGGTTGTTGGCGAACTGGCTTTACGATAACAGGTTCTTCTTCAACAAAAGCATCATCTTCTACCGTATCTTCTGTTTCTAAGACAACAGTAGCCGATTTTGTAGCTGGTTTTTCTTCTACAGTCCTTTCAAAAGGGTTTCTTCTTTTTATTGGTTGTTGTGTCATTTATAATACCTCCTATTTACTCGTACATTATATCACTCCCTCCCTGCTAATTCAAATAAAATGCAATATTTATTTAGATAATTAAAAAAATACAACCATACATACATAAAAACTTATTTTTAAGAAAGATGATTAAAATAAATTGTTTTTTTAATAAATTATGAATTGCTTTGCAAATGACATCTAAAAACAAAATCAAAAACCAAAAATAACGTCAAAAAAGGGCGCAAAAACAAAATTTTGTTAAAAAGGCGAAAAATTATTCACCCCCCGGGGGGTGAAATCAAAAAAAACGCTGTTTTTTGAAGAGAAAAAAGGTGAAGCAAAATTAACAAACAAAAGAACATCACTCACTTAAAAAACTTGAAACAGTTTTAAATATATAAATAAATATGTAAATAAATAAAAAACAAGAGCTCGCTTTTTTTCTCGTTTCTCAAAAGAAAAGCCAAAAAAACTTAAAATAGTTTTATTATAACAGTTTTTTTATTTAAAATAAAACTAAAAAAACAACATTTTTATTTAATTTAAAACCAAAAAGATAAAAAATAATTTTAAATTAAAATCTAAAACATAAGTTAAGTTTTAATTTAAAAGATTTCTTTAAAAAGAAGGAAGTTGTTATTCTTTTAAAATAAAACTATAAAACAAAATGTCCAAAAAAATAAACATTTAAAATAAAAGTAATATAATGTTTTTACATTACAACTTATTTTAGAAGAAATAAAAACATCTGTTATTAAATAAATATAAAAGTAAAAAAATATAAATGTAAATATTTATTATATAAAAGTATTTAATTTAAAAATAAATAAAATAAAATAGATTTAAATAAAAAGGTATTTAAATTTTTGAATAAATACTTAAATAAATATTAACTTAAATACTTAAAATATAAGTAAATAAATAAAATAATAAAAAAACATTTATTTATTCACTTAAAAGAATAAAAAAATGTATAAATATATAAGTTTATAAGTAAAATAATAAAAAAAGTTTTATTATTTTACTTATT
>JAMPAL010000042.1 GCA_023667245.1 Anaeroplasma bactoclasticum
CTCTTTTCCATTTTCTCTTACTCCTCTTTCTATTTTATTATATCATATTTTTTCTTTTTTTGATACCTTTTTAAACATTTTGAGGATATTCCTTTTCTATCACCTACAGATGTAAATAAAACAAGTGATGTTTTTATACATCACTTGTTATTCCTTTTTGAATCGCGACTTTGCTTTTTTTAACCAAAAACGTGAAGCGTATATAATACAATCCCAACACACCCAATCAAACTGATTACTGAAATGGCTAAAGCCACCCATACAATCGGTTTCTTGTTAATATAAAGTTGAAGTATCCAATTCTTAATCGCTTGATAAAGCAAAATAAGTGTAGCACTAAGGCCTAAAATAAGACCAAACAAGATTCCTCCTATAATTAAAATAAAATTATTAGAGGAAAGCGATTGTATGAACAAAAAAATGAGTCCACTAAATGGCAATGCAAGTATAGAGCATATAATGGATGATACAGCAAATCGCACACTTTTATGCCTTTTTTCTGGGTTTTCTTTAATTTGCTTTGCACGAGCAATATCGTTTGATAAATGAAATAACCACCGTAGTTTCATATGATTTCCTCCTTACATTGGTATCATTTTTCTCATTCTTCTTTTATGATTATTTTGGATACAATCCCTCTTTTTTATACATTTTAATGAAAAATAATCATTTTTTATAGCATTACATGATTTTATGCTAGCATAATTACTGCTTTGCATAATGATCAAAATACCCTTGAACAAGTACAACTGGAGTACCTTTGTCACCAGAACCACTTGTTAAATCACAAAGTGAGCCAATCAAATCCGTTATCTGTCTAGGCGTAGTACCTTGTGATGCCATATTGCCTACCAAGCAATCCGTTTTCGCCATAATCGTGCGCTCAATGGCTTCTTTTAAATCCTTACCTTTTAAATCCTTGAAATCATTGTCTGCTAAATATTTTAATTTCAATTCGTTTGGAGTCCCTATCAAACCCTTTGTATAAAAAGGAGAAACTACAGGATCAGCCAATTCCCAAATTTTTCCTTGAGGATCTTTAAATGCACCATCGCCATAAACCATTACCTCAATATGCTTGCCAGTTTTTTCTAAAAAAAGGCTTTGAATTTTTTCCACTAATGGTTGGCCGTCACGAGGAAATAGTTTAACTTGTGTTTCTGTCGCTTTATTTGAACCCAAAAGTCCATATAATGTGTTATATCCGCTACCTTGAATAGAATGATTTAAAATATCGTCTAAACCCAAAACCGTTTTGGCCCCAAGCTGGGTGAGAATTCGCTTAGTTCTTTGCCTTGTATGGATATCACATGTAATAATGGTATCCGTATATTCTAGAATTGTTTTGGCCTGATTAGCAAAAATGACTTCAACATCAGTACCTTCATTTTCAATCAAATGGATATAATAGTCTATATAATCTACACCTGTAAATTCGTGTCTTGAATAACCAAATAGTGTTCGATATTCTTGCAATGTGAGGACATCACTATATGGATTGATATTTTTTTCATCTAATTGATCTATCGTCAATAATCCATTACCTACCTCATCGCTTGGATAATTTAACATCAACACGATTTTTTTTACGCCTCTTGCAATCCCTTTCAAAACAATTGCAAATCGATTCCTCGATAGGATTGGAAAAATAACTCCTACTGTAGTATTTTGGCATTTGGCACTTACATCAGCTGCTATATCATCAATAGTAGCATAATTGCCTTGCGCCCTAGCTACAACCGATTCTGTAATGCCCACCACATCTCTATCTTTCAAAGTAAAATTCTCAGATTTTGCAGCATCAAGTACACTTTCTACAACAATGCTGGCTAAATCATCCCCCTCTTTGATAATAGGACAGCGAATTCCTCTAGATATAGTTCCACTTTTTCTTTCCATACATATTTCCTTTCATCGTATATTACAATAGTATTATACCATATTCCATTGAAAAATCTCACCAAAATGGTGAGATTTTTTCAACGATTGACATATATAGTTTTCATTTAACTATTTCCAACAGTACTCGTACATGCCAAATATTTATTTTTATATTGCCTATTCTCCGTAATCTCTTTTCCAAACCACTTTGGTAAATGATTGGAAAAATTCCTAGCAGCCTCTAGAGAAAGAAACTCAACCTCAACAGTTTTAAGGCCCATAAGTTCCCCTTCATAAATATCCACCTCTGCAATTAAGTCATTATCTAGCGGAATTTGATATCGCCTTTTTCGAATGATATTCCCCATCTTCGCTTTTTGCAAGTTTACAAATACATCTTTTGAAATTTCAAACTCAATTTCTTCTCTTTCCAATGTGCCTTCTCCCTTTACCGTTATTACGCAATGGTCTTGATTCGTAGATATGCGTCTCAGCCTAATTTCCGGTTGTATGGTTAAATAATATTGTTCTATCCAACAATGTTGAAAAGACGTTAAATTGGGCATATTTTGATCTTCATTAATAAAAAATTTTCTTTCAATTTCCATTTTACCACCCCTCACTATTTTTAGATTCTTCTATTAGAACCTTCTTAATTGTTTCACTCAGTTCTATTTTATATGTTTTTTCTAACTCTTCCATATTGGTATCCTCTTCACTTTCTTTTGCCTTATTGTCAATTTTTATATCTTCTATTTCATAGTAGAAATAAAAATAGTTTTTATTGCTCTCATTCACTTTTGATTGTTTTTCTAACAGGTTGATATCAGACATAGTAACTACTTTATCTCCCATATTGATGTATATCTTTTCTGTCTTTAATGTTTTCATTTTATATTCTACACAAATATACAACAAAGTCTTTAATCGAATTTTTGGAAATTTATCTTTTAAATCACTGTTAATTTTCTCTATAATTGATTCAACCAAATATCCAGAACTATACTTCTTGACATCTTGTATATCCTCATATCGTCCTAAAAGAGGCATACTTTCATCTGTTCTTTTTCGTAACATATTGACAATTTTAGTCATTTGTTCATCTGTAGTTTGTTCAAAAAAAAGATCAAATTCAGCTAATGACTTATATAAACTACTTTTATACTTTCTTTCCATCAATTCTTGAATCAGTTTTACAATCTCCCTCTGTGATCGATCACCATTTGATAAAATTCTATCTTTTCTATTATTTACTTCCTTAATAAGGGTCCAAAAATAACAGTCATCTAAATACTTGAGTGATTGATAATCCAAATTCCATATTTTGCTAACTAACTCGAAGGAAAATACTGTTTTAGCGAGCACAGGAATTAAAAAATTAGCATAATATACTACTTTATGATGTGCATATATCCAAAGATACAAATAATTTCTTGCGTCTAAAACATTCGCAATGACATTAATTGCCTGTTTTCTAAATCCAATCGCATATTCTATTCGTTTACTTTCAGCCAAATTATTGTTGGTGTTTTCTTTTTTATCCAAAATCACTACTTCATCTATGTAACTATTTGGAAAAACCTTGACATTATGTACACTAATGGAAGAAATAACTTGAAAGGCTCCTTTTATTTCCAACGTACATTCATTCTTAAACGTAAGTACTGCCTCTTCTTTCGTGGTGAAAGTAAATTTTGTGATGGATTTAGCATTTTTAATCTTACAATAAAAAGGATTACGATTGTTTTGGGGGTAAATTTTTTTGTTTGAATTGAGATCTGATTCCGAATTTATTTTTTCCGAATCGATTTCAATATCAGTGTGACTGGCAAATTGTGCACATTCATTGGATTCCATACTTATTTTCACACTGTCATTAGAGCGCCCCATTAGACTGCTAAAATAACTGCCCCCTTCTATGGTTACGCTTGTTTCAGGTTCAATCAATATGGAGCCAACAAAATTTCCTTTCACTTTTAATTCTTTAGCGTCTCTACTTTTTCCTTCTACAATAGTCTCCTTTTGGGAAATGTTGAGTTCTGATTTCATTTCAACACCACTATATATTGTCTTAGTTACAATACATAAAGAGTTAAATAGGCGTTCAATATCTACTGTAATGTTTTGTATCCCTGACATTTGTGTATCTCGAACAATATAGTCTAAATTATCCACATCAAAATTAGGACCGTTTAATAATTCTATAAAGCAATTGCGAAGGGCGTATGCATCATCGTTTTTCTGAATAGTATAGGGTATGCCCATAATCATTCTGGCCATAAAGCAAAGATAGTCTTGAAGATTTTCTTTTATGCCTTTCCCATCATATACAAAAATATCTTTATAATATTCTTCTTTGCTTAAATCGATTAATACTTTTTCGATTTGCTTACTAAAAGAAGTGTTGAATAAAAGATATGAACCCATTTTTTCGTGTGATGCGGCTTTGATTGAAATGGTACTACCTGTTAATCCATATATTTTTTGAATTAATTCCTCGTCTATATTTAATTCCTGTTTGCTATTTTCAAATACTTGATCTTCTAATGAATGGGAAAATGGTGTGTGCCCAATATCATGTAATAAACATGCGAGTAGAAACAATACTTCATTGCACTTCCAATCCTCTTTATTGAATTTTTCCCCTCGAGTATTATGTTTTCTTTCGACAATCATATGCCTTGAGTTATTCCATAGCGCTGAAACCGCTTTTCTTCCTAAATAGAAAACCCCCAATGAATGAGAAAAGCGATCATGCTTGGCATTGGGAAATAGAATTCTCATACCAGTTTGATCAATATTTCTTAGTCTTTGAAAATAATCTGTATCAATGATATATTTGACAAAACACTTTGGAATACTAATATATCCATGCACAGAATCCATAAATATTTTTTCTTCTTTTACTCTCATAATACCCCCCTACTTCTATCTTTTTACCTGCAAAATGATGCTTCTAATATATTTCAAGCAAAACTATCTCTTTCTATTAATAGATTATCCTACTATTTCATTATAGCTTATAAGTTTGCATAAATCTGTCGAATTTTAGCAATCAAATTCTATTTTCACCAAAATATTACTTTTTTCTATTATAAGCACTATTTTATGATGTATTAAACATTGATATAAAAAACCTAAGTTTCTAATAAACTAGTTTCGAAATATATTGGGGTTTCTCCAAAGAACTTGAAAGCAAGCTTATGAGCTTCAATAGCTTTTAAAGCATTAAAGCCACTTGTAGAAAAGTAAACATATTTTAATTGTGAATAC
The DNA here is from genome assembly GCA_023667245.1 of Anaeroplasma bactoclasticum. Taxonomy (GTDB): domain Bacteria; phylum Bacillota_I; class Bacilli_A; order ML615J-28; family CAG-313; genus CAG-313. The sequence goes on from JAMPAL010000042.1 coordinate 5,155, forward strand.
CTTAATACCATTACAAAGAAATAAACTAGTCTATTCTTACCATAGATATTCTTAATCTTATATTGGCCAAAGTCTATCTGAGCTTCATATCCAGATTTAGGATTATCTCTTAAGGCTCTACCTGCAGTTTTATATTTATCTTATCCTGTTTCAACTCTTAATCTTTTAGCATATTTTCTAAACGATGAGTCAGATATATTAAATTCAAGAAGCACCTCAAGTACATTATAGTAAATATTACTATCTGGAATTATTGGAGTGGTTTTAAAGATATCCATAATAAAGTCTTTATAGGAATCCATTACATTCTTATTATTACTAATAACATTAACAAATTCTTCTTCAGTCATTCTCATATACTTCTTACAATAATATTCACTGATATTTATCTCTTCCATTACTTTATTAATAGGAACTTTAAGTCTTTTATATTCTTGAAGTTTTCTATAATCTTCTATATTCATATATTATTCAATCAACCTCCTTCATTTATTTATAATACATAAGTTGTCTATCTTAATAGCATTGGTAAACGAATATGATTTTCATAGTGCACCATCTCATTAAATATGAAAAAGACGAGAATTGTTAATTCCCGCCAATATCATTTTCATTTATAATAAATCGTTTTATTTTTCTATTATCAAAATGAACCTCATACTTGAATACTATGCATACAAAGAAGTATTTTTTGGCAATGATTTCATATATTTGACTTCTGTCAACAAATACACTTTTATTTTCATCCCCGTTGTTAAATTTGTATAAACCTTCAGTAACTTTATACTCATTATCAATAATACTACCAATCTCATTTGGATTTAAGTATCTAACAAATGTCTTATTTTCATCGCATTCAATATTAAACCTAATAGCTTCTTCTTTCCAAAAAACCAATTTCGGTAACCAAAGATTAGTAGCTTTAATATTACGTACTTTTTTTATAATTTCATTGTCGCATTCCAAATTATACAAATCATAAAATCCATTAGAACGATAGACATATTTTCGTGTGATGTTTTTCATAGTTCTATTTACATCAGTCAATACTTCAGTATTTACTTTTTTCATAAACTCTTGACGAATTAGTTTTCTAAAACCGTCTTTTAATGAATTAATATAATGATTAACCAATTGTTCATAATCATATGTCTCAATTTTCAAACTATAATAGTATTCTTTTTTTGAAGCAATTGGTAATCCTTCATCGAATACGTCAATTTCTTTTTTCTTAGTATTAAATCCATCAATCAATGTTTTTTTTATATGTTCAAAATCTATGCTTTCGTCGCTATTATAATCCTCTTTTATATCATCCAAATTAATTAAGTTCTTTTTTTTAAACAAATAATTAGTAAGTGGTTTCCAACATCCTTCATTTCTTTGAATTGCACGAATTTTATATAAAGATAAATATGAATTAATCATATCAATTCCAACAAACTTATCATTATCAAACCAATTTTTACTTAATTCATATGCCAACACTCTTTTATCTGATTCTTCAAGATTATCAATAGTATTGTTAATACTATCTTCAGAGAAATCAAAAGAATGATAATTATACACTAGTAATTCTAACCAACATCTAATTATTAAAGTCTTATCAAATACCCCTTCATCAGATGACCATGAATGCCTATATTGTGGGCAATACCAAGGTTCAAAGTTGTCCTTTGTTCCATATATTTTAAGCAGTTCAGGCAAGAAATTTGCTATATCATTAAAACTGGAATATTCAACTTGATGTTCTATTACATCATACCAATTGCTTCCATCGGAATTAAACCCTTTTGATGGTTCGTTAAAGAAAACATAAAGATCATCTTTTAAATTATTAGGGACGGTTTTATCAACGTTAATTATATAATAAAAATATATAGAAATAAAAATCAAATATGGCTTATTCTCAGAAAAAGAAAAACGTCCATAAAATTCAGAATCTCTTAATAGTCTGATGAACCATAATTCATTTTCTGAAATAGAATATTTCAACATTGCTTTCAAAAAATTGCTTTTAAAATCATCTTTCATTGAATCTTTGGTGAACGATGAATATGATAAAAATCTCATACAAGAGCCTATTTTTTGCTCAAAAATTGTATTCATAGATAATTCATCGGTAATCTTTTTTAATGAGAAAATCATTCTTGTAACCTGGTAAAAATGATCAGCATCACCATATATTTTACATATATTAAAATCATCAGAAAATGGAAATATATCTCCTAAACTATCAAGACTTACATCAATGGATTTTTGCAAATCAAGTTCATTAAAACTATTTAAAGAATTCTTAGATAAATATTCCTTATGTTCTAAGCAATCAAATAGAAACTCGTTATTAGCACTTAATAAATCATCGAGAATTTTTGGATTTAATTTTTGCTTACTTTTTTGTTTGTAACGAAATGAACAGTATGTTTCTTTTAATCCTTGATTCAAAATGATATATTTTATTATTTTTTGCAGTTCTGAAGTTTTAGATAATTGTCCGTTCGTCAAGTCTCTTTCATTACATATCCAATTCTTTTTAACTATTTTTAAAATATATTTTTCATCCTGAATCAACAATGGAATTTCTTGAAATACAAACCTAAATGAATAATAAATAGATACTAAATCTAAAATCCAAATAATGGCAGTTTTTGCAAATATCGATGCAATGGTAAATAATACAAATATGATTATTGTTATAACTATCATTTCAATAAAACGAAAATGATAATCTTTTCGTGCACGTCTAAATGTCGTGTTCTTCACACCTAAAATGGACTCTGCAGGTAATGACAGCGAAATAGTAATTATAGTAAATATCATTGGAACCAATGATATTATTATATCTGCTGCTGGAATGTCAATGGATTTATCAACCTGCAAATAATATTTAATTATTGTTTTTTCTACACCATTAACTATAACAGCTTCCGATGAACACACAATAAAAGATAATACGAAAAATGGTATTACAATAATTAATGGAATATATTTGCAAATTTCTTTAAATTTTTTCATAATATCATCCTTTCTTCTAGTTCAATATTGTTATTAGAGCAATACTCTTTAACCTTTTGTTTATTCTCGGCAGAGATACCATTACCTAATATAATTCTTTTGATTTTGGATACTTTTAATCTTTCGTTAGCATTACCAAATAGTAATATTTACTTCCAATATAATTGTATTCTTTGGCAAATATGTGATTTCACCATTATCTCCAACTTTTAAATTCCCCTTTATCATAAATATATTTATCTTCTCCAATATACCCGCTAAATCCTTTACCAGTTCCCACAGTTATTCCTATTCCATATGCACCATCTTCATAAAATGGATTAAGACAATGTTCAAAGACATATCCATTTAATGTAGATCCTGCAAATATAAGATGATAATTCTCTACGAACAAATAATTCTTGTTCGTTCATTTTTGAAATCAAATAATATCGTTCCTACTACTTTAAAATACTTTCCAGTAATAATCAAGTCCTGAATACGCACTATAACCTAAAGAAAATATTAATGTAGTTGCAAAAACTCTCTTTATGAAAATATGTTATTCATTTAATCTAGTGCTATTTTTCATATCTTCTATATTCTAGAGATTTATACTAATTTCTATAAAGCTAAATATTACCATTATTTTTCAATTTCAATGCATAGGTCTAGTGTATAACATACATTATGTATTCTTGATACTCTTTCCAATTCATGATAAAACGTAGGAATAAATTCTAAACTTTTAATTTTTTTGATAGTGTCAAACTCGCTTACAGCATACATATATTGCGTTGCCAAATAAAGTATTATTTTTTTAATTTCATATTTTTCAAAAAAAGTTTTATAATTTCATCTAGTACTTCATATTTTATTGAATAAAGTCTGATGAAATCTCATGTTATTGACATAGCAAGCCCATATACTCATAGTCATCAGGTGCATCAGTTAGAGAAAAATAACTTTGTTTAAGACCTAACCCATTTAGTATGTATTCATATGATTTATACTTGTGATTTATCATAACCCCTATATTTTTAGTTCTACAATATTTTACTATGAACTCCTCAAATTCTTATTTAGCATGATTCCAACCTTCTATTATAAATAAATTCATTGCACTCATTTTTATTTTCTCCTCAAATTTAATATAAGTATATATTATTTTTCTTTGTTTTGAAAGGAATAAGCAAATAAATAGTATTTCTAGTATTCTTTTGCAGAATTTTAAAACAAAGCAAAAAAGTGCAGATTTTTACATATACACTCCTAATCATTATAAATTATTCTCTTTTGATAAAAAATATATTCTTTATCACTATCTTCGAAAGTTTGAACCCCTTTTTTTAAAATTTTTATAAAAAAATAGCCTTAAAATTCAATCTTGTTTTTAAGCAATTTTTCAATTTTCATAGA
>JAMPAL010000043.1 GCA_023667245.1 Anaeroplasma bactoclasticum
GAAAGTGTTCCAACCTATCGCGTTACTAGTGAACAATTAAATTTGAAAGGGATGCCAAACAATGCAAATAATTTTGGATCAAGAACAGCAAAACGAGATTCAAAACTTAATTATTAGCGCAGTTAATAAGGCGGTTAAAAATGCTACTAACCAACGTCCCTACTTAACTAGAAAAGGAATCGCTGAATATTTTGGCGTAAGCCCTGATACTATAACCCATTGGGCTAGTTTAGGGATGCCTGTAGCAACTCTAGAAGATGGACGCAAATTATACAGTAAACGCAGCATAACCGAGTGGCTAGAATCGAAAGAAGGCGATAAATCAAAGCAACATCAAAAAAGCCCTCAACTATTGAAATAGTTAAGGACTAACACATAAACGAGAAAATATTATTTCACACACTTATTAATAATATTTTCTCTAATGATTTTAACAGATTAACAGGCACACAAACGAGTTAATCAAAAGTTTTTAATAAAAAGGAGAAAACTACAGCAATGAGATTAAAAGTTATTGAAGCGGACAGCGCGGACAAACTAGAAACCAAGTTTAATAGTTTTGCTTCAAATGAGAACGTAATTGTTAAAAGTTACAGTTTTCAGCAAGCAACACAACCCGTATTAAGTTACGTGGCTTTTATTACTTACGTTACATACAACTTAGAACTAGAAGGAGTAAATAACAGTGATACAACAAATTGAACGAACAAACGAAAATAAGCACTTATTGCGCAACTTATACAGTACTTTTAAAATCATTCAATTACTAGATGAAGGCAATAAACTTGCTGAAACCATTAAAGGCTTAGCAGAACTTGATTACAAAGCAATAGACGCATTAGACCAAGATCTTTCTAATGATGGTGAAACCCTTGATTCTGCTTTTTATCGACAAGAATCTTTTAATGATTTAGCAAATAAAATCAAAGGTTTTTGTAGTTATGATCATTTAAACGAATCCGCTGACACATTAGCAATGTTACTTTTTGGCTATAAAGATTCAAGATGCATTAATGAAGTTGAAATTATGAAGCTAGAAACATTTTTGAATGAAGGAGACAACAACAATGACTAAATACATTTTGAACGATGACGACACTGTAAGAGTAGGTACTAGCCTTTATTCATATAAACAAGACAAGACTAGCCCTTATATTGAAAAGGTAGCAACTACCATCAATACCAGCGATTTAGATGCATTTTGTGAGATTCGCAAGCACGGCAACGAGAACGATACTATCAAGATCAAAGACGGGGACATTTTAGAGCCTTCTAATAATTGGTACGTTCCTGTTATGTACGTAGATACCCTACTTGTTGATTTATACGAGCTAGAAGAAACATTAAAAGAGCTTGATAAGACAGCGGGCAAAGTGGTTAAGCTTACACCAAGTGAAACAGATCAGGATAAACTTGAATTTGAAAAGAACGATAAGAAAATGAGCGATACCATAGATGATTTAAAGGGGCTTGTCGAATGTGCAGAGGGGCAAGGCACAACTAGTATAGATGGTAAGACCTACGACACCGCCCACGTTTGGCGGGAAGTTGCTGAAATAGCCCTAGATTTAGCTAACCAACAAGAATGGTTTGACCGCTATGAAGATAAGTTTGTAGATTAACAGAGGTGGCAATCATGGAAAAAGAAATTAATAACCTTGCTAAGATGCAAGACTTATCAAACGATTTAACCAGATCATTAGAAGCAAACGCTGAATTTTTGGGCGGTTTATCACTACTAGCTAATGACGGCAACCTAATTCATGAAACAACGCTAGACGAAATAAGCCAGCAACTATACAACCTCAAAAACAAGAGCACAGAATTAACTAAACTTCTTGAAGAAATCGAATAACCAAAAAAATTAAACCTACCACAAAACAAGAATACATTGCCGTGGTAGGTTTTTATTTTTAGGAGGTGGTAACAATTGCATGAATTAAAGAATCCTTTTGCAGTTTCTCGCATTCCATACGGAATATTTGACGTATTTGCCAATAAAAGAAAACGTGAAAATGTAATTCTGGTCTATGTGGAGCTATACGGCTTGCGTAACATGCCAATTATAGCCCTCACTGACTCGACAATAAGCAAGCGCACCGGAATAAATCTAAGAACCGTTAAACGGTCAATGAAAGAACTTGAAGACGCCAATTTAATTAAGCGGTACACAAATACTATAAAAGGAATAGATGGAATAAAATCCACTCGACAGATCAAACTAATTAAAGACAAGATCAATGAAGAAAAATACGGCTTGCTACCCTTAATAGTTCAGTATGACACACGACTAAAATATAAAGGTTCTAAGCTTCTTTACTCTATCTTATATGCAGAACAACAGAAACAAATAAAGATACTCACAGATAGACATCAAGACATCACAGCGCCCTTTATTAACACTACAAAGGCAAAGTTAAGTAATATCACTAAGTACTCTAAGCGCATGATTAAATATTTTTTAGATGACTTAGAAAACAATGATTATTTTAGTCTTATTTATTCAAACGATAAACTAGGATTTTCTTGTTCACTAACTCCATTAGATATAATTGATAAAGAAATTGCTTCTTATTTATCTTACTTATTTAATGTAATTGAACAACGTTCTAAATTTTACCGTGCAATGAGTGTCCCTTGGTTTAATTTACCGTGCAATGAGTGTCCCTTCACTTTTAGTTTACCGTGCAATGAGTGTCCCCTGATACCGTGCAATGAGTGTCCCTCTAATAGAATACTTAATAAAGAGGGAGGAAATAAAGATAAGGAAAATAAAGGTCAAGCTGAAAGCATGACCTATATTCCAGACCCTAATTTTGAATCTTTATTAATTCCTGTTAGTGAACCGAATTATATTGATAGCATTCCATCTATGGACAATATACCACCCGAAAAGGACGACTATAACCCCTATGAACAGATCAAGGAACTAAACCAACTCGACTATGAACAAGCCCACCCTGTTATTAATTTAAATGAGATTAACAAAGAAGCAGAGCAAAAAGAAAAGAATGATAACCCACTAAGTGAAATCAATAGCATTAAAGAAGAACTGACAGCTTCTAAACCACACAAAGAAGATAATTCAAACTTTTCCGCGGATAGTGGTTCAGGGGAAAACAGTTCTAACTACACTGATAATAAATCTAAAGTAGTTCGTTCTGTCTACCCTGATTATGATGCAAGCGATAAGGATAGCATACTTAATCAAGTTTTCTATTTATCCAAGATAATCATAAAATATGTTGATGATGTTTCTGTAATTGCTAAGAGCAACGCTTATTTTCAATCTAACCAAGATGCATTGAAGGCAATTCTTGAAGATGGTTATACCTTGTACGACTTAGAAAAGATAATTCAGCATATAACAGACAAACAAGAACCGTTTAGCATTGCTGACATCATAGAAGGCGTAAAAAGTGGCGCGTATGATGATTTACTTAAACCGGATAAAGATACAAGCTTACATGGTTAACAGCCTTGTAGGCTTTTCTTTTTTGCCCTTTTAAGGGATGCATCCCTCACACGGTAAAATATTTCACTTTGATAATTAACGCATCCAATTTTGGATTGGTTAACAAGCGTAGTTACAAATACGGTGGTTAATCTAAATACGCCAGCCCGCTTATATCTGTAGATGTGTTTGGCTATCACTCAAATTGATAGCTACCAGCGTTTATAATTCCTGATTAGTATAATTATGCTAGATGGACCAAGACACGGCACAGCGCCTAAAAATGCACAAATGAGATAAAAACCAGAGGTTTACTTTTTGTACCATGGTAAATAAAGAAGCTGAACGTAGTGCCAAACATGTAGAATAGATACTAGTATATGTGATATGAGTACCAGCAAATAAAGGAGACCGTAGAGAATGTGCATCCACGTAGACAAGATGAAACACCCTTACTTTTCCCCTACCTGTAGAAGTGAACGCAAGCACACAGACAAGCATCTCACGTTTATATGGTCGTGGCGGTCATACTATGTTAGATACAACCACAATCCAAGAATAGAATGTACCCTTTAAAAAACCATAGTTAACCACGAATTAGGATAGACAACCCAATTTTGGGTAATGGCTTTACAGCAATAAATCTAACAGTTCGAACCCTACGAAAACCCCCTGTATAAGAAGCAACTAAATTGATGCAAGGCGGTTGCTACCCTGATTATGATTGATGAGTGTACAAGCGGGTACGGTCGTTATAGCTGACAGCAAGACCGAATTTAGTTAGCTATCAGCAAGAACGACAGCCAGCACAAAAAGAAGTAACCAACCAGCATAGTTATACTGACCAGTGAAAAATATGGCACGGGGCTGATAATGACTAAATTAGTTAAAAATCAGTAATTCACTTTTTGACGACCCAACTTTTAGGTAGGATCATTGTCAATTAGGTATCACAATCCAAAATTGGATTCTGTTACGAGGGGTTTTGTGAGGGCTATATCAATCACACGCTATGATTAGACTCTATTGGACAAGAAAACCTGACAAAACCTGACCTCAACCCTGCACACTAGGATTAGATACTAAACGAGATTAGGCAAAACTTACCTCGCCTTGCTGAACCTGTTAAAACTTGTTAAAAATACAGTAGCTGAACCAGTCAAAACCTGACCTTAAAGCCAGTAAAGGAGCGATAAAAGAACAATGTCGACCATCAATATAAATGCAACCATTAACAAGGTAAGAGACTACCTTACCAAGGATCTAGAAAAGTACCAAGTAATAAGCGCCAGCTATGGAACTGTTAACGGTATTAATTACGAAAACATCAAGGTAGTAGCTTCAATGAATCCAAGTGCCACCACTGATAGAATACTTACGTTAATGAACTATCAAGCATGGACGCGATGCACATTAGATGCAATCAGCAATTGCATTGACCAGCCCAAAAAGCCCTACAAGACTATCTTGCAAATGAAATACATAGAGGGCGCTCCAAGGTGGCAAGTAGCTAATAAGATAGGTTACAGCGACAGATACACGGACAAGCTAAGAGATCAAGCCCTGTTAAACTTTGCGGACGTATTTCTAATTGAGCAGATCAAACAAGGCGTCCACGATATACTAGACCTACACATATACAAAACAGAAAAAGAAGGACAGCCCACCAAGTAAAGTGAGTTGTCCTTTTTGCGTTGTGTTATCTTTTATTGCCTGCCCTATCTGCCCTACGAAAACCCCTAGTATATTTTCTCTTTTCGTGAGGGATGCACAGCACTTCTAGAACTTTAGACCAACGCAATTTTGCGTTGGTTGAAACAAGCATAGCCTTTTTAACCTGCCCTATCTGCCACCAACTATAGACATACATTTTAAGGTCCCTCAAAAGGACCACGACAGCAAAAAAGCAAGCCCCTTTTGGAACTTGCTAAGAAGTTAAGTGTAAATAAAATCAAGAAATCTAATTCAGTATATCACAGTAAAATCTTTTGATTAACCCACCTATGCACCATAAAATTTTTGCCCCTTCTTTTGCCCCTTTTTGGTTGAATTTCAAAAAGTTTCAAAAGAGCCAAAAAGTACAAATGCTATTAAATCAACGGTTGAGATATATGTAATCTATAGAACAACCAGCACTACACTTTTTTTAGCAGAGTGCTAATTATACTATTAATCGTTGATATAACAGTATTTACAACTTACATTTTTTAATTTTGCCCCTTTTTTTGCCCCCTTTTAGTTAATAAAGTATATTTACAAGCTACCTATATACCATTCATGCTATCTGAAAATATTTGAGCGGTTTGGTTCAGCTTGTCACTATCAATGTGAGTGTAAATATTAAGAGTGGTATCTACTGAACCATGACCAAGTTGCATTTGAATCTGTTTGGCGGTTGCTCCATTATCATACAGGATAGACGCGTGAGTATGTCTAAAGCCATGAATTTTGATATGCTTTATACCTGCTTCTTTTGCGATTTTTTTGTTCCAATGGTCAACTAAGTTGTTTCGCATTAACTTATTACTACGGTTAGGGAAAATTAGTTGTTTGTCGTCCATTGGGTTGAGTCCCAACATAAATAAATCCCTACGTTGCTTAATTCTCCATTCACTCAAATATTTAATGGTTGTGAAATCTATTTTTACAGTTCTATATCCGTTATCAGTCTTAGGTTTATCAATCTTAGGACGGTGCTTTTTCCCATTCGCCATAGTTTTTGCGATATTAACGGTATTCTCCTTAAAGTCCACATCCGACCAAGTAAGCGCCAGTAACTCACCTATTCTCATACCCGAGTACGACAATAAGCGGAACAAAACAAACATACGAAAATTCACTTTTTTAGCGGTCTTTAAAAACTTGCTTAACTCACTTACTGTATAAAATTGCATGTTTTTCTTACCTGTATGTCGTTTCTTAGGCTTTTCTACTCGTCTCATTGCATTCTTTTCAACTAAATCAAGCTTCAAACCATAATCAAGCACCATAGCAGAGTGAGTATATAAACTTTGAAAAGTGGCATAGCCGTTGTCTTTATACCACTTATTAACTATCTTTTGACATTGCATAGGCGTTAGCTTCTTCAAATCCGCATTACCTAGATCTTTTAGAATATGATTTTTAAATAGTGCCTTGGTATTGTAGTAGGTTGAATCCTCGACCTTTTCTCGGTACGTTTCAAGCCACATTTTATAGATATCCTTAAACTTATAATTCTTATCCTGTTCAGCGTTGTAAGTGCCGTCTTGTTTGTCTTTCAAGGCTTTATTGCAATCCTCAAGGGCTTCTTTATAGGTATCAAAAGTGCCACGGTGCTTTATAGACTCGCCAGTTAGCGGATTTTTACCCATGTAAACATTAACCTTGAAGTGTGTCTTGCCTGTTTTTGGTGTCTTGCTTACCTTAATGTATTTCTGGTATTGTTGTTTGATTTCTTGATTCATATTTACTTACCTCTTTTTCATTGCTACAAGCGCATAGGTGAGCTAATCAAAAGGTTTTAACATGAATCGTCCTAACTGGTAGGACTGGTATATTTCTCAATTCTAGAGGGATGCATCCCTCACACAGAATACATTTTCAAGGTAAAGCAAGTAGATCACAACGCAATTTTGCGTTATGAAGCAAGTACAGGCAAGATGACACGGTAGAAGTTCCACACATTCGCTATGCCTCACAGTCATTCCGAAACAGGTCGTTTTGAGTGATCTGTTTTTAATAGTCCACATTTGCGGTCGTTCGGAACGACCAGAAAACAAGTACGTTTGAAGTATCTGTTTTCTAAGTGATTATGAGCCATTTAGACCCACGACAGGCGGGACAAGTTGGGCGCTGGTATGTCTTACCTGAAAGTCAAAGTATCAACTACATAGCGTGAAATGCTACCGTATTAGACTCTACTTGCTAAAATAAAGCATCTTTTGGATTATGTTTTTTATACCTAACAAGTATTTTTTCAATATCATTTAATGCATCATAGGCACGAGGATCACCTTGGTATATATCATATATTAGATCCGCTACTTGACTTGATACACGCTTTGTCTTTAAAGATAAATCTGACACATTTATACCATAGTTAGATATAAAATCTTTAAAATTTTCTTTATAGTAAGAATCACTTAATACCTTTTCAAGCACTCTCTTTAAAGCATTAATTTGTATTGAGTCATTTTGAACATTACTAAAAAGAGTAGCAAGTGAATCATCATTTTCTTTGTCTTTATTTTCTTTTCCTTGCAAGTACGGCACGGATACACCAAAAAAATCTGCTAGTTTGTTCCATGTCTCTAATTTAGGTTTTCTAGCCCCTGATTCAAAATAACTTATAGATGCCTTGCTTACATTTACCTTATCAGCTAGTTCACTTTGGGTTATTCCTAATTTTTTTCGCTCTTCTTTTATTCTATTGTGCATGCTGACCACCTCTTTTTCATTCAGTTAAAATAATAGCAATCTTTTTAACTTCTGTTAATTTTTTTATTGATTTTTTTGTATTTTTTGCTATGATTTAGTTGTTAACCAAAATTAACTTAGGTTGTTTTATTGCTATAATCAGCTTTAAATCAGCGAATACAAAAGATAGTTTTAGTTAACTGTCGCTTTAACTTTGTACTTTAAAATTTCATGGTGTTGAATATAGATTACTTAAAAAAAGTAACATTCTTCTTTGATATTTGAAGAAAATGCTATATTCTTTGCGAATATTTTTAGGAGGTGAATTTCATGGCGAAAGAATATTTCAGCTATAAGAAGGCAATGGAATATTTAGACATTGACTCATATTCCGCATTACATTCTTTAATTGATGCAGGCTTACCAGTCGTAAAAGTTGGTAATTCTAAGAAGATCAGCAAGGCTTCAATTGACGAATTTATGAAAAAGCATGAAGTTGTTAGTGAATCCTAGGAGGTGCATACATGACAGAACCAGCAAAACAAGCGGAATTTGATGAGCTTCCATCACTCTATAAATTGGTGTTGAGTTGCATTCCATACGGCAAAGTCAATGCCATACCAGCTAAGAAATTAGCAAAAGCGTGTGGAACTAGTAAACGTAGAGTAACCGCCATAGTATCCGAACTTAGATTACTTGGTTACTTGATCGGGTCATCTAAAGGAATGAACAGCGGTTATTTTAGAGAAATCAGCATGACAGAATCAATGCAAGTTCAAAGAATGCTAGACCATGGACGTGATTTTTCAATCAAGATAGCTAACGCACATAGAAGGGCTATGGTTGCGAATCGTGGGCGGTTCACTGAACACCCTACCCTTGATAATAACCACGCAGAACAACTCAATCTCGATGTTTAGGAGGGCTGAACAATGAAACTAGAATTAGATAATGCTGATCTTGAAAAGATACAAGCAGTTATATTAGACAAGGCACTTGATGCCGTTAAAACAGCCGTATCAAGCATGCAAGACAACCAGCCATATACAACAAGGGCGGGGCTTGCTAAATACTTAGGCGTAGGTACTAGCACCGTTACTCATTGGGTTAAGTTAGGTATGCCCTACGTCTTGCTTGAAGATGGACGCAAACTCTATGGCAAAAAGACCGCCACCAAGTGGCTAAAATCTAAGGAGGTGGTAGAGGTCAAACAACAACTAATTTCTAAAGAAAGCAAAGAAAAAAGCCTTAGATTGTTGGAGCAACCTAAGGCAAGTAAAAACTAAAAATTAAAAGAAAAGTGTTCAGCAAAGGCTTCATAAATCGACCAAAATTTTGAGCCTAAACTAAATCATTTTTCTTTTACATTGTACCAGATTAGCAACGTGAGCGCATAGATGAGCTAATCCAAGGGTTTCAGCATGAAAAGGAGAAAACTACAGCAATGAGATTAAAAGTTATTGAAGCGGACAGCGCGGA
>JAMPAL010000044.1 GCA_023667245.1 Anaeroplasma bactoclasticum
TTATAGAACAGTACCATAGTGTTGTACAATTTGCAAAAGCATAGGACAAAATCAATTTAGTCTTATAGCTAAGACTTAAGAAAGTAATATCCATGTTTTTTGCTTTGACACAAACAAGATACAGATTTTCACTATTCCCCAAATAGTACACATCTTCATATTCATTATATTGAAGATTATTACAGCCTGAAAATGCTGTTCCTTCAATAGCAAGAATACTATTTGGGATAGAAACGGTCATTAATTTCGTACATTCCAAAAAAGCAGACTCTTGAATTGCTGTCACACCCTCTGGGATTGTTATGCTTGTTAACCCTGTACAATTGGAAAATGTATAACTTTCAATTGTCTGTATTCCTATCGGAAGCACTATATTAGTCAATGCAGTACAATATTTAAAAGCAGAACCTCCAATTTGAGTTACTGTATTAGGAATATTCATTTGTTTCAAATGAGTACAAGAGGTAAATGCACCTTCTCCTATACGTATGAGACCATTTGGTAAATCTATATATTCCAATTGAGTACAGCCAAAAAATGCGTTATTTCCTATTTCTGTAATCGGGCTTGAAATGATAACTTTTGTAATATTTGTACAGCCTTTAAATGATTCCGCAGGAATTATCTTGCTTTTTGTAATTTCAACTACTTGTAGTTTTTCAGGAACTTTAGTTCCTTCAAAAAAATATGACAATTGATCATTCATAGCATCAATTTTGCTGCCAATGAATGGAGTCACTAATTTTTCTAAACTTATGCAATTGTACAAACATGAATTTATCTCATTGACACTATATGGTATTACTAATTCAATTAAACTCATGCAATAATGAAACGCACCATATTCTATTTTGGTTACGCTAAAAGGAATTGTAATATCCGTTACTAAATCAAAGCCTTCAAATTGACGACGACCTATTTGTGTAATCGTAGTTGGGATCTCAATAGATGTAGTTTCACACCACTGATTTTCCTCATTCAATTGATAAAAATGATGAGATGGATTTTTCAAATCCATGGAATAAAATGGTGAACTGCCTACTGTAATGGTACACCAATTTTCTATTGTCCCATGGTAATACAAATTCATTATTTTGGTAAAATCAAAAGCACCTGCTTCGATGCTAGTAATACTGCTTGAAAGCGTTAATGTATGCAAATTGCTACATCCTGAAAACGAATATCCACCTATTACAAATATATCTCCTAGAATAGATACATTCGTTAAACTCTTACAACCTGAAAAAGAATGTGATGGTACCGACTCTCCCCCTGTTATGATGACTTCCTTTAATGTGCTTGGTATAAATTTATTATTTTCATTGTATGAACTTGCACCAAATATATAACCAAAATGCGTATGGGTTTTAGCATTTAGCGCACTACCTACAAATGGAATAGTTAAAGTTGTCAAATATTTACAATAAGCAAGAATACCTTTTCGAATCAGCTTTACTCCTGATGGAATAATTAAATTTGTAACATTACTATCTTTAATATGTATCAAGGCCATATAAGGGTTGTCTTTGCTACCTAAATATTTTCCACAATCATTTTCATTATACTGTAATGGACATCCTGAAAATGTATATTCCTCTAAATTCATCAATTGATTGGATAATATCACTTGGCTTAGATTATAGCAATTATTAAAAGCTCTGTCTCCTAGTGAAAGTATACTATCTGGTAATTCCATTTGAACTAGACTCGTACAACCATAAAAAGCACTATCTCCTATAGTTGATACCTGTTCAGGAAGTATCATATTTACTAAGCTGCTACATTTATAAAAAGCATTGGCTCCTATACTGGTTACATCACTAGGTAAGGTTATTGTTGTACATGAACTACATTGATAAAAACTTCCTTCTTTTATCATTTCTCCTTTGGTCACTATAATTTGTTTGAGAGACTCAGGTACATATTGAGTATGTTCTTGATACTTATTTGCACCAAAAATATATCCAAAATGTGTATTAGAGTTGCCATTTAATGTTTCACCGATAAAAGGAACGGTAATTTTGATTAACTTATTGCAATTTTGAAATGCGCCTTTTCTAATATTCGTGACATAATCTGGTATAGTGATTTTCTCTATATTTCTATCTACAACTCCTGTAATCGTACATTTAGTTTCAGAGGATGTAAAGATGAAATCATGCATATCTTCTTGTAATGTATACTTTGCCATATAGGTTACACTATGACTTGGCATGTCAAAGGTATATGTAAAATCTGTAGTTAACAATGTTTCTCCATCATACCAACCATCCCATACATATCCTAGATACAATGTTGCATTAAGTGTTATGGATTCGCCTACTTCAGTGATTTTTTCATTGAATGGCGTAATGTAACCTCCCCCATAAGCATTTTGCCGTGTACTTATAGTATAGTATGTCCACTTTGCGGTATAAATCATATTTTGATGAGATACAGAAAAGCTATAAACTTCATCCTTCGATAACAAGTCTTCTCCATCATACCAACCATCAAAGATATATCCTTTATTGGTTGTTGCTTCTAAAGTAATCGTATCGCCAGTTTGATATAGTCCTTCTTTAGAAACACTTACCTTTCCTGCTTCTTCTAAATTTTGATTAACCTCTAGTGTATACTTTTTTGTTAGCTCAATAGTTTGGGAAGAACTTGAGATCAAATAATCCGCATTTGTGTCAAATGATTGAATAGATATCTCCATTGTTTCATTTTTCCAATATGGTGAAGTCATATCTATCCTATAAATTGTATCCGAAATTTTTATTTCTTCACCATTGATATTCAAAATATATTGATTTGCCAAAGCAACATCTTTCCAACTAAGTGTATATGAAATCTTTTGAGAATCCAATTGTACTTCTACTTCTGGTGCAAGCAATCTTCTTTTTATTACATTTTGATTGGCAATAGATGATTGATAACCATCAGCTAATGCGACAATTTTAATCGTATACGTTCCTGCTTCGTATGATGATAAATCATATTGTGTCACCATCAATGTATCTATGATTTGACCATTAATGTATAATTCATAACTTGTTGCATTTTGAACAAAACTCCAATTCAATATTGAAGTAGTCATATCTAGTTCAATGTGAGAAACACTACTTAAAATATGATGGGCATAATATTTGGATACATACACTGAATTGACAGTATGAATTCCATCTCCATTGGCACGAATCAATACTTTATAATATCCTGCAGGAGATGATGCGTCAAAAAGAAACTTCGTGTCCTCTACTGTCTCTTGGAAATATATTTGGCTAGAACCATTTTGATAAATTTGAATAGTATAGCTTTGTGCATTAGGTACTGCCTTCCAACTAAATAATTCTTGATTGATGCTTACATTAGGGGCTGGTAATTGATGTGCTTCAGTTGGTTTTTCAACCCATTCCGCATAAAGAATTAAACCTGATTGCGTGACTGGTTCTGTCATGTCATATTGTTTAGAAAGAATATATTCATCACCAATACTTCCCTCACTTATCCACCATCCGTTGAATACATAACCTTCTCTAGTTGGAATAAAAGTAATCATTCCTTGTTCTGTTGTATGTACTTCAGGTGTTGTTCCTTGATAATTAAGCACAAAAGTAACATCGTATTCTATGATTTCTCGTTCACCACAATGTGTGCAAAATCCATCTTGATAGGTATGCGGAACTTTATCAGTATAATTATCCTTATACGTATCACCACAACTACAAGTATGTAATGTGTATCCTTCTTCTATGCAACTTGGTAAAACAATTGATGATGTATAATGGTGATCTATTTTATTAGTATAATTGTCCTTATACGTGTCGCCACAACTACAAGTGTATAATGTGTATCCTTCTTCTGTACAGCTTGGTGCAATAACAGAGGATGTATAACTATGGGTATGGGGTTCTTCTTTACCACAATATATACATGAACCATTTTGATAATGATGGTCTACCTTTTCAGTATAATTATCCTTATACGTATCACCACAACTACAAGTGTATAATGTGTATCCTTCTTCTGTACAGCTTGGTGCAATAACAGAGGATGTATAACTATGGGTATGGGGTTCTTCTTTACCACAATATGTACATGAACCATTTTGATAATGATGATCTATTTTGTCAGTATAATTATCTTTATACGATTCACCGCAATTACAAGTGTATAATGTGTATCCTTGTTCTGTACATGTCGCTTCTACAACCGAAACCTTATAGTCATGCTTATGTTTCTTACAAGATACCAGTATAGTCAATATTATTACTGACATAAAGATAACCTTTTCTAACATGAAGTTAAACTTTAGTATTTTTTTTATCATATTTTTCCCTTTCTCTTATTTTTCATTGTTTCAAAACACATATGAAAGTGCGTAAAGCAAATTCGATTTTTGAATCAATTTAATCTAAGTATATAATTATTTATTATAGCATTCAATGTGCTAATATAGTGCTAATCTAAAAGAGGATACACCGCTTCTCTGATAACACTTTTTATGCTAAAAAACACTCTTTTTTCAAAAAGAGTGTTTTTTAATAATCAAATTTTTCCTATTTTATTTAATAAGTAAACTATATTTAAAATAAGTGATTCCACCATTTACTTGTTTTGGCGATATCCATTTGTTATAAAATGACTATGCTGCTTCTTTTTTAAGCTCTATTTACTTGTCTACACTGTGATTCAAAATGCCCTTATTATGTGTATCATCTATCTTTTTACTTAATGATAACATAACCTTTTTTTCTATTTATCGCTATTTTGCTTTATGATTTCTAAAATAAACTGTGCTATTTTTTCACTATGAATGACATAACTACCATGTGTTTCTTTAGGAAAGATAGTAAGATGTCCTTTAGAAAGATGCTCACTGATTTCAACTAGATGCGTATATGCAATCATATCCCTTTCTCCTGCAAAAATATCAACAGGAATTTGAATCTTTTCTAAATC
Source organism: Anaeroplasma bactoclasticum (assembly GCA_023667245.1). Lineage (GTDB taxonomy): Bacteria > Bacillota_I > Bacilli_A > ML615J-28 > CAG-313 > CAG-313. Next base: position 4,948 of record JAMPAL010000044.1, read on the forward strand.
TAGATAAGATATTTTAGGTTCTTCCAACATCAATTTAAGTTGTGCTGAATGTGTAAAACAATAGCAAAGATGAAACAAATATCGCCATTTTGCTTTCAATCCTTTGGGATTCACATTAATTCCACTGACTATGATTCTTGAAAGCATTTCAGAATGATACAGTGCTACTAATAAAGCAACAATACCTCCATCGCTAAACCCGTATACAAGAGGCTTTTCTAATTTCAATGTAACTATAAAGTGGTATAGATCATCTGCCATATCCTCATAATGTAAGGTCTCTACTTTTGTACTTTTGCCATGTCCTCTAGAATCGATAGCATAAATTGTAAAATGATGAGCAAGGATAGCCACAGCCTCTTGAAAAATCGTATGATCTTCTCCATTTCCGTGAAGCAATATAAGTGGTCTTCCTGTTCCGTATTGTTCATAGTAGAGTTCAATATCATTTATCTTGAATAACATAGTCACATCCCCTATTTCTAATTTATTTTTTGAAGGTATTTATTCTATACATCTTGTATTGGTTCTATAACTTTTTGATGATATAATTTGGTATACATAAGTTCTTTTAAAGATAAAAATTCTTCTTTAGTAATTGAACGCTGCGAAGTCATAATATAGAGTGGTATAGACTTTCTTCCTTTAGAAATTGGAGGAAGCATATACGCATAAGGATTTAAGAAAAAGTGATTACGTTCATAAAAGGCAATCCTACGTCTTGATAATTCATCAGTGGGTAATTCTACTTCTAAACATATCATTTTGTTGAGCATAGTCATCAATTCTTGAAGTACTCTAGATCCTATCCCCTTGTTTCGATATTTTGGGTTGACCGCAAAATGATCAATACAAACGATATGCTCAAACTCAAAGATTGCAATAAATGCTTGAACTTGATGTTGTGGATTATCTAGGCTAACATAGATTTGATAATAGGAAAGGTTAAGAAGAGCTTTTTGTTCCAAATAAGTTCTATATTCATCTGGAGTAAAACTCACTTTCATCAAGTGATAAATCTCATCAAAATAAATTGGATTTAACTTTTCTAACATCTTGCTTTTCTCCTTTTATATCATTATACCATATCTTCATTCTTTAAGCAAATGTTACCTATTTTCCCTGCCTCCTTTGAAATAAAAAGCTGTTTCTATAAGAAAGAAACAGCTCCTATTTTAATATTTCTCTTGACCATTTGGCGTTTGCGTCATCTTTTTTTTCTTTTTTCTATCCATAATGAACCAGGGAAGATACGCAAGACAAAATAAACTAGTTACAATACACCCCATAATAGCAATACGCAAAGGATAATTTTTAGGCAAAAAATCCAAGAAAGATGGCGCATCTTCTGGCTGAGCTACAAACAAATAATTGGCACCTGGTAACATTTGATTAGCAAAAATCGCTACAATGGCTAATACGGCTAGTGCTCCTAAGGACTTAAAAATAGATTTGATATGCGGTCTCATCTGATGTACAAATATCATATAGAAAATAACAATATAACCCAATGTGTGTTCTAACCAAAATTGGTAATATCGAAATCGAGTTGGACCACATGTTGTAATGACTGTGGGTGTCATTAATGCAAATAAAGTACCTGAAAACAACCAAAAATACGTAATATCAAATAAAGTTTGGCGTTTAGTCAAAATTAAAAAGCCACTAAAAATAATTCCCCAACCGCACATTGTAATTGGTAAATGGTCAGTTGGATTAGGGTGAAGAGAAGGAACACCTACCAATCGCCAAAAATAAGCCATTTCTGTTAATATGCACAAAAATGCAAGAGTTAGGCGGATATTATCCTCATGTTTACTATTTTGAATTTGTTTTCGGTAACAAATAATAAGGACAATGATACCAATCAAGATAAGGATGGGGATAAAATGAGCTAGAGAAAAATATTGAAATTCTCCTTCTTCTCCATTACCAAAAAAATACTGAAAAAATTCTCGCATATACACATTACGCTCCTAACTGTTTATTTTGAAAGATTTGACGCAGGACACATTTAACCGTATGCGCTGCATACCCATATGTATAAATGAATGTATCTATGAGTGGGTCATATTCTTCATGAATATATGGATTTCCAAAATCAACAAAGATAATAGGTATTTGATATTTGGTCCATCCATTCATCCTATTGCGGGCAATCGTGCCTGATAATGTGATTTGATTGATGACATACCATTGTGTACAACCAATGGTAACAACTATATAATCATATTCACTCGATTTTACTAGGGATTTGATTTTACCACAACCAGGATCAATAAATTCACTGACATCTGCATATTGTTTTAACCCCCTAGTAAATTCTTGAACGATTTGCATCTAAATTTGTTGAGCAATAACGATATAAGCAATTCGAGGATGATTCATCTGGATAGGTAAAATATGCTGGCGATCTCGATAGATTTGCACAGATTGTTCTACAACTTCATCTGCGACTTGTTGATGTAACACTAGATGACACTGCAATGGATATGTTTTAGAAAAGTAATCTGCACAAAATGCAATAACACGATAAACTCTATCCATAAATACTTCTTTGGTCAATTGTCCCATTTGCATCCGTTTTTTCATTTCAACAATAAACTCTTGATTAGGAAGGACAAATAATAGAACATCTCCGCCACTCAACAAAAACTGGGCACAGGCATCATAAAAAATCATATAGCCACAAAAACCGCTCATCTCAGTTGCATCAAAGATAATGAGTCAATTTCCAAATCTTTTTTCAATAGATTCGTTATTTCATACATTACCTCTACTATTGTTGATTTACTCCCTGTAATCTTTTCGAATGAACGGAGCTTCAATTTTTGTTTCTACCAAAATACCATATTTTCTAGGATGCCGGTAACTATTACCATGAACCTCTGTTTGCCGATAATGGCGAAGTTGGAATAAGTCTAGTTCTCCTATATAAACCCCTTCTGTTTCTCCTGCTTGTAGCAAACAAGTATCTCTTGAACCCTCTAGTTCAGGCAAATAGGCCACACCATCAAATAAACTAGATCCACCATTGCAATCGGGCACTGTTATAGGATAATTGCAAGTTGCTATAGCCAGCATATTTTCATATGCTCTTGCTCTAAGTTGAGCAAGACGATTGATTTCCATTGGACAAGCATTGGGAACGAGAATCAGTTCTGCTCCTTTTAGCATTAAAATACGCGCACTTTCTGGAAATTCACGGTCATAACAAATCATAGCTCCAATTTTGACTTCCCCACACGCGGTATCTAGGGTTGCAACTTCAAAATCATCACCTGGAGTCAAATTGCTCTCTACACTAAAATCACAAGTATGCACCTTAGCATACTTCATTTTCCTTTTGCCCCATCTATCAAAAAGAACAAGGGTATTGCGAAAACCATTTTGATAGGCTTCAAGAAAGGTAATTCCGATTGCCATTTGAAGAGATTGGGCAAGTTTACCGAAAGTTTGAACAAAATGACTATCACTAGATATGGCTTCTTTTGTCCATTCTTCCACCTCTCGGTCATAGATTTGATACCCATTGCTCCACATTTCAGGAAACAAGGCAATGTCAGCACCTTGTGCTTTAGCTATTTCACAATACTGTATTCCTTTTTCTAAATTTTTCTCTAAACTGCCACATGGAGCAATTTGTAATAATGCTATTTTTAAATGATTCATTTTCCTCACCATATATTCCTATTACTTATTTTTTATTATAGCACTTTTTATAAAATTATGGAATTCTTTTGTTTATATTCTTATTTCTTATCCATAATTCAACAGATTATCTCCTTTTTCAAAAAAAAGTCTTCCCTGCCAAAAAGCAATTGACAGGGAAGACTACATCTATTCAATACATGTTTTCTACTTCTGTTATGGGCACATTCATCAATACTTCAACAAGACTATCCTCATTTCCTAATCCTGTGCTTGTGACCCTATCGATATAGGCATAAGATCAGATTGGAATTTATCTTCTACTTCAAAATTTGTTCTATCCCTTCTATTTTCTTCATTAATAAAAAATAAAAAGATTGATAAGTACATATTGCAAGAGAGCAGTGCATACTAGTAAAAGATTGATGATTTTCATTGTTCGATGATATTTACGAGAATACGCAAACCATACATAGACTATACCCAAAAAAATACCCGGTAAGCAAAGGACTTGAATCATCCAAGGTATCAATGTAGCTAATTCATAGTTTGTACCATATCCCCAAACAGTTTGAACTTGTTCAATACCAAAGGCAATGGTCCATACCAAGTTGACCAAATTGACTATAGATAAAATGATA
>JAMPAL010000045.1 GCA_023667245.1 Anaeroplasma bactoclasticum
ATATTTTATTGATTTTTACGATGATTTTGATGCCCAAAAGGCTAAAGATTTATTTAACAAATTGGATATACCAATTGACAAGAAAATAAAATCTTTGCCCAAAGGAAACAAGGAAAAAGTACATTTAATATTGGTATTATCTAGAAACGCTGAATTGTACATTTTTGATGAACCAATTGCTGGAGTTGACCCTGCGGCTCGTGATTTGATTTTTAAATTGATTCTTGATAATTATAATAAAAGTGGTTCTATTCTCATCTCGACACATTTGATATTGGAAGCCGAAAAGATTATGGACTATGCTTTCTTCATCAATAGAGGAAAGGTAGCCATTTTTGATTCCGTTAGCAATATCAAAGCAAAAACAGGTAAAACATTAGATGAATTGTTTAGGGAGATGTATCGATATGCTTAGAATATTAAAACATGATTTTAAAAGTACATATAAAGAGTTTGTAGCTATGTTTGTCGGTTTGATTGTGTTGTCTATGCTTATGGGAATCGTGATGCTCATAGATGTTAGAAATACATTTTCAATTATGATTATGACTACGCTATTTGTGTTCTATTATTTTGCATTTATAGCTATAGGAATTATGTGGATTATTTGTGTAATTCAGTCGTTTAATAAAAAATTCTTTACTAAAGAGGGGTATTTAACTTTCACGACTCCTATTTCAATTGACAGTTTGATTATCTCCAAGTTAATTGTGAATTTCATATGGTTCCTCTTAACGGTAGTTGCCTACATTATTTCATTTTTGATCTTATTCTTTGCTGCGACAAGGGGTCAATTGTTTAGAGAAATGTTTGATGCTATTATCCAAATGGTACAATTGTGTTTTGATTATCCAGTTGTATTTATTACTTCGATTGTTAAAGTTATTATTTATGTTGTTTCATTGATGATTACTCTATTTTTTACTTTATCTATTTTGAATAGTGGAAAGGTAAGAAAAGGAAGAGTATTACTTACCTTATTGATTTATGGATCTGTTTTATCTATTTCAAGCCTAATTATTTCTATTATTGCCATTCCTACAGTAGGTTTAGCTATTACAGAGAATAGTCACTGTGCCATTGCTACTGGATTTGGATGGACAATGCCTTATATTGGCATTACGGTTCCATTTAATGGTAGTTACTCAATGGGGGTAGTCTATTTTAACTTTGTTCATGTTCTGTTGCAAATAGGATATATTGTTGGAATGTATTTCTTATCTAGAAAATTGGTGGTATCTAAGTTAGAGTTGGAATAAAATATAGCCTCAAGGAATAACCTTGAGGCTTCTTTTATGAAAAAAAGGTTTAAATGTGGTATAATAAATAAAGAGGTGCCGATATGGATGGTATAATTGTAATAAATAAAGAAAAAAATATGACGAGTCATGATGTAGTTGCTCAAGTCAGAAAAATTTTTGGAACCAAAAAAGTGGGACATTTAGGAACGCTTGATCCGCTTGCAACAGGTGTATTGGTTGTAACAATAAATGCTGCTACAAAATTGGCCCAATTCATTGAAAATGTGGATAAGACGTATTTAGCTACTATTTGTTTAGGAAAAGAAACTACAACCTATGATTTAGAAGGGGAAGTCATTGCTGTTTCTCCTGTTTTTCCATCAGACATTACAGAAACGATGGTAGATTATGCTATACAAGACTTTGTTGGAGAAATGGAGCAAATGCCGCCTCTTTTTTCTGCCATCAAAATAGAAGGAAAAAAATTGTATGAATACGCACGTGAGGGCAAAAGCGTATTGGTACAACCTAGAAAAATTCAGATAAGGGAAGCCAAAAGAGTAACTCCATTATCTTATGAAAACGAATGTTGTTTTTTTCAAGTAAAACTAACGGTATCCAAGGGGACTTATATTCGTAGTTTTTGTCATGATTTGGCAGAGCATTTAGGTACTGTTGGATTAATGACCGATTTAGTTCGGCTAAGTAGTGGTAGATATACGATAGAAGATGCTTTTAGTCTAACAGAGATGAAATCTGGAAAATATCGCTTGTATAATATGTTAGAGGCAATTGAAAATTTTCCCAAAATAACAGAAGGAGAAGCCATTCAAAAGGCGAAGCATGGTATGAAAATATCAAAAGCTTATGTGCAAAACATATGCAATAATCTTCCCGAAATTGTAGCCATATGCTGTGAAGATCAGTTGATGGCAATCTATCAATTGGATGAAAATTGTTATAAGGCGGTTCGCGTATGGAGTTAATTCGAATCAAATGGAATGATTTTTCCAAAATTCAAGCTGAAATCATCGCAACAATTGGTCAATTTGATGGTATTCATACAGCACATCGTATGCTAATTGAACAGACTATATTAGCAAGCAAACAAAAAGGATTGAAAAGTGCTATTTTTACATTTGATCCACATCCCGATTTTATCTTAAAAAAAGATGTTTCATTTACTTATGTTACACCGTTTCATGAAAAAGTAGAATTGTTGAGACAATTGGAATTGGACTATATGATTGTAATTGATTTTGACCTTAACATCGCTAGGATGTCACCAAAAGATTTTGTCGAAAAAATTCTTTTGAGTAATCATGTAAGAGAAGTAATTATTGGATTTGATTTTCGATTTGGATTCAAAGGAGAAGGTACACCTAGTGATATATCCCTTTTCTCTAATCATCAAATTGATACGATCATTATGGATGAACTAACGTACCATAATCAAAAAATTGGAACGACTTTGATAAAAGAACTATTGCAAAAAGGGGATATGGAGACAGTTAAAGCCTTACTAGGAAGATATTATGCCATAGAAGGAGAAGTAATTCGTGGCAATCAAGTGGGTAGAACCCTTCACTTTCCGACAGCCAATTTGAAGGTAGGGGAGGACTTTGCAAAGTTATTATCAGGTGTCTATATTGTATATGTTTTTCTCGGGAAAAAGAAATACTTGGGTGTAGCAAACTTTGGAAGAAATCCTTCTTTTAATAAGCAAGAATCAATGGTGTTTGAGACGCATATTCTCGATTTTGATGGCGATATATATGGAAGAAATATGAGAGTAGAATTGGTTTATTTTATTAGACCTGAAATAAAATTCCCTTCAAAAGAAGCATTTGTAAAACAATTGGAACAAGATATTGCTTTTGCTCGCCGTTTTAGAGAAGAAAAGATATAAAAAAGTAAATTCTGCTTGCTAAAAGCGAAAAAATGTGGTATAATAAATTGTCCTATACATAGATATTCGATTCTTCCGACGATTTCTTAGGTTTAGGCGTATTAATAAGGTGTATCTATTTTGGAGAAGACTAAAGTGGATGCATTAGGATTGAAAAAGGAGGAAAAAAGAATGGCTTGCGTTTCAAAAGATGAAAAAGCAACAATCATTGCCCAATTTGCTCGTTCTGAAGGTGATACTGGTTCACCTGAGGTTCAAATTGCGATTTTAACAGCTGAAATCAATAAGTTAAATGAACACTTAAAAGTGCATACTCATGATTTCCATAACCGCCGTGGTTTGTTAAAAAAAGTTGGTCGTCGTCGTAATCTTTTAGCCTATCTAAAAGCAAAAGACGTACAACGTTATCGTGAATTGATTGCCAAATTAGGTTTAAGAAAGTAGGGCTAAGGGCACAATTGTGCCCTTTACTACTATTATTTTTAGATATTCATCTTAATGTGGATTAAGGTAATATATAATGTACGAAATCAAAGGAAAGGAAAGTTTGCAATACGGCAAACGAATGCAAGAAAAATGGAAAAACATGTATTTGAGTATACTCAAAGAAATTGTAAATGGATAGTAGAAATTGGTGAACTTGCTAAACAAGCCAATGGTGCTTGTTTGGTTCGATACAATGACACGGCAGTACTTAGTGCTGCTGTAGGAAGTAATCAGGCCATGGCTACTGATTTTTTCCCACTTACTGTTTTATATCAAGAAAAATTATATGCTGCAGGGAAAATCCCTGGTGGATTTTTGAAAAGAGAAGGACGACCTACAGAACACGAAACACTTGTTTCTCGACTCATCGATCGTCCTATTCGCCCACTATTTGCAGAAGGCTATCGCAATGAGGTTCAAGTGATTAATATGGTTATGAGTGCTAATCCAGATTGTTCATCTGCTATGGCTGCTATGCTTGGTTCAAGTGTGGCTTTAAGCATTTCTGACATCCCATTTGAAGGACCTATCGCAGGTGTTGTGGTAGGACGTGTAAATGGTGAACTTGTTTTGAATCCAACAGTAGAAGAATTAGAACAATCTGATATTAATTTGACTGTTGCAGGAACAAAAAAGGCCATCAATATGGTTGAAGCAGGTGCCAAACAAGTAAGTGAAGAAGATATGCTAGAGGCATTATTATTTGCGCACGAAGAAATTAAACGCTTATGTGTTTTTCAAGAAGAAATTCAAGCAGCTTGTGGAAAAGAAAAAATGGTACCTGATTTATTCAAAATTCCTGAACAATTGGAAAAAGAGGTTCGTGAATTTGCTGAACCAGAATTAATACCAGCGATTTCTACCCACGAAAAATTGGCACGCGAAGCTGCAATTGAAGCAGTGAATGAGAAAACAAGAGCTCATTTTAGCGCTTTATTTGAAGCTGATGCTACTCTTTCTATGCAAGATGTGGAACAAAATAAGAAATATGTAGATATGGTTTTAGAACATATTCTAGCAGAGGAAGTTAGAAGACTCATTACGAATGACAAAATACGTCCTGATGGAAGAGCGGTGAATGAAATTCGACCTTTATCTTCTCGGGTAGATATTTTTGAGCGTACGCATGGCTCTGCTTTATTTACAAGAGGTCAAACGCAAAGTTTATCTGTTGTTACGTTAGGTTCTTTGACTGAATTTCAAATCATAGATGGTCTAGGAGTTGAAGAGGGAAAACGATTTATGTTGCATTATAATTTCCCTCAATTCGCTGTGGGATCTACTGGAAGATATGGTAGTCCAGGCAGAAGAGAAGTAGGGCATGGAGCATTAGGCGAAAGAGCATTGCTACAAGTAATACCATCTGAGGATGAATTCCCTTATACGATTCGAGTAGTCAGTGAAATTTTAGAATCAAATGGTTCTTCATCACAAGCTTCTATTTGCGCTGGAACAATGGCATTAATGGCTGCAGGTGTGCCAATTAAAGCGCCAGTAGCGGGTATTGCTATGGGATTAATTAGTCAAGATGATGCTTGTAGCAAATACACGATTTTAACAGATATCCAAGGTTTAGAAGACCATTATGGCGATATGGATTTTAAAGTTGCAGGCACAAAAACAGGAATTACTGCTTTGCAAATGGATATTAAGATTAAAGGAATTACTCCAGAAATTCTAAAAGAAGCACTTGCACAAGCAAAGTTAGGTAGAATGCAAATTTTAGAGCACATGATGACAACAATTGATGAGGTACGCCCTGAACTTAGTCCATATGCACCAAAGGTAAAGATGATTCGCATTCATCCTGATAAAATTAGAGATGTAATTGGTTCAGGAGGAAAAGTTATTCAAGAAATCATTGAAAAATGCAATGATGTTAAGATTGATATTGAACAAGATGGACGTGTATTTGTCATGCATGCTGAGACGGAATGGATTAATAAAGCTATTCAAATCATAGAAGATATTACAAGGGAACCTGTTGTTGGTGAAATCTATCCAGTTAAAGTTGTTAAAATCGTTGATTTTGGTGCTTTTGTGGAATTATGGCCTGGCTGTGAGGGACTGGTTCATATTTCTGAATTAGATTTGAAACGGGTTGGTAAAGTAGAGGATGTAGTTCATGTGGGGGACGAGATAGTCATTAAACTACTGAAAATTGACGATAAAGGGAAATTGGTTTTATCACGAAAAGCTGTTTTAAAACAAAATGAACCTAAGGCGCCAAAAGAAGAAACTGAGGTAAGTCAACCTGAAAACGAAGGAGAACAATAAAATGAAAATAGGCATTACTTCTGATTGTAGTTCGGGATTAGAGTATGCTCCTTTCGAACACAATGTAAAAATAACAAGAACAACTATTCATTTTGGTGAGGAAGAATTGGTTGATGGGGTAGACATCAAGGCTGATGAGTTTTATAAACGTTTAAGGGCTTCTGATATCGTCCCTTCAACAAGTGCACCGACACTAGGTGAAATTGCTGCACGCGTAGAAGAATGGAAAGCAGAAGGCTGCACAGATGTCATTCATTTTCCAATTTCATTTGGATTATCAGCATATGGAGAGAACTTAACAAGCGCTTTTGAGGGAATGGTAGATGATATCAATTTGCATGTGTTCAATTGTCATAGCGCATGTATAATGGAAGGATATTGTGCCCATTATGCTCAAATTTTAGCAGAAAAAGGATATTCGATTGAAGAAATTTTTGCTGAATGTCAAAAACTAGCTGATCAAACTCAAGCTTATTTAGTAGTAGATGATTTAAAATATTTGGTTAAAAATGGACGTTTAAATGCAGTATCTGGATTTATAGGTGGCCTTGCTAAAATCAAACCAATTTTAAAATTAGGAAAATCTGGAACAATTGATGTACATGAAAAAGTACGCACCCGTACAAAAGCAGTAGATCGAATGAAGGAACTGGTAAATCAGGACACCCAGTCTGCTAAAGAAGTAATTTACATTGTATTGCATTCTGATTGTGAAGAAGATGCCAAAACGCTTTTAAACGAAATTAAAGACACTTATCAAAATGGTCTTCGCTATGAATTGACGACTGTCACACCTACAGTAGGCGCTCATATTGGTGCGGGTGTAATCGCTATCGCCTATATTATTGTAGATGGTTTGAAAGAAAAATTATAAAGGAAAAGTACACGGGGTAATCGAGCGCTTATTATAGCGTTAGGAAAGTCCATACTAGCACAGGCTGAGAGGCCTGTAGTGTTTGTGCCTGGTGAAGAAATAAACCAGGGGATAGGTGATGACTATTACGGCGAATGAAACCTAAAAAATAGAATATGTTTCATGGTGTAGTTCTGAAAGTGCCACAGAGACGATATTTCTTGGAAACAAGAAAGTGGAACGGGTAAACCCCACAAGCTAGCAACCCAAATTTTGGTAGGGGCATGAAAATCAAGAGAAATGAATCTATGATTTTTATAAGGAAGTATTCCTTAAGATAAATGATTACCATACTAAGCAATTAGTATACAGAATATGGCTTATAAGTGTATAATCATCATAAAAAGCAAGTACTACACTTGCTTTTTATTACTATGAGAAAAATAATCAAGGAAGGAAAGGAAGAATAACAAGGGTTATTTTCCAAAAAAGCGATTATGGTTATAAAAAAGGCTGAATATATCATTAGCGGAACGAAAGCATCGCATATTCCTCATTTGGGATATCCTGAATTTGTGTTTATAGGACGATCGAATGTGGGGAAAAGTAGTTTCATTAATGCTTTGACAAACCGGAAAAATTTAGCATATACTTCTAGTAAACCAGGTAAAACAATAACACTCAATTTTTATAATCTCAATGATCAATATTTATTGGTGGATGTACCTGGCTATGGATATGCTCAAAGGCTCGTTCATGACCGACTTTCCTATGGAGAGATGATAGAGGATTATTTAAAAAAATCAGATCATTTGGCAATTTGCTTTTTGATTGTGGATGCGCGTCATGATCCTACTAAAGATGATGTATTGATGTATGATTATTTGAGACACTTTCGCTTGAATGTGATAGTAATTGCTACAAAGGTAGATAAGGTGAGTAAGAATAGCCTCCAAAAAAGCAAAAAACAGATTATGAAAGTTCTCCAAATGGATAATTCCAATGATATTATATTTGTTTCATCTGAAACTAAACAGGGGATTGAGGAAGTACATATGCGAATGGAATCATTTGCTGTTGCTGAAGAGTAGAATCCAATCTAGCGTTTTTCAAAGCAAATCTAAATCAAAGAAGATAGGAATAGACTGTTTTCTTTGATTTTTTTTATGATAGTTATGTGATGTTGCAAGATATATTGGCGAGGATTTGCTCTTTATCGTCTGATGAAAAAATCTCTATCAATTGCTATCAGTGGAATAGGAATTGAGCTACTTTTTGCATAAAAAAGAAAAAACTTCCATATAATATAGTACAAAATATGGAGGAAAAGTATGAATTTAAAAATGAATTATAGTTCCTTTATTAAATTAAAGGACTTTTTTGAATTATTGGATATTGGTGCTGAGATCAAGGATTATAAGACAGCAAATGATATTCTAGAGGGAAATCTAGAAATAAGGGGAAAGTATTTGAAAAAAGATGCAATTACGGATGCTTTTTTTTCAGAGACCATTCCTTTTACCGTTGTATTCAATGATAATGATTATGAAATCATGGATATTGCATGCGTGAATTTAGATACGGTAAATATAGAAGGAAGAGGTGTAGATGTTACATTTGATATTGATGTCACATATGACAATTATCAAATGATTCCAGTCAATCTACCAGAAAGTTCTACAGACACTTTTTTAATGGAAATGTCAGATGAAATAAGAGTGGAAGAAGAAAATCATGAAGATGAAGAAAAAACAGGTGAAGAAATAGAAAATGAGGATGTTATACTCGAAACAGAAGTCCTATCATCAGTAGAATTTGAAAGACTAAAGGAAGAGGAAACCGAACGATTAGATTCTCTTTTAAAATCGACTTTGAATTATAAAGACGATAACTATCCCACGGAAGAGGTAGTCATACGTGGAATAAAAGAAAAAAAGGACAAGGTACGCGTTTGTTATTATCAAAACGATGCGGAATTAGAAAAATTAAGTGTCAAATACAATATTTCATTAAATGCCCTATTCAAAGAAAATCAAAATGGAAATATCAATCAATATCGAAGGGTAATTATTCATGAACCGGGACGCTCACATTCAAAATAGGCTTCAGCATATTAGGGCTTTAGATACGGAATTGGTTAAATATTATGAGATTGAAGTGTTTGACGCCAAGCCTGTTGGTTTAAAATCTTACCAGTTGTTCACAGAAGGTGGAGAAACTTTTTTTTTAAAAGAAAGCAATGAGGCAGTTCTCGATAAATATCAGTATTTAGCCAATCAAGGTGCCAATAATGTGCTTTATCCTATTGTAAACAAAG
>JAMPAL010000046.1 GCA_023667245.1 Anaeroplasma bactoclasticum
GTTCATAAAAAAACAAGTAAAGTATCTAAAATTGTGATTACTGTTTTACCATAAACAATAGCTATTAGTATTGAATAAAACAAAAACCTACTTGTAATAACTAACATTCAGGTAGGTTTTTTTATTTGATTAATAAATTTAGTTATTTAGAAGATATTTATTTTATGTATTGAATAGGTTGAGATTTATATATAATCGTGCTATAATACATCTATCATAAAATGGTTATGTAATGAAAATAACCAAAAAGGAGAAAATAATGGAAGAAATGATTCAAATTAGCCATTTATCTAAAGCATTTAAAGAGATAAAAGCAGTATCGGATTTGAGCTTTTCAGTACGGAAAGGGGAATTATTTGCCTTTCTTGGAGAAAATGGAGCTGGAAAAAGTACAACCATTTCCATTCTATGTGGTCAACTTTCCAAAGATAGTGGACATATTGAAATCAATGGTACCGATTTGGATGAAAATTTAGATCAAATTAAACGGGATTTAGGCGTAGTTTTTCAAAATTCAGGATTAGATAAAGCACTAAATGTAACAGATAATTTAAAAAGTCGTGCAGCTTTATATGGCATTTATGGTGATGCTTTTGAAAAAAGACTGAAGGAACTAGCCACAGCACTAGATTTTATGGACTTATTAAAGCGACCTATTGGAAAACTATCAGGCGGTCAGCGTAGAAAAATAGACATTGCACGGGCATTATTACATGAACCTAAAATTTTAATTTTGGATGAACCTACTACTGGACTTGATCCCCAAACTAGACAAACCCTATGGAAATTTATCACCAATTTGCGAAAAAATAATCAACTAACGGTATTGCTAACTACACATTATATGGAAGAAGCAGCTGAGGCAGATTATGTAGTGATTTTAGAGCAGGGGCAAATTGTTGCTGAAGGAACGCCATTACAATTGAAAAATCAATATACAGGTGATAGTATAACGATATATCATATTTCTGAAGAACAAGTGCAATTGTTAGGTATACCTTATCAAGAAGTACGTGATGGGTATCGATTACTAGTAAAAGATACAAAACAAGCCACAGATCTCATTATTCAGTATCCTCATTTATTTATAGATTACGAAATTATCAAAGGAAAAATGGATGATGTTTTTCTTGCAGTAACAGGAAAGACATTACCGAAAGGAGAGGTAGAATGAATATGTTGATGGCTTTGGTCAAACGCAATACCAAGTTATTCTTTAAAGATAAAGGGACTTTTTTTACTGCGCTCATTACCCCACTGATTTTACTTGTATTGTTTATCTCTTTTTTAGGCAATGTCTATCGGGATAGTTTTCGGTCAATTATTCCAGAGGGAATGGTAATTGAAAAACAATGGATAGAAGGTTTTGTGGGAGGATGGTTATTTTCATCGCTGCTTGCGACAAGTTGTGTAACGGTTGCATTTTGTGCCAATATGATTATGGTTCAAGATAAAGTGACTACTTCTAGAAATGATCTTACTATTGCACCAGTCAAATCATCTACCCTTGCCCTTAGTTATTATATATCCAGTTGTTTCATTACGCTCATCATTTGTTATACTGTTTTTATCATAGGCATGATTTATTTGGCCATAGTAGGATGGTATTTGAGTATCGCTGATGTCTTATTGACGATAATAGATATCTTTTTACTGGTATTATTTGGTACCGCACTATCTTCCATTATCAATAGTTTCTTACAAACACAAGGACAAATTGTTGCTGTAAGTACAGTTGTGAGTGCATTTTATGGCTTTATTTGCGGAGCTTATATGCCTATGTCACAATTCTCAAAAGGTATTCAATCTTTTGTCTCATTTTTACCTGGTACATATGGTACAGGACTTTTAAGAAACCATTTGATGGGTGGTGTATTAGATGAAATGAGACATCATCATATCCCAGAACAGTTTATACAAGCGCTTCAGGATGGATTTGATCAGCATATTTATTGCTTAGGACATTCGGTTTCTATTGTTTCAATGTATATGATTGTTGCTACTACAGTGCTTGTTTTAATTGGTATATATGTAGGATTAAATGTGTGGCTTCGTAAGAAAAAATAAAATTAAAAAAATAGGCTTGTCTCAAAAGATAAGCCTATTTTTTATGTAAAAATAAACAAACTATTCAAGAGAATAAATCATGATTTCTATTATTTAGTTTTACAAAGAACATAAAATAACGAAAATTTATTCATATTATAAAAAATAAGTTTCTTTTTTGACACGCAATAATTTTCGTGTTATAATGGCGCTATAAAAAGGAGGATATCATATTATGAGTGAAAATAAGCTTACAATTGATCAAGAAAACACAATTAAAAAGTACGTAAATTCAAGTATATATGATATTCAAAAATTAAAAATGTATTTGAATATACATGATGAGGTAGCGGCAGATATATTTTCATATATTACAAAAGATGTAGATCAAGTATATCATCCATCCAAAAGATTGGTTAGAAATTACAGGTTACATAATGGTTTTGGTTTTCCCGTCGTTTCTATAGAAACATTTATCAGACGAATTCCATTTTATTTTTATGAACCAGATGTAAAATATAAATATCATTGTGATTTAATGGATTTATTAGATAATTATAAAGAAGAAAAAATAATGACGTTAGATTATATAGTAGAACCGAATTATGAACCCTTGTATTTCATATTGGAAGAGCTATTTTATGAATATCAAATTCCAGTAGAGATGATTTTTAATTATGTAGTTATCCAGACTGGATCCATTAAACGATATGATATCTTTGAAAAATGGATTGCATATTTAAAATTAGCTCGTGAATTTGGGATTACAGATTATTGCCCTAAAAATATTTTATACGCATATAATTTGGCATTGGAAAAAGCGGGAAAGAATCCTATTTTATATCCAGTAGAACCCGTTGTTGGATTTCATCAATTTTTTATTAGAGCCGGATTAGAAATTCTTGTGGGTGGAGAATTTCCAGTTGATGATTATGGCGAAGTCGTGAGACGTTGGATATTGGTTAGTGTAGAAAATGAAAAATATATCAAGACTTATCAAGAAATAGAACATGGCAGTCTGCTTGTAGAATTACATATTGGCATTGATAATCATACAAAAGTTTATTTAGCAAATCCATTTGAGGAACAAGAGAAAACGAAGACATATTGGTATCCGATTTATTTCGGTCCATCTGTGATGGAATTTGATCCTTCCGCTTTAAAAATATATAGAAAAGAAATGGGGGTAACCCAAGAGGATGTGGCTAACGCAGTAGGTGTACAACTGCGTACCTACCAAAATTGGGAAGCGGATAATGGCAGCAAACCCGATGGATATAGCCTTATTCGGATTATGAACTATTTGGATATAGAATCCGTTCAGTTTATCATTAAAAACGAGATTATCCAAGATGATGGTTTTGCCAAGTTTAAAAGTGGACAACCACTCAGTTCTTTTTTAAACAAGGATGAAAATGCGAAGGAAAGGAGGAACTAAGATTCATGCTAAATGCTATTGCTGTACATTGCCCTAGATGTGGCACTAAAGTTTGTGATACTGAAAGCAAAGATACACATATTCGATTAAAGTGTGCGAATTGTAGAAGGTTAGTTGATGTACTAATATATGAAGAAGGTCAGGTAAAAACAGCGATTATTGAATCTAGAAAAAAGAAGTCCTAAAATCATTCAGGAATAGGGAAACAAAAATAAATCAATAAAGTGAGGGTTACAATAGAAATAGGAAAGAAGAATCAATCAAATATGTAAAATAACTATAGAAAGCGAAAAGAGATGCCCACCAGCAGGTCAAAAGACCCTGAACATCCGGTTGATATAGTAAAATTTGTCGAATGAGTCATCAATAATGAATCATCATAACTATGAGTATGACCTGACAAATATGCGATATTATTATGCATAGGCTAATAATATCGCATATTTTGTCAGGTCTTTTTTTGTTGTCTATATAAATCATTTTATCAAACATCTCCTTGCTGAGGATGTCGACATAAGCAAAGGGATACATAAAAAAGTGAAAATTACCACTGATATAAGTCAGTAGAAAAAAACTTTTTAAGTGTATACCTATTTTTTGTCGTTCTCTTCAATAAGATGCATTAGTCGGTATACGTTAAAAATGGGTGTACTGACTTTTTTTGTACCCTTTGCTTGCAAAAAAAGAATGCCTAGAGGCAAGAAAGGGTACATATGAAAACATTACATTATAACGGATTAGACAGAAATGGAAGAAAACAATATTTGGTAATCAATATGACAGAACAAGAGGTCAAAGAATGGATTGAATTTGGAATAGGAAATAATATGATCCAATTAGATGAGGGATGGAGTTTGCAAAAGAAAGTACAAAAAATATTAGATGTGTATTATGCAGAAGAATATAACCAAGATCGAAGGGAATTTTATCATCGGAATAGCTCTTATGACAAGATAGAAGATATGCAAAATGAGCAGATTCTTTCTCCTTTAGATGCTTTGATTGTAGAAGAAGAAAACAACATATATGATAAGGAGATAGAAACCTTTCTTCTAACACTTACTAGCAAACAAAGAATAAGGTTTGAAAAATATCTAAAGGGGATGAAAATAGAAGAAATTGCTAAAGAGGAGGGAGTTCATCATAGCAGTGTATCAGAAAGCATCAAACAAGTCCAAGATAAAATGAACAAAAAAATAAAAAAGTTTTAAAATATACCCCGCGAAATACCTCTTTTTTCGCAAGTATAGTGTAAGGGAGCTACCTATCTCTCCCCTTAACAAGAACAGGAGGTGAAAGAAATGAACATCAATATCATCGTAACACTAGTAGGACTGTGTGCCTCGATATCAAGCATCGTCTTTGCAACACTCGCATTCAAGAAAACAGAAAAAGAAAGCCATAAGAAAGAAGGAAAGCACGAAGGATTGATTCTATCTGATATCGGATATATCAAAGCATGTGTAGATAGAGTAGAAAAGAACTTGAATAAAGTAGATGAAAGATACCGAGATGTAGTAGAAAGAATAGCCAATCTAGAAGGAAAAGTAACCAGTATAGAAAAAAGAGTACAAACTAAAGGAGGATAAAATGGAATATACAAGTATACCGACTATCGTACTATTATGTTATTTAATAGGAGAGATATACAAAAAAGGATGTAAGAAAGAAGAACACAAAAAAGGGATTCCTTTACTTGTTACAGGAGTAGGAGGAATCTTAGGAATAGTCATATATATGACAAATAGGGAAATGCTCCCCTATGCAACAAATGGATGGATGGCGTTAGAGATAGGCATGATGAGTGGAGCGACATCCACTGGAACAAACCAGGTAATTAAACAAATATTCAAAAACAAAGGAGAAGAAAAAAATGAACAAATTTAAAAATAGGGATACACAGTATCCAAATAGAAAAGGACTTATCATCCAAAACATTGAATACGAAGATAATGGTGAAATATCAAAATTATTAGTGGATGTAGAACGTGAAGAAGGAGAAGTTTATCAAGAAGGTACACCACTAAACGCAGAAAACTTAAATACAATCATTCAAGAAATGATAGAAAAAGATAGGGAATATACACTAAATCATAGTGTAAAGAAAATGATAGAGGAAGATAGAGATTATACGCTAGCTCATTCGGTCAAAGAAATGATAGAAGAGGAAAAAAATAAAACACTTCAATTTCTTTGTACATCGGCACAAAAATTAAAATTAGACCAGTCAAAAATAAAAATACCACAAACTGCTTTTTTTGACTTTTCATTGCCACAACAAGGCTATTTTGGTACGACATTTTCATGGAGTGTACTATCAGGTACAGGAATGACCATTCAAAATGGTATAGCACGAGTCAATAGAACAGGAGTAGATCAAAGTGTTGTATTAAAGCTAACCCTAACCCATGAAGAAGTCAGTGAGAATACCACATTTGATATTCGCATTCCTAAAGAAGAATATGCAAGTACTTGTGAAGAAATGAGTCGAACTTTTCATGTATACCCAGATGGTTCAAGTGCGAGTATGGATAGTCAAACCATCCACATCGCAGAAAACTCTTATATATTGATAAAAAATGAATACTCAGATTTACTTACAGTTAACACAACAATTAGTACCGAAAATGAATTAACCATTACAGTCACTTGCTTTGAACTTCCAGTAGATTGTGGCATCAGTACATTTAATTTTACAGTTAAAGTAGGAAATCAAGAAACAGGACAATATACGAAATTGATTCGTTGCAACGTTGAAATAATAGGATCGATGTATCCAGAAGACTAAACAGGAGGAAAAGAAGAATGAAATTAGGAACACTAAAACAACAATTACAAGAACAAATCCAAGGAAAAACAAGAAAAGTAAAAAGAGTATCTACAACTCTCACCAAAGCCAAAGCAACCGGGTCTCCTCTAACCATCATAGGCATTACCGGAAGTACAGGCAAATCAACCACAGCCTATATCATCCATCAATATCTAAAGCAACAAGGATATAAATCAGTACTATATAGTAGTATCTGTGTAGATTCACCCGCTTCCTATATCCAAAAAGAAGAAGCCTATGAAGTCGCAGTATCTTCCAAAGAAGCATTACTTAGTATCATTGAAGAAACAGAAGCTTATGGAGCAGAGTATCTCGTACTAGAAATCAATGAAAGTACAATCGCCAAAGGTATCGTTAAAGATGTCCCATTTGATGTAAGAGTCCTTACCAACTTAAACCCAAAACATAACCTAGAAACCTATACAGAAGAAGAATATGTCAACATCAAGAAATCCTTCTTCCAAAATATCGAAGATGAATGTATCTGTGTCTATGGACTACAAGATTATGATAAAGCATTATGGGAAGAACTCCTCACCATCAATGCGTATCCAAAGATGACATTTACTAGTAACTATATCGCAAATGTAAAAGGAGTAGAAACAAAAGATATCACCTGTCTATTACAAGACCTAGATAAAAAAGAAACAGGAATGAACTTTACAGTCAAAATCAAAGATCAAACCTATCAGTTTCATACCAAAGGACAAATCAAGTATCAAGTGATGAATCATCTCACCGCCCTCACAGTAATTCAAGCCCTAGATGTCTTCGATGAAGAAGCTCATCAGAATTGTATTGAAGATATCCATATCCCAGGTAGAGCAGTTGTCTATGAGGCAAATGGAAGAACGATTATCGTAGATTTACATTTATCAAAAATGTTAAGTGAATTAATCACAAAGAAGGAAAGAAAAGAAATAGAACAAATCAAAGTAGTGGTAGGATCGATTGGAACAGGATTTCAAACCTGGGAAGAAAGATTCAATAGTGAGGAAGCGAAAAAGACAAGACAAAAGGTAAGACAATATGCGATGGAACTCATCAAAGGAAAAGTAGAATATGTATATCTAACAGAAAGTGATAATGCAAGTGAAACCGTATTAGATATATGTAAAGAGCTCAAAGGATATTTAGGAGAAACACCAAGTACGATTATTGAAGATAGAAAAGAAGCGATTAGACAAGCGATAGAAGAATCAAAACAAGGAGATGCCATCCTTATATCAGGAAGAGGAAACAGAAGGATTCTCTGTAATACCTCTAGTACCATGAAGTTAGTGAAAGATAGTGAAGTAGTAGAACAAGTGTTAAAAGAACTTGGGTGGTAGTATGGATAAGAGCAAAATCAATCAAACAGAACTGAGTTATAGTTGTGGGGCTGGAAATGCGAAAGTCAATTTATATACAGGACGATTGTTTTTTGAACATCCTGAAATCAGTATAGGATTAAAAACATATAATTTGACCTTATCACATATTTATAATTCCCAATTAGAATTACCTGTAGGAATCAATACATATGTGGGCAATCAATGGAAATTGAATATTCAACAGTATTTATATCAAGACGGATCAGATTATTATTATATTGATGGTGGAGGTCAGTGTATAACATTTAAGCAGTTGACAGGAAACATTTATTATGATACATCTGGTTTGGGTTTAAAACTATACAAATATAGTGACTATAGTGAAATCCAAGACACTTCTGGAGGTAAAATGATATTTGAAAATAATAGGCTTGTCAAGACCATTTCAGGAGAAAACATATCGATAGAAAAAATATATGAATATAGGGATGATCAACTAGTGTCATTTTATGATTCAAGAAAGCCGGATCATAAAATCATTTTAGAATATAATCACAATCTATTAGATAAAATTTCAATTTATCAAAGGAATTCAAAAAAATATGAAATTAAATATGAATATAATACCCATCAACAACTCATTGGAACTACTAAAATAGTAAAAGGTGTAGAAGAAAAAATAGCACTATTTTCATATTCCAATTTATATTTAAACTATGCGATCCTAATGTCAGATCAATCAGCAATTAAAATCACATATTCCAATGATAAGGTAAGTCAAGTAGATGTAGGTATAGCAAGCATTGGAACAAGAAATGTAGAAAAAGATGATATTTATGTAAAAGATGATTTGTATACCAATGATAACCATTATTTATTAGAAAAATATAATGAAATAGAATACTATATTCAACCAAGTATAGTTAGTTTAGGCGTTGATAAATTAACGCATAACAAAATCACCTATTCTCTTTCTGCTCATAATACGCATACTATTGTAGAAAATGAACAAAAAGTAAAAATGGTATATTATTTAAATCAAGAGGGGTTTACAGTTTCTGTATTGGAATCTATGAATGATGGTAATACAGACTTAAAGACTCTAAAAAAAATGCCTGGATGGTCAATGCTGAATGACAATGGGGGTACAGAT
>JAMPAL010000047.1 GCA_023667245.1 Anaeroplasma bactoclasticum
ACAATGAAATGACTTTTCTATCATAATAAGGTATACCATCTACATCATGAAAAGGAAAATCGTCTGGATAGGCATACACATAATCCATCAATGTTTTCATCACAGTAGGGTCATCATGACCTAGAATATCCAGTTTGAGCAAATTATCCTCGAATTTATGATAATCATAATGTGATGTTCGCCAAACTTGCCCTGTAATATCTCCATCAGAGACAGGTGGATATTGGACAGGAATAATATCGGTATATTCAATATCATCTGGTACAACAACTATACCACCAGGATGTTGACCTGTTGTTCGTTTGGATTCGGAGAGCAGCAATGATAGACGTTCTAACTCAACCTGACGTTTAAATACACCTATTTTTTGGTAATAATCTCTTGCATAAGCAAAAGCAGTTTTAGATTGTACTGTACTTACAGTACCTGCTCGAAAGGCATTGTCAATACCAAAAGTCTTTTGACAAAATAGATGAGCCTGTGCTTGATACTCACCTGAAAAGTTTAGATCAATATCAGGCACCTTTTCTCCTGTAAATCCTAAGAAAGTTTCAAACGCAATATCTACACCTGATCGACTCAATTCTTGTCCACATTTTGGACATTTCATTGGTTTTAAGTCCATACCAACGCCTACTTTTTGTAATTCTGCCTCAATTTCAGGAATATTATCTTGTTCGTATTCCTTCTTTTCATCATCTGTAAATTTGAAGGCGGTAAAATGACAATTAGGATTAGTACAATAATAATGTGGCTTTAGTGGATTTACCTCAGTAATCCCCATCATTGTAGCTACAAATGAGCTTCCAACAGAACCTCTACTACCTACAATATATCCAGCATCATTTGAATTTTTAACGAGCAAATGAGAAATATAGTACACTGAAAAATAACCATGCCCGATAACGGCATCCAACTCTTTATCTAATCTGGCTTGTACATATTGAGGAAGAGGATTTCCGTACATTTTATAAGCTGTTTGATATGAAATATCATATACAGCATGTTTCATTGAAGCTACACCATTTTTATCTAACATAAAGTCATCTCGTGGTACATACAATTGGTCTGGGAAAAGAGGATAACTTTCTACCATATCACCAATGATATTGGTATTGGTAACCACAATTTCATATGCCAACTCACTAGGTAAGAAAGAAAAAGCCTCTAGCATTTCAGAAGTACTGCGATAATGCATATCTAGTGTACCTTGATAATGGGATAATTCATGTGGACCACCACCATTGGGACGTGCCACACTCAAGTATACTTTCCGAAACTCTGCATCTGACTCTAATAATTCATGTACATCACCCGTAGCCACAACCAATTTATGTTTGGATTTGGCTGCAGTAATAATATTTTGAATCAATCCTTGAATCATTTGCAGCGCTTCTTCTTCTGACCACATATCAAACAAATGCATATAGCAACAAGGAGGTTGAACCTCAATGTAATCATAGAAATCCATAGCCTCTACCAATTGATCATATGTTTTTTCAAGTGCCAATCGGAAAATTTCACCATTGGCGCATCCACTACCTACTAAAATATTGTCACGATATTGTTCTATCAAACTACGTAATATTCTTGCATCCTTTTGAAAATAAGTCGTATGTGATTCTGAAATGATTTTATAAAAGTTCTTCAAACCTGCTTTATTTTTGACAAGCAAGTTGATATGATTTGGTATTTTATAACGGAATAACTCATTTTTAGCAACCAAGGCATTGATTTGATCATAGTTGTCCATGCCCGCATCTAACAAATCTCCTAGCATTTTGACAAAAATATTTCCGGTTGTCTTGGCATCATAAACTGCACGGTGTTGTTCATTGGGTTCTACTTCTACTTTTAAGAACTTACCTACTGCTCGCAAATTATTTTGTTTAAATGCACCACCATACAATCCCCTTGCAAGCATCATCGTATCAATACAAGGCATAATTTCTTTAAATATACCTAATTTTTTCAGTTCAGCATAAATAAAATCAGTATCAAAATGCGCATTATGGGCCACCAATATAGATCCTTCTATAAATGATAGAAAATCTGGTAGTACTTCTTCAATTGGTAATTGATCATGAAGCATTTCATTTGTAATGTGTGTAATGTCAGTAATACGTTGATGCACTGGCTTCTTTGGTTTAATCAAACTAGAAAATTGATCAATAACTAGACCATTTTTAATTTTAACAGCACCAATTTCGATAATTTCATTAAACGGAATATATAAACCCGTTGTTTCAATATCAAATACAACATAAGTTGCCTCTTTTAAATCTATACTTTGCTTCGTAAATACAATATCTAAACTTTTTTCATCAATATAATAACCTTCAACTCCAGCAATAGGTTTGATTCCCTTTTTGGCACAGAGTTTAAATAATTCGGGTAATACATGGCAATTGGCGTGGTCTGTTACCGCAATTGCTTTATGACCATAATTTTTCGCCTGATCAACATATTCTTCTACCGACATCATACTATCTAATACACTCATTTTAGTATGCGCATGTAGCTCAATCCGTTTGACCAAAGCCTCGTCATATCGCACTCTTGACACATCTCCACCCAATACTACAATTTGATCACACATAATGACCACATCTTTGGCAAAATCATCCCAAATCATCTTTCCCTTGATTTCCAAACGGATATTCGATTTTAGTTTTTCTTTGTATTCAGCCACTTCTGTATCTTTAATAAAACGTTTGATCATCACAGAATCTGTATAATTGGTGATGGTTGCCACCACAAGGGTAAACTCTCTTCCTTGTTTGGATTTGATATTTCGAATCTCACTCGACACAAGGGTACCTAGTACCATCACCTTATCTGTACCATTGATTTGCGTAAATTCAGCTACTTCCATACTATTGGTAGGAATATCATTGATCTGAATCGGCATAAACTGCCCCGTATTTTTATATCTAAAAGCGTGTTGGACCTGATCTTCTTTTATGCTTTCTCGCTTTTGACGATATGCTTCTGCACTTCTGATTTCGTCAAGGTTTTCTTGAACTTGCTGCCTTTTTTGACGAATCTCTTTTAGATTTCTTGCTTCTTCACTAATTTCTATGTCAAAACGAATAAATGACAGACCATAATTGAGGAAAAATTGCTTAATCAACAATAGGTTTTCTTCTACATTTTTTTTATCTTCAATGGTAGCCACAACAAAGCAAATCGTATTATTTTCATATTTAGAAAAATAACTTTCTAAAATGATAACCCCTTTTTTGACCTCTTTACATATGCGGATAGCCTCGCTAAAATAGGCTTTTAAATCACTTTGACTCATCTTATAATTTTTCTTACACTCTTCTGTATAGCCAATTGTATATTTAACGGTATCTACTGAAACACTTTGTTTCACATGTGCTGTTACCTTTTTTTGCATTTCAAATACAGTATTTGCATCTAGGATTTCAGAAAAGGAAAGACAAATGCGACAAGACTTATTTTTGTCATTAATGATAACATTATCTAGCCTTCCCGTTTGAAGTGAGTCAGTTAACACTAAACCACTATGGGTAAAAATTTCCATTAATTGTTGATCTTGTTCAATCATCTTTATCCTTCCTCTCCTTACTTATCTCATCTACACTTTGTTCTACTTGAATGCAAGTGCCATACACATCGATTGTTTTTACAAATTGAAATCCCTCATCTACAGTAGGTCGTATCAACCGATTATAATACTGCTCTACCACCTCAACTGGTAAATAGCGTTCTGTTTGAATCTGATTGCGCATTTGTACCCGTTTTTTACATAACGTCAAATCCGGTAAAAAGAAATAACATCCTATTAGAAAAGAGGCACAATATTGCTGCACTTGCTCTTTTAATCTTAACCGAACATTGGGTGTGATACTCGTTGCATCAAAGATAACATCTTTGCCCTGATTTAATTCTTCTGCACAAAATCGATAAGCTAGCGGCCATATTTCCTTTTCAGAAATTTTGGGATAGGTTTCTCTAATGTTATCTGTCGAAATGATTTGAATTCGTTTTTCGGCAGCAAGTTTTTTAGCAAAGGTAGTTTTTCCACTTCCTTGAATTCCTACCATCAAATGAATTGTATTCATATTTTCTACCTCTTCTTATTCTTATTGCTTCTATTTTTTTTGCGCTAATTGACGATAAATCGCCAAAATAAAAGGTGCTTTTTTCTGTGTATAAGTTTGTCTATCATATGGATATTGCTCAGCAAGGGATATCTTTAATGCTTGATAGGCCAAAGCCACTTCTAGATGCGTATTCAAATAATCCCGAAATCCGACGAGTTGATCAAACTCATCATCAATTTGATCATAACAGTGGATATGTTGTAATGACATCTGGTGGGAGCCACGTAAAACAAACAAATAATGAGTCGTTTTACCACCTTGTGGTCCACAATCATCATATCCTCTTTGAATAAGTGCTTCTTTATCTAATACATGTAATGACTTGACCTTAACAGCAACATCTAAAATGGGCTTTGCGCAAATGCTAGGAATGGCAGTGCTTCCCACATGTTGAATATCTATGACATTTTCTTTCCAACATAATTTTAACATTTCTTGAATGCGTGTGAATTCACTATCCCATTTCGCATGATGGGGCAAGAGTCTCACTTGATAGCGTTTGACGCCTTCCATAGATTCCTCCTAGTTGATCAATAATTCTTCAATGCTATAAATCCGAGTGGCAAGTCTTTCTACAAAATCTCTTTCATGACTCACAAAAATTACCGTTCCATTGTATTTTTGAAGAGCTATCAGTAATTCTTCTCTAGCCACTTTATCTAGATGGTTGGTTGGTTCATCCAAAATCAATACATTGGCTTTTTGCATCATCACTTTGCATAATTTTAATTTAGATTGTTCCCCTCCACTCATTGTTTTGATGGGCTGAAGTGCTAAATTTCCTGTAATACCAACTCTTGCTAAAACGCTTCTTATGGCATGTTGATCCATCAAGGGATATAGATTTTGGATTTCTTGGACTGGTGTGAGAGAAGGATTTTCAAAATAATTTTCCTGCTCATAATAGGCAATTTGAGCACGATCTACAAAGTGAAATTCCCCTTCTATAGGCTGAAGTTGCCCAACCAATGTTTTCAGTAAAGTACTTTTTCCGATTCCATTGAATCCTGTAATCGCCAATTTCGTACCACTTCGAATCTCAAAATCAATCGCTGGTAGCAACGAAAAATCATAACCGATTTCTAACTGCTTAACAACCAGAAAACGATCAGACCCAATTGGTGTATAATTGAAATGCAGATTCAAATGAATATCACTACTTTGTGGTCTTTCAATGACCTCTATCTTTTCCAATCGTTTTTCCCTACTCTTAGCTTGTTTAGCTGTAGAAGTCTTGACTTTATTTTTTGCAATATACGCTTTTAACTCCTTGATTTCTTTTTGTTGAGCATTATATTTGCGCTCTTGTTCTTCATCTTTCATCATTTTTTTTAAACGATATTCTTGATAATTCCCTTTATATTTGGTAATTTTTCCACCTTCAATTTCAAGAATATGGGTAGCCACATGATTTAAAAACTCTTGATGGTGAGAAACAATTAGGAAGTTGCCCTTATATTCTTTCAAATATTTCACCAGCCAATCCACATGAACTGTGTCTAAAAAATTAGTTGGTTCATCCAAAATCAATAAATCTGGTTCTTCTAAAAGTAACTTTGCCAAGATGACTTTAACCTTCTGTCCTCCTGATAAGCGACCTAGCGGTGTTTGTAAACCAAATTGAACAATACCTAACCCTGAAACAATTCGTCCAATTTTAGAATCTACCGCATAAAAATCATTTCTTTCTAATTCCTCACGAATTTGTGTGGTTAGACGTACATACCGATCAATTAATACCTCATCTGATGTTTCGTTTAGTGCTTCCAAATACTGATTCATTTGCTTTTCTTGTTCGTATAAGTGATTAAAAGCCTGTTTCAAATACGCATCAATTGATATTTGCTTTTCCACTTTCATATATTGATCTAAATAACCAACGCGAATGGATTTATCAAACGCAATACTTCCACCATCGGGAATCACTTTGCCACATAAAACTTGAATTAATGTCGTTTTTCCAACCCCATTGTTTCCAATAACCCCTATTTTTTCATTTGGCAATACGCGAAATGAGGCATTTTGAAAAAGTTTTTTCTTGTCAAATGTAAGTGATAAATTTTCTACTGTAAGTAACATTTCGCATTCTCCTTCTTATAATTCAGTTTATCTATTCTATCTTTTGAATTTGGTCAAAATAAAAATGCATCATTTCTAATTGATGCCTTGCTTCTTCGACATCCCCTGTTGTATAATAGATGCTTTTTCCTTGTAATGAGACCTCTTTTTGTATTTTGATGCCTTGTTTTCTAAGCAAATCTACAATTGGTTCACCGCTATCAACGAGAAGAAGATTGGGACAAATTTTCGCAATAATGTGACGAATCCACTTGAAATGAGTACATCCCAAAATAAGTGTATCTGCTTCTTTGAGTTGGTGGAGATAATTTTGAATTAAGGTATGCATTTCTTTCGATGAAAAATGCATTTGTTCAATCAAAGGAACAAGACAACTACAATTGATGGCCACTTCTAAATGTTGTGACAAATATTTTTCATATATTTTGCTTTCTACTGTCAATTGGGTTGCAAACAAAGCAATTTTTTTGTTTTTACTATATTGTAATGCCCATTGTGCAGTAGGTTCAATTACGCCAATCACAGAAGGATCTTTCTCACAAATGTCAATAATTGATGCAGTGGCAGTATTACACGCTACAACAATCCATGTTGCCCCCAATTGTTTCAGTGTTTTGATATGCTTTAACGCAAGAGAGCGAACTACTGATTTTGACTTTACGCCATATGGAAGATGAACCTCATCTGCTAAATACAAAATATCGAACTCTTGAAAATAGCTTTTTATTGCTTCATATACAGAAAGCCCACCAATTCCTGAATCAAATATACCTATTTTTTCTTTCATATCTTACCTCACTGGTAATGATATTTATGTATCTTTTTATGATATTATACCATAAAGGAATGAAAAAGGAAACCAAAGCACAAGAAAAAATGTGTCTATTCGACACATCTATCTTAGTTTTACTGTTTCCATAACTATTTTATTTAATCGCCTTGAATAATAGGTGATCTCGACTTTTGATCCAACCACATAATCTGTTAGTGCATTCAATTTACCCGTAAGTATGGTCATTTGTGTCAAAGGCTCATCTTCAAAAGCCAATATGATATCATCTTTTTGTAAACTCGTCTGACTCATTGTACCATTTTCAGTAACCTCAGTGACATAAATCCCATATGGCTTTATAGACCCATATATAGTTGTCGGGATTTCTTTTAACTGATTTTGGGCAATAATAGCATTAGATAAATTTCTTACTTCTATTCCTACAATCCCTAATCTTGGTCGAACAATCGTTTTCCCCTGCTCTAAATAATTTTCAAGTAAACTCTTCACAATGTTAGCAGGGATGGCAAATCCCATATTATCTATTTTATCATCCACAATTTTTAATGTGTTGATACCAATTAATTTGCCATCAATGGTGAATAATCCCCCGCCACTATTTCCTGGATTAATAGTTACATCATGTTGAATGTAAGCCGCATTAAAGTCATTCACTTTATCTCCATCTGTATCTTCACTAATATATCGAAGTTCTCCACTAATAATGCCAAAAGTAACAGATCCATAATATTCGTATCCATCTGGATTACCAATCGCTATCGCAAATTGGCCTTTTTGAATGGTATCGCTATCGGCAAATTCAACGGGTTGAATCAAAGTCGTATGTTGGAATTTAACCAAAGCTATATCTACCTTTGTATCATAGCCAACTACTTCTGCTTCAATCTCCACATCTTCATTTCCTAAATAGGCATATGTTTTGTATGTGTATCCTTGATTGGATCCAGTAATTACATGACGATTGGTTACAACATAATACGTATAATTATTTACTTTACCCTCAAGATTGTAATTGGTTTCTCTTTTATAAATAACACCACTACCGATTGATTCTGTATCTTCTGATGTAATCATATGACCATTGATCATTGTCTTATAATTGGCTTTGAGCGTAATTCCAATCACACTATTTTCTAACATTTTTGATGTATTTAAAATGCAGTTTTCTAAATCTGCTATCGTTATATTCTCATATTGAACTACTTTATTGGTGATTTCATTTTGAACTTTATTTTGCGTATGAGAGGAGCGTGATTGTAATACACTACATCCTGTCAATACAACGAGCGATAGCAGAATTGCTGTCACCATTATCCATATTCTATTTTGTCTTTTCACTTTTACATCCCCTTATATCTTTTAAATTATAGAAAAAACAGGCATATCACGAAAAAACGAGAGAAAAGAACGTGTATATGCCTATTTTCAAATACGATGAGAGTATGTTTAAATTACTTTAAAATTGAAGGAAAGAAGAATGATTCTCTCTCATCGGCTGATTAAGCACTTATATTATATCAAGCTAATGTGTAATTAAACTGATAAAATCCAAAAAAAATAGTAAATTTTTGCTAATACTTTAATTTTTACTA
>JAMPAL010000048.1 GCA_023667245.1 Anaeroplasma bactoclasticum
CCATCTATATGCTGGTAATAAGCTTCTTGTATCTTATCGACAATCGCTCCTTCGGCATTGGATTGAAAAATTTCGATTTGAATTTGCCTCAATTTGGCTTGTTCTTCTAACAAATCGCATAAATCTTGATAAGTTTGATGACCATATATTTCTGGTTCACGAATCCCGAGTAAATTGAGATTGGGACCATTAATTACCCATAATTTCATATATTTACCTCTTTTTGAATCAGTGCCACTATTGTTTTGATATCTCTTTCATTAGAGATAACTTTATCTGCTACAGCTAAATACTTCCCATAGCGTGCCTCATATAATGTTTGTAATTGTTCTGGTCGAGCAGATAATGGTCTATTGCTAGTGGATTGCAATAAATGAAGTGGTCGGTCTATGAAAATAATTTTCCCATTCGCACGAAGTGCATCTATATTATGTTCTCTTAAAATAGCGCCACCACCTGTTGCAATCACCTGACCTGTTTCTTTGGCAATACGAGAGATTACCATTTCTTCAATATTTCTAAATTCTTCTTCGGTTGTTTCATTCAAATACTTAGCAATCGGCATTTGTAAAACTTGTTCAATTTCATCATCTATATCCACAAATGTTTTGTCTATTGTTTCTGCAAGGGCTTTTCCAATGGTTGTTTTTCCACTCGATGGCATACCAATAAGTACAATATTTTCTTTTCTTCGTTTGATTTCTTGATATGTCTGATTGATAATAGTATCAGATAGCTTTTGATGAGTAAAATATTCTATTGCATATATGGCCTGTGCCACAAGCATATATAGTCCTGGTACAGCTAGAATGTTTTTCTTGTTGGCCATTTGAATCAACTTCGTTCGCAAAGGATTATAAATCACATCTAAAACAACCTCTAGTGCATCTAAAGACATCATATCCAATAAGATATCATCTTCATTATGGGGGTACATCCCACAAGGCGTAGTATTGACCAAAATCTGTGCATCTTGATGCAATTGCATAGCCTCTTGATAAGAAACTTGATTTTCTTTGGGATTCCTAGATACCATAATAATTTCATGGGCTCCTAAATCTTGAAGGACTACTTTCACTGTTTTGGCTGTACCACCTGTTCCCAAAATCAACACCTTTTTGTGTTCTACATGAATGCGATAATGCATCACCATTTTTTTGAATCCAAGATAATCTGTATTATATCCCCATAATACACCATTCTGATTAACAATGGTATTTACAGATCCAATTTCTTTTGCCTTTTCATCCAGATGATGTAAATAATGCATCACTTTTTCTTTATATGGAATCGTGACATTGATGGCTTGAAAAGTGGGACTTTTCATCCAATCATCTAATTCATCTTCTGAAAGTTCTTTTAATTCATACGGGTATCCTGCTACTTTTTCATGAATTTCTTTAGAAAAACTATGTCCTAAATGGGCACCTATTAATCCATATTTCATATCTTATTCCTCAAATGTCAAAAAATCATTACCATACCGGCTAGCTAATAAATCGGCTATCACAATGGCCACAAGACTATCCACTACTACCGCTATACGTCTAATAATCGCTGGATCGTGTCTACCTTGAATTTGAATAGATGTTTCTTTCTTTTGAATCAAATCAACTGTCTCTTGAACTTGAGCAATTGATGGTGTAGGTTTTACCGCGATGTTGAACCACACAGGCATCCCATTGGTTATTCCACCATTGATACCTCCATTGTGATTGGTTTTAGTCCGAATCATTTGGTTCTCTATATAAAATGCATCATTGGCCTTTGCACCACTCATGTTTGCAAAATCAAAGCCAGCACCAAATTCTACACCTTTGATTCCACCAATGGAAAATAAAGCATTAGCTAATTTGCCTTCCACACTAGAAAACCAAGGTTCACCAAGACCAGCAGGAAGTCCTATAATGGCCGTTTGCAAAATGCCTCCTAATGAATCTTGATTGAAAAACGCTTCTTCTATTTTTGCTTTCATTTGTTTTTCTACATCATCCAATACAGGAAAAGGTTTCATTTGTAGCATTTGAATGTCTTTTGTATAATCTTGAAATGCTCGGTCTTTGATACCCCCACACGATAAAATATGTGTGCCAATATAAATTTGTTTTTGTTCTAATGCTTTTTGAACAATTGAACCTACTGCTACTAGTGGCGCAGTCATTCTTCCTGAAAAATGTCCACCTCCACGATAATCACTATATCCATGATATTTTACAAAGGCAGCATAATCCGCATGAGAAGGTCTTGGCAAATGAGACAAATCTTGGTAATCATGACTTCTCACATCTTGATTTTCAATAACTATCGTAAGAGGTGCACCTGTTGTATACCCTTGAAATACACCACTTAAAATTGTATATTGATCTAATTCTCTTCTTGATGTTTCAAGATGGCCTTGGGGTCTACGTTTGTTTAGTTGTGATTCCAGAAAATGAGTATCTACTTTGATACCTGGTGCTAGTCCATCTAAAACCGCACCAATGCTTTTTCCATGACTTTCACCAAATAAAGTAACAGTCACACAATCACCTAGTGTATTTCTCATAATTCCTCCTTATATATACTGGTCTAATGATTCAAATGGTATGGATAGGATTTTCGCTTTTCCTATTTCTTCCACATAAATTACAGTCATCCAATCTCCTGCTCTTTTTTTATCCAACAACATATACGATAGGAGTTCTGCTTGGGATAAATTGCATTTTGTAGGTAAATGATATTTTTCCAAAATGGCTTGGATTCTTTTTTTAACCTCTGGACTACAAAAATACAACATCCCCATCCCTACGCACTCCCCATGAAGATACGTGTCCTCATCCGAATAGTTATGAAATGCTCTGCTACTTTCAATCGCATGACCTACGGTATGACCAAAATTAAGTATTTTTCTCAAATGCTCTTCTTTTGGATCCTGCTCAACAATGTGCTTTTTAATAAGTAGTGCTCTAGTGATAATCTTTTCAATATCGAAAAATAAATCTTGGCTATTTTCAATCCATTCAAACAAGACAGCATCAGATGTTGCCCCCATTTTTAGAGCCTCTACTAGTCCCGCATAAAATTGTCTTTTGTCTAAAGTTCTAAGTACCATAGGGTCAATCAATACCCCCTTTGGAGGATAAAACGAACCCACTATATTTTTAATTCCATCTTGATCAATAGCTGTTTTTCCTCCAATTGACGAATCAACTTGTGAAAGAAGAGTTGTAGGGATATTATAAAACGCAATCCCTCTCATATAGGTAGAAGCAACAAAGCCTGCTAAGTCTCCAATTACTCCACCGCCTAAGGCAATAATCGCATCATGTCGTGAAAAAGCATTTTTTATCAAAAAAGTAATCATATTTTCATAATTTTCAAAAGATTTGCTAGATTCACCTTGTTCAATAGTATACACATAGCCATGTTCTAATTGTTGATAAAGGCAATCCACATATGCCCTAGGTACACCACTATCTGTGATAATCAATGTTTTTTGATGGGCAAAGGAAAAATACGTTTGAACCTGTTGCAAACCACCATTTTGAATAATCACATCATAGGATGTATCCTTCATAGTTACCCTCAACACCTGACTATCCTGTGAACTATGCTCAATGATTCTTCTTTGGTATTGCTTTGATACATCCATCGTATGGCGAAAAAAAGAAAGATAATCTGCTTGAATTTCGCTATTTTCAATATAGCCTACATTTTTCTCAATCAACTCTTGTTCACGCTTTGCATCATAAATAGGTAATGCTTGTTCTTTTTTATATTCGGCCACTTCCCGACTGGCTTTCATTCTTGCTTCAAAAAGCATAGCCATTTGTCGATCAATTGCATTGATTTTAACACGAATATCATCTAATTTACTCATAATTTTCTCCTGATATTGCATATTCTTTGATTAATCGTTCAAAGGAAGGTAGAGAAGCTTGAATTTGTTTTGTCGATACACAATAAGCAATGCGAACATATCCACTATAACCAAAGGTATCACTTGGTACAAGTAACAATTCATATTGCATAGCCCGCTTTGAAAAGGCTACTGCGTCTGGTTCTAATGCTTTGACAAATAAATAAAATGCGCCTTCTGGTTTTACTACCTCATAACCATACGCTACCAAATGTTGATACAAGATATCCCGATTGGTTTGATAAATCGTGATATCTGAAGTTTGACCTAAGCAATAAGGAATCATATACTGAAACAAAGCTGGTGCACATACAAAACCAAGTGATCTTGCGGCACCACAAATCGAAGCATACATCTCACTTGCCTGATAGGCATTCGGTGAAACCAGCACATATCCAATCCGTTCACCAGGTAAAGAAAGGGACTTGCTAAACGAATAGCAAACTAGGGTATGATCATAATATTTGGTGACAAAGGGCACATGAATATCTCCATATACCAATTCCCTATAAGGTTCATCTGATAATAGATAAATGGGATGTTGATACTCCTGTGATTTTTTTGTCAATATATGAGCCATTTTTTGGAGCATCTTTTCTTTTATAACAACACCCGTAGGATTACAAGGCGAATTGATAATGACCACTTTGGTAAAAGCTGTTATGGTTTGCTCAAACTGTTCTAAATCTAACTCAAAAGTAGGCGCTAAACAAGGCACTATCTTCATCAATCCACCTGCATTTTCAATAAATACTTTGTATTCTGGAAAAAATGGAGCAAATACAATGACTTCTTCATTTTCATTTAGCAATGCCTTTAACCCAATCGTAAGAGATGCCGCAGCACCAGCTGTCAAATAAATTAAATTGGCATCTATAGGCGTGTGATAAGTTTTACGCAAGTCATAAGCAATGGCTTCTCTAACCTGAATATCACCAGGTGCTGAAGTATAACCATGAAGAGTCGTAGCATCTTTTTCTTTAATTAAACGCATCAGGGTATCATTTACTATTGCTGGTGCAGGTATATTGGGATTTCCAATACTAAAATCAAATACTGCATCTTCCCCTAGTTCTGCTTTTCTTCTTTTACCATATTCAAATAATTCACGAATCATAGAAGGATTTGTACCTAGTGTATGCATTTTCGAATTGTACATACGCTTACCTCCTTTTTATTTCTTGTTAAGTGTATTATACCATGATTTACAAATTTTGTCTAACAATAAAATTATAAGGCAAAAGGCGAGAAAATACCTTCCTCGCCCATTTTGTTATCTCTTTGATTTTCTTGATCTTTTCCTATTCATCTTGCTCATATTGCGACAAAATAGCTTCTACTATTTCATCATTTTCTTCTAATATTAATTTTTGATACGCCCCTAAAAATTGAAAAACCACATGAGGATGATAGCCATCTTCTAATACTTCTTCTATTTCAATTACAATATAATCGTGTTCTTGATAACTATAGATTGATATTTCATCTTCGATGGCTTGATGATAATCCTCAAATGACACTTTTTCGACTATATCTCGTTGATGTTGAAACGCACTTATTTTCATATTTATACTTTTTATACCCCTTTTCTTATTCTCTCATAATCGATTTAAATGACACTTTTTTCAACTTTTGAAAAAAACAATACATTACAACTTCATAGGCTATTAAAAATAGCCCTAAAGATATGATACCATTGACTATATCAAAATGATATTCAGGTACACCTTCTACGTTAGCAAAAACAAGTGTCAAAACCAATTTTAAAAGACCATATTGATAACCCGTACCAAATAGAAACCCTATATATGCAAAGAGACGATAACTACCTAAAATGATGCGTTGACAATCTTTATCTGTATATCCAAATACTTGCATCATCGCAATTGTTTTTCGGTTGGCCTTGACTACTGTAGATAGAGATAATAATAATATGGTAAAAGCGAGTACAAGACCAATTCCCATCAGCATCACTGAAAACATTTGACTAGCTAATTCATCCATTGAAAACGCCATTTGGGTCATGGAAGAAAAGCAAAATGCGGAAAAAGCGATAAAGAAAACAAGCACTTTCTTTTCCCACAACACACTTTGTCTTAATCCTTGCAAAAAGGATTGTTTTTCTTTTTTTAGATAATGTTTGTGAGACCGCATTGGCTTTCTTTCTCGCAATAAATCGAGTACTGGTGCTTTCAGCTTGAAATATCCATAACCGATTGCCACACAAACAAACAAAAGGGTTGGTAAAACAATAAAAAAGAAAATCAAACTTGGATGAAACGTTACATCCATTGGTGGCAATAGACCCTCTGCATTTTGTGCCTGATAGAATATAGGACAAATCAAATAGGCTAAACTCCATCCCACAATAGAGCCTATTAAAACACTTCCACCAAATATCCAAAAATGTTTTGCAATTGAAAATGGGCCATACCCCATTGCTTTATAAATCCCTAATGCCGCTTGATGCGTATCAATATAATGCTTAATATAAAATAGCATCAATACAATCGATGTCGACAACAAAGAGCACCCACTGACTAAACAGATTACCTTTCCCATCGATATTTGAGCTTGATAAAGCATTCGAGCTGCATCCGTTGTTACTTGATCTGCTATACTATTGAGATCTAATTGATAATTCATAAACATTGTACATACCAAGACTGCACAACACGTCACAATACTTAGACCAAATAGTTTTAATCCGTCCTTTAGACTCACAATCATAGACTTACCATCCGATTTCATATGCAGTTTTAGGTGTTGAATTGTATTTCACTTGGGTAACCTTGCCACTATTCATGAATACTACCTGATCTGCCATTTCCGCAATGTTTTCATTATGGGTAACCATCACCATTGTAAATCCCCATTTTTGATGTAATTCAGTGATATAATGCAAAATACTTCTACCTGTTTGTTCGTCTAATGCTCCTGTTGGCTCATCTAAAAATAAAATCTTAGGTTTTTTAGCCAGGGCTCTAGCAATAGCCACCCGTTGTTGCTCGCCACCTGATAGTTCGCTTGGATAAGATTTGATTTTATTTTGCAATCCTACGGCTTGAATCATCTCATGATACTCCGTATTTTTCACTAAATCTGCCCCCATTTGCACATTTTTTTCAACTGTAAGATGGGGAAGTAAATCATATTGTTGAAAAATAAATCCTACTGTATTTTTTCGAAATTGCGTTCGCTCACAATCAGACAATTGAGTGATATCTTGATTTTGATATGTAACTGACCCACTATCTGGATATTCTAATCCAGATAGGATATGTAATAGCGTAGATTTACCAGAACCAGATGCCCCTAAAATCACCATAAATGTTCCCTCAGGGATATCTAAGTCAATTCCTTTTAAAACAGGATATGGGTTTTGGATTGTTCCATAAGACTTGACAATTTGTTTAACTGTAATCATTGGCTGATTCTCCTTTCATTCGCATCAGTAAACTGATAAATATTTCTGTTAACATTTGACTGATTTCTTCTTGAGTAAACATATAACTTTTTTGAAGTAAAAAGGTAGCAATACCATGCGTATAAATCGTCATATGTAAATATACTTTTTTGGCTTTTGCTTTACTTAAACCATATGCCTCTTGTACTGAAGATAAAATCAAATCATAATTTTCATCCAAAAGTGGCAGCAATTGATCCATATGCGTAGAAGGGGTCGAACGCATAAATAACAGTCGAAAAAGCTGGGGCTCATTTTGGGCAAATTGAATATATTGCATCCCTACCCCTTTAAATGCTGGGTCCTTCTGCAATCCCTTTTGAATATATCCTTTATATACGCGTTGTGCTTGCTGAACAACAGACTGATATACTTCATCCATATTGGTAAAAATAGTAAAAATTGGACAACTAGAAGTGCCCAGTCTTTTTCCTAAAGCCCTCGCTGTAAGTGCATCTATGCCTTCTTCTTTTACCAATGTTAGTGCTACTTCAATGATTTGTTCTTTGGTAAATTTTGTTTTTGGTGGCATGTCTTTTTATCCTTTCTTCATAATAAAACACACGTTCTATAACATTTGTTTTATTATATAAAAAGAACTTTAAAATTGCAAGAAAAGAGCATCCCACCTGAGATGCTCTTTTTTAATTTTCCAATCTAATCGTTTGATACAATTGTGCCATCTGTGCACTGAATAGTTACTTTGTAAGAAAAGATTTTGCGAGACTCAATTACTTTTTCCCATTGCGCTTTCGTGCCTTTGTATTCGAAATTTTTAAAACCACAACCCTTAAACGCATCACTTCCAATATAGGCTATCGTATCATATATGGTTATATTTTTTAACCCTGTACAATTTTCAAACGCATTATTTCCTAGAAAAATAATATTACTGGTTATAGAGCAGTACC
>JAMPAL010000049.1 GCA_023667245.1 Anaeroplasma bactoclasticum
AATATTTAAATAAGATATGCCTGTTTTAACCAAAAAATCCAAAAAATAGTGTATAATAAATAAGCATATGATTTTGCAGCAGATATAAGAATGGACATAAAAACACCTACATTATAGCACACTTCAGGAGGAAAATACAATGATTTTTGAAAAAGCAATCCTAAAGGCCTATAAATCAATGGCCTATACTCGATGCAACGACTCAGGAACAGCTTTCTACTTTTCAAAAGAGGACTTTCCAGGATTACATCAAAAGCCCTATGCCTTTAGTGCGACAGCAGGACATCTACTACAAGGATATTTTTATTATTACGACCATCCAATTCAAAACCGTGTTATTGTATTTGATCATGGATTTGGAGGTGGTCATCGCTCTTATATGAAGGAAATAGAGCGACTATGTAGAGCCAATTATTTGGTATTTGCTTATGATCATACAGGCTGTATGGAGTCTGGAGGTAACGATACAAATGGGATGGCTCAATCATTATGCGATTTAAATGATTGCATCAAGGCACTTGAATCTAACAATCCGTTAAAACAATTGAATATATCTGTAGTAGGACATAGTTGGGGTGGATTTGCCGCTTTGAATATTTCAGCGCTTCATCCTACCATATCCAAAATTGTTGTATTATCTGGTTTTATATCCGTTAAGTCCTTAATTGACAGCTATTTTGACGGCATTTTAAAAGGATTTAGAAAAACAATTATGCATGTTGAAGAAAAGGCCAACCCAATATTTGTAAAGTATAACGCCATTGCATCATTATCCCAATCCAATGTTGAGGCATTACTCATTTATTCAGATAATGACCCTCTATGCAAAAAGAAATTTCATTATGATCCATTATATGCCCAATTGTCTACAAAAAAGAATATACACTTTCAACTTATCAGTGGTAGAGGACACAATCCCAATTATACTGAAAATGCTGTAAAATATCTTGAGTCATACATGATTCAGAAAAAGAGACTCACAAAAAAGAAAAGGCTTGAAACAACAAAGCAAAAAGAAAAATTTATTGCTTCACTTGACTGGAATATAATGACAGAACAGGATGAGGAAGTATGGACTTCTATTCTTCATCACTTAAAATAGTATATTATGACCACATCACAAATGGCATTGTCAAACATTTTGATATTCAATGCTTGAAAT
The DNA here is from genome assembly GCA_023667245.1 of Anaeroplasma bactoclasticum. GTDB lineage: Bacteria > Bacillota_I > Bacilli_A > ML615J-28 > CAG-313 > CAG-313. Next base: position 1,163 of record JAMPAL010000049.1, read on the forward strand.
CTAAATACAAGATTACATTTAATATAGGGTAGTATCTTAAAAAAGATAAGTTCAAATTGAACTTATCTTTTTTACATTTAGAAGTCTTCTAATGCAATTGCGCTATCTCTACTTAATTTTTCATATTATTTTCGATGCTTTTTTTTAATCGGCTACACAATTTCATGTTATTCTTGAATGATTAAAACAATTATTCTATACTGATTTCCTCAATATGATTACATCCTTTTTTATCATGTCTATAATTCGTACATCCCATAAAGTAATAATTGGAATCTTTTGCTTTTTTGACAATCATATATCCATTACATTGATTGCAACAATGGATATTTCCAGGGTTTCTCATATCATTGGTCATAAAATCACATAATTCTGGTTCATTTGTACAAATATATAACTTTAATCCATATCCTTTACTTTGCTTTAACTGTAATGGATATCCGCACTTTGGACATTGAGTTCGAATTTTTTTGGCTTCTCTTATTTCTTTTTCAATTTCACCGTGTATAGTGATTCCGTCATAGTCATTCAGTAATTCCAATACAAATTTAGAAGGTCGTGTTTGTGGTGCCAATATAAATACTCTATTTTTTGTTCTAGTCAAAGCCACATAAAATAATCGTCTTTCTTCAGCGTATTCATAATTTTTGTCTTCCACCATTACACATTTCAAAATTGGATCATCATCAATCTGAGAAGGAAAACCATATCGCGCATGACTTGCATTAATGATGATTACATTATCATAAGTAAGCCCTTTTGAACTGTGGGCAGTAAGAAATGTCAACTTTGCTTGAGGAAATTTTTTAGATTTCAATTGATTACCCATTTTACCGGCTTCAAATAAATCTGTTCGGCACAACTGTTCCCCATCAAATCCATATCTCCCAATTAAAAGTATATTGGTTTGCGAACCATCTACTTGAATAATTTTGCCAATTACATCTTCCAATAATTTCGCTTTTTCATATTGCACACCTTTTAAACCTGGTTTCTCATTCTTACTATATATGTCGCTATAAGTAAATACTACAACTGGTTTCTTAATGGTTTTATCTGATTTTAATTTTTTTGGAATCTGAGAAATATTTTTTTGAATAAATCCTCCAGCAATGTCAATCAATTCCTGTGAATTACGATATGTATTGGTGATTTTCAAGACCTCAGCATACCCCATTTCTGTTTCAAATTTTCTAAAAAGATCTATCTCAGAACCTGAGAAAGCATAAATGGATTGCCAATCATCTCCAACAACACAAATTTTTGCTTCACATATTTCATGAAGTGCTTTTACTAAATTGAATCTTTGTCTAGATATATCTTGATATTCATCTATAATTATATACTTAAAATGAATTTGTTTTTGAACTGATTTTGCCTCTTTTAAAAGTTTTGTCGATTCATTAATCATATCTTCAAAATCAATTGCCTTTTTTTCTTTTAAATAATTTTGATAATATAGATACACTTTTTCTAAAATATTTAAAAATAATATATTTCGTGGGTTTTTGTTCTTTGCCCTTAACACAGAAAAATCCTCTTGATGATAATCTCTTGTTTTAAACAAATGTATGAATCGAGAAGCAAGCATAGAAAATCGCATAATATATTTTTCTTGATCATGGGTTTTAATCTTTTCATAAACTTCATCGTCGGACTTTCTTTTCAGTACAAACCCTTTTTGAATTAATTCTTCTTCAAGGTGCTCTATCAAGCCTCTTTTATCATTATACTTGGAAAAGGTCCGAATGAGTGATGTACCATACATCTCGTGATGATGAATTTTATCCTGCATATTTGCAATATAAATAGCTAGTTCTTCTTCAGTATACCTATCATTTTTGTAGTCCTCACTGATACCAAAATGCTCCAAATAACAAATTCTATCTCCTTGTACGATGTAAAAATCTGGTGTATATATCTTTTTAGAGCCCGGGATTTTAAACTTATAAGGCTTTTCGTATTCATATTCAATGTTATTCAAATATAAAAAATTAGCAATTTGTACCTCTTGAATTGAACGTAAAAATTCATTTTTAATCGTTTTTTGTTCCTTAGTTCTCGCATCTATTATAGTTTGATTTACTTCGTGCAAATTCCCCTTTAATGTAGTATAATCTTTTCTCTCCTTATAGTCTAAAAACGCTTCCTTGCTCAATTTTTCTAGCAATTCTTCTGGTATATCCAAATAATAACCATAAAGTAGAATAAGTTGACTTAGTAATTCTTTATCCTCTATGACCAATGAAGTCAAATAATTGTGAATTGGCCAAAAATTGTCCTTTTCAATTTGAGATGTTGAAGTACTCGTGTCTTTTAAGATAATAGCCCTACCTGCAGAATGAAAAGTGGCAATTGGGCAATGGATGCCCAATTGCTTATTAATACGCTCTTTTAATTCCTTTACAGCCTTATTTGTAAATGAAATAATCAAAATATCTTCTGGTTTAATATTTCTTTTATCAACCAAATATTTTACTTTCGCAGCTACAGTTGTAGTTTTACCAGCACCTGCTCCAGCAATGACAATATTATAGTCTTCATCAGTAAGAACAACTCTTCTTTGTTCATCATCTAATCTTAGTTTGGTATCGCATTCCGACAATATATTGTCCAAGTATTGTTTTTCCTTATCCAATGTTTCTTTGATATATGCCTCATTTCTATTTTTGAGTAAACTATAAAAATTTTCATACATATTTAAATACGATAACACATTGTCTATTGAAAATGCATATTTAGTACAATATGCCTTTAAATCCCCACTCTTATTCATTTTTTGAAAGAAAGAAACGTTGTTCATTTCATATGCATAATAGTCATCCACAAGACTTCTACTAATATATTGATCGGATGAAAAAAGTTCTATTTTCCATTTCCAAAATAATATCAAACTATGAATTTCACTAGAAAAAGGAATTGGATTGCTTACTGATTTTGAAAATATTTTTTTAAGCAAATTAGGCTTTTCTATTTTACTTTTAAAACCACAATGATTGCAAAATCCTTTATTCAAATCATTTCCGCATATTAAACATTGCATATCTTGCACCCTCCTCCTTTTTAAATTCAATTTACCTTGATATTATTCTAGTTGGACTTTATTCCATCAATAGCTTCATCTTCATTCATTTTTCTCACTTTATAGTTCAATCTCATTTTAAATTATCTAGTAACTTTGTTTGAAATCAATCTTTTTCAAAATTAAATGATTCTTAAAATACATCTTCTTTTGAACAATTGAAATCAAAAGATGCACCATCATGCCAAAACCAAACATCAAAATAATTACATTCATACTCATTGTGAGTATCCCTGTTTGATAAAGCATATAGAATATGCCATAATATCCTATATTAATGATAAGAGAATTGATAGCGTTATAGTTTGTTTTCCCCATCCCAATGAAAATGCTATCTGGTACAACTGAAAAGGCATAAGCAATATAAAACGGTATCAACTTGATTGTGATGAGAAAGACCTCATATGCATTATCTAATTGGTTACAATATTTATAATATAAATACCACATAGGCATTGTCAATGTCCATAATGCACATACACCGATTGTTATCAAATGGTATTGTCGTTGTCTGGAATATAAATTATCCTTTTGACAATCTCTTTTAATCACTTCACTAAGCGCAGTTATCGGTATCAATAACCATCCCCAAATAAAATTATTGGCATTCCAATAATTGCCCTGTTCTGCAACCATATTTACCATTTTACATACCATCAATGCGTAAATCAAATTATCAATCAATGATTGCATACCCGAAAATAATCCAATTTTTGCCCACTCTTTAATCATAATCCATGTCTTCTTTTCCCATCTAGAGATTCGAATCAAGTGATTCATACGTAAAACAATAATTCCAACTCCCGACATAAGGCAATTCGTCACTACATTAGATATGGCTACCCCATTAATACCAAAATGAGGAATAAGTAAAAAATCTGAAATAACCAACATTATACAATTCACTACAAGCAATGTATACATGTTTTTTGACTTTCCCACCACTACAAAAATGACATTTACAAAACTAGTGATTATCCCAATAGCAAAAGCAATTGTTTCTAGCTGTAAATATTGATTTACTATTTTTAAATCAATTATTTTAGAATTCATTGCCAAAATTAGGTATTTTCCATAGATGAAAACCCCTATAGAAAACATCAAATATAGAAAAAAAACGATAATTCCTAAGCGAAACACATTTTCCTGAAAACTCCTTTTTTCTTTGACCAATCGATTAAAAATAGAATATAGTGGTACAATCAAAAAAGCCTGTAGCGTTTCATTTATCAAATCAAACCATTCCATTTGTCCAATGACATCAAAAGCGTCAGCGGAAACAGTAGTAGAGATAAGAAAGGTTCTGAGCATTTGATAGATAGCAGGAAATAAAGAAAGTATAGATAAAGCAATAAAGAGTTTCCAATCAAAAAATTTAAGTTCTTTCATCTCTTCTTTTATTTTCATATTTCTCCCCCCATTTTCCCATAGTTCTTTTCCGTTTTATTCAATTATTTAAATATATAAATAATTCCTTCATTACCAAAATCAGAGTCGTTTTTAACACGATTTCGATATTTTTGCTTATCCTCATAGTAAGGAGACTTTTCGCTAATCAACGTTTGAAAAACATCTCCTGGTAGATATCCTTCAATCATCCCTTCTTTTTTCAGTTTGGCCAATGTGCGTAGCGCAGCCTCTTTTGACTGGGAAATACCAGAAGTAGATCCATATCCCGTTATGATTTTAAAGTCCGTTTTCTCCACCAGCGCTATTTCTCGCAGCTTTTTTCCGATGTGCTTTATTTCAATATTCCCGTGAAATTCTTCGTATTTCTTCAATTTTGCTCATTCCTTTATTTCAATAAATCCATACGTATGGTTTTGTTATTTATTATAGCATATTTTGCCATTATTTTCAAATAAAGAAAGAGTTTAACATTCGACTTATTTCGACAATTACTTTTTTTCGACATCCCAATCACTTTTATCGAATCGAATTTACCCATTATAATCGATTCGCCACTAATCACAAAATCATTCTAGAACAACCTAGTGAAGGTAAATTTTTAAATCCATCTTCTTTCACCTATGGCATCCATTTTTTCAATGAATCCTTGTATGACGCACAAAAAGGATAAGTCTACATTCATTTCAACCTATCCTTAATGCACATATAATTATAAGAGTTTTTCTACTATTTATAGAGATAAAAGAAACCATTTCTTGCGGCTTGAGGATATTTTCACGATAATCCTTACTCAATGTTGCCGCTTTCTGCCAGTCTACTTCTGGTATTCCATAAAACCACTGATAAGCTCCATCAATTACTTTAATTTGCTTTTTGATAGTTTTAATGCAATACAATATAGACACCGATTTTTAAGCTACTTCACAACGCACACCCGTCAAAATAGTAAACTCCTCTTATAAGCAAATGATGAGATATAAATTTTTCCTAGCAATTTCTTCCAGTGAGATTTTTTCTAGTATATGCGATTCTATATATTTTAAAGTTTTTTCAATCGCCTTAATACAGTGCATATGTTTAATCCCCTTTTTCTTACAACTACACTATACCTCCATTTGCTTCTTTTATCTGCTCTTTTTCAACTTGATTTGTCTATGAATAATGTACCATACATAATGTGCAATGCAACCTAAGAAAGCCACAAGCATATCCATCATTGTATCCCACTGAGGCAATTTGCCTTGTTCAACTGAAAGAACTACTTTTTGAAAATCTGTGTGAAACATACAATCGCAGGCAAATTCGAAGAGCTCCCATATTCCCGCAAGTCCTAAGGTGAAAAAAAGTTCCAAAATTGCTAGTGCAAAAAGATTCATCTTCTCTATATGAAACAAATGAATGAAATAAATAAACACAGCACCACTTACAATGCCAAAAAAAGTATGACAAAAAGTATCCCAATATGCAAATTGGTCATAGAAAGCTAGTGCACCACCCAAATATCCGCCTATTACAATTAAGATTGCAATCAATACATTGATATGAACCGGACAATGCGGCTGCAACTTTATATTCAAAACGGGAATAATACATGATGCCAACCAGCAACCAAAAATTTCCAATAATGGAAGGATTTGAAATGAATGTTTCAACCAATATACTATGTAAAAAATGATCCCCAATACAAAAAGAATGATGGGTACATACCAATCTTGATTTATTTGTAACTTTTTTCTTCTCTTTTCCATTTT
>JAMPAL010000004.1 GCA_023667245.1 Anaeroplasma bactoclasticum
ATTACCAGCATATAGATGGGATTATTATTAATCCAGCAGCTTATACACACACAAGTGTAGCCATTTTAGATGCGCTTCAAGCAGTAATGATTCCAACAGTAGAAGTGCATCTTTCCAATATTCAAACAAGGGAGTCCTTTAGAGCACACAGTTATATCCATTTGATAGTTAAAAAGACCATTCAAGGTCATGGTTTCCAAGGATATATTGAGGCTATGGATTATTTGATTCAACATCAATAGAAGAAAGGGGAAAAAAGATGAAGGTAACGATTACAAAAAGTCAGGCAAGTGGCACAATTGTTGCCCCACCATCTAAAAGTTATGCCCATAGGGCACTTATTGCGGCCATGTTAGCAGATAAACCTTGTACGATTTATAACATCGATTTGAGTCAAGATATTTTAGCTACTCTACATGGACTAGAAATATTTGGGAAGACGGTGAATTACCATGATGGAATAGTAGAAGTACAAGGAAAGATTTTACTAGATAATTTACCCAATCATTTGTATCTAGATTGTATGGAAAGTGGAAGTACTTTGCGCTTTTTCATTCCAATTTTGCTATTAACGGGTAGAATCATCACATTGAAAGGTACTAAGCGTCTAATGGAGCGAGGCATTCTTGAGTATCAAACCATCTTCCAAAGGCAAGGCATCCGAATAGAACAGTCATCTGAAAAAATAACACTTTATGGGCAATTAAAAAGTGATCATTTTGTATTAGCAGGTAATATCAGTAGTCAGTTTATTACAGGTTTATTGTTTGCTCTTCCCTTATTACCTCAGGAAAGTACCCTTACCCTTACTACTCAGTTAGAAAGTAAGCCTTATGTAGATATGACCTTAGATGTATTACGTTTAGCTGGAATAGTGGTTGAAGAACAAGGCGATAGTTACCATATTTTGGGTCATCAGCACTATCTTGCACAAGACTACACAGTAGAAGGGGATTATTCCAATGCTGCTTTTTTAGATGCACTCAATTACTTAGGGGGATGTGTTAGCATTCAAGGGTTAAATCCGCATTCTAAACAAGGTGATCGTTTATATACAACCTATTTTTCTTTGTTGAGCCAAAGATATGCTAGTATTGATATTGGCAATTGTATTGACTTAGGTCCCATTCTATTTTGTTTTTCTGCTTTGATGCATGGAGGTCATTTTATGCATACATCAAGGCTCAAAATCAAAGAAAGTAATCGTATTGAAGCCGTAAAAAAGGAACTTGCAAAGTGTGGCGTACGATTAATTGAGATACAAGATGAAGTATGGATTGATAATACCCATCTCCATGCACCTGAGGAAGAATTGGATGGTTGGCAAGATCATCGCATTGTGATGGCATTTTCTATTTTACTGTCTGTATTAGGGGGAAGTATAAATGGCGCTAATGCCATACGCAAAAGTTATCCACACTTTTTTGATGATTTGATTCAATTGGGGATAGAGGTGAGGCAAGATGATTGATCAGCATAAAAAAATTCTAATTGTTGGACTGGGACTATTGGGTGGTTCTTATGCCTCTATTCTTACGCATAAAGGATATGAGGTAGGTGCTATTGATATTCAACCTTCTGCTATTGATTATGCACTTACAAAAGGGATAATTGCCCATGGATACGCAACAGTTCAGGCCACTTATGTTGGGCAATTTGATATTCTTATTTTTGCACTATATCCTCATGTTTTTGTGGAATGGATCAAACAATATCAACACTATATCAAACCACATGCCATTCTTACCGATGTGACAGGAATCAAAGTATGGTTAATTGACCAATTGAAAAACTTGCTTCGCTCAGATATTGAATATATTGGTGCACATCCAATGGCTGGGAAAGAAGTATATGGAGTAGAACATTATGATGAAAATATGTTTAAAGGAGCAAATTATATCATTACTCCAACAGAAAATTCTACAAGCGAGGCCATTGAAGTGGCCCAATCCATTGGTCAGTTGTTGGAGGTTCAGCATATTCAATTGCTTTCTCCAAGTAGTCATGATGAAATGATTGGATTTTTATCACAGTTAACCCACTGCATTGCAATTAGTCTAATGACATGTAAAGAGTCCACGCATTTAGTCGAATATACAGGTGATTCTTTTCGTGATTTGACAAGAATTGCTAAAATCAATGAATCAATGTGGAGTGAGTTATTTTTATGTAATAAAGAAGAATTACTGGCTCAAATGGATATCTTTTTAAAGCAGTTTGCTATATTAAAAGAGGCACTAGTGCATGAGGATATAGAAACGATGAAAGCTATGATGCGCCTTTCTACTAGTAGGAGAAGTTATTTTGATCAATAGGATGTGATAATATGAATATGGATTTTATTAGAAAATTACCAACACCACAAGAAATTAAAGCATTATATCCATTAAGTGATGCACTTATGGCATTGAAAAAGCAAAATGATGAGGCAATTCGGAATGTATTTGATGGTAAAAGTGATAAAATGATTTTAATTATAGGACCATGCTCTGCAGATAGAGAAGATGCGGTGATAGAATATACCAAGCGTCTAAGAAATGTTCAAGAAAAGGTAAAGGATCAATTGGTGATTATTCCTAGAATCTATACCAATAAACCAAGAACAACTGGTGAAGGATATAAAGGAATGCTACATCAACCTAATCCTTTATCTAGTCCAGATATGTTAAAAGGATTGATCGCAATTCGTAAACTGCATATGCGTGCCTTGGCTGAAACAGGTTTTTCTTGTGCAGATGAGATGTTGTATCCAGAAAATCATAGGTATTTATCAGATTTGCTTTCTTATGTTGCAGTAGGAGCAAGATCAGTTGAAAATCAAAGCCATCGCCTTACCGCAAGTGGGCTAGATTTGCCAGTGGGCATGAAAAATCCAACAAGTGGCGATTTGGGCGTTATGATGAATGCCATTTATGCAGCTCAGCATGGACATACTTTTATCTATAGAGGATGGGAAGTCGTAAGTAAGGGCAATCCATTCGCGCATGCGATTTTACGTGGTTATGTAGACAAACAAGGAAAATCACATCCCAATTATCATTACGAAGATTTGGTTAGTCTATGTGAAATGTACGAATTATCAAATCTGACTTATCCTTGTGTCATTGTGGATACCAATCATGCTAATTCCAATAAACAGTGGGATGAGCAACCAAGAATTGCTCAATCTGTTTTAAATAGTATGGAGCATAATGAAAACATTAGAAAAATAGTCAAGGGCTTGATGATTGAGTCATATTTGGAAGATGGAACCCAAAAGGTAAATGAGGGAGTATTTGGTAAATCAATTACTGATCCTTGTCTAGGATGGGAAAAAACTGAACAATTGATTATAGAAATAGCGGAGCACGTCAAAAAAATGCAAAAAAACAGTAAAAAACGAGAAAACAATAAATAAAATAGGAGGAACTATGAATATTTTATTTTTTCTAAAACCCAAACAACAAGTTGTATACATTTATGATGATTTTACGATTCGCCAAGCTCTTGAAAAAATGGAGTATCATCGGTATACATCCATTCCTATCATCAATAAAGAAGGGGATTATATTGGAACACTCTCAGAAGGAGATATTCTTTGGGAAATTAAAAACCGACATCAATTTAATTTAAATGAAGCAGAAAATACCAAAATTAGTGATGTGAAACGCTTTAGAGATAATTTGCCTATTGATATTTCTGCACAAATTGATGACTTGATTTTGAAAGCAACTGTTCAAAACTTTGTACCTGTGATTGATGATCGTAAAAAATTTATTGGCATTGTAACAAGAACTGATATTATCAAGTATTTTTTTGAAAATCAAAATAAACCATCCAAGGAATAAAATATGAAACTCATTGTATCTAGTTATAATCAAGATCAATATGCTTGTACATTATTTGAAGTAAATAGAAAGACTATGCAGGTCCAGCAACTTGATACAAAACATCTCATCGCACCAAGTTTTATCATAAAGGGGGATGGGTATTTATATACGTATACCAAGCACCCTTTGCAAATGATTTCTTACCAAGTGGTGCACCAGCAATTAGTGGAAATCGATCGATTTTCATTGCCTGGACTGACACTCACACATCTTGTTTATAGTTCAAAGCACAAGCGTTTGTTTGCTGCGAGCTATGCAGATGGTGCGTATTGTAGTCTTGATGTAGAACATGGCAAATTTTCTCATTTGCACTATCAAAAGCAGGCTCCTAATGCCCCATTGTCTCAATGTCATTGCGTGAGTCTTTCAGAAGATGAGGAAAGTGTTTATGTGACCAATATTGCATTAGATACCATATTTATTTATGATGTCGATTTTCATAAAATAGATGAAATTCATTTGCCCAAAGGATGTGGGCCAAGGCATACACTTGCATATGATGGATATTTATATACCATTACCGAGTATAGCAATGAAGTATTGGTCATAGATGAAGCAAAAAGAGAAATTCAACAAATCATCAGTACAACGCAAGGCTATAAGGGAAAAACTTATGGTGCTACATTGTTGATTCAAGATCACCAATTGTTCGCTTCTAACCGAGGATTAGATACGATTGCAAGATATAAGATAGATCATCATCAATTGATTTATCAAGATATGATTTCTACTTATGGGGAGCATTCTAGGCATATGATTTTGTCTAAAGATCAACAGTATATCATTAGCTTTAATAAAAATACCCATACTATTGCATATATTGATATAAAAACGGGAGCATGTAAAATGATTATTCCCTATGCTAATGTCAGTTGCGGAGTAGAATATTAAAAAAGAAGGAAAAACAAATGAAGTATGAAGAATTAACGAAGGAAGACTATCAATTGATTCAAATGGGGTTAGATACACTGGCCAAGCATTTTGATGATGGCATTTATCATCATACAGTGGGTTGTGCCATTCGTTCTAAATCGAATAAGATATACACAGGTGTCAATTGTGATGGCATTCATGGCTCTTGTGCAGAATATATTACAATGGGTATTGCTATTGCTTCAGGGGAAAAAGAGTTTGATACAATTGTTGCAGTACATGAAAAAGCACCCAATGGTGTGGTCTCTCCTTGTGGAAATTGTCGACAAATGTTACTGGAATATGCGAAAGACATTTTGGTGATTATTAATGATGAAAACAATCAATTGAAAAAGGTGAGCATTACTGCTCTATTACCACTTGCGTGGCATCCTGTTAAAATAGATGAATAAAGGAGAATACGATGTATTTTGAAAAGGTGAAGAAACAATTGGGATTTGGTTGCATGCGACTACCTATGCAAGGAAGTGAAGTAGATTGCACTGAATTTACGAAAATGATTGATGCGTTTATGAGTAAAGGATTTAATTATTTTGATACCGCAAGTGTCTATATTGAAGGTAAGAGTGAAATCGCATTGAAAACGTGCCTAGTGAATCGGTATCCTCGTGAACAATTCGTATATACGAATAAATTATCCTCTTCTTTATTTCAAACAGAAGAAGATATCCGTCCCTTATTTGAAAAACAATTACAAGCATGTGGTTTAACCTATTTTGACTTTTATTTGATGCATGCTCAAAATAAAGACAATTATCAAAAATACAAACGAACGCATGCGTATGAAACGGCATATGCATTAAAATCAGAAGGAAAAATCAAACATGTAGGTCTATCATTTCATGATAAAGCAGAAGTATTGGACATGATTCTAACAGAACAACCTCAAATTGAGGTCGTTCAAATTCAGCTTAATTATTTAGATGCTGAAGATCCTCAAATTCAAAGTAGGCTTTGTTATGAAGTTTGTAGAAAACATCATAAACCCATTATTGTAATGGAACCCGTAAAAGGGGGAAGTTTAGTTCATATCCCGTCAAAAGCACAAGTATTATTTGATCAACTAGGGTTACGTTCTTCTGCAAGTTATGCCATTCGTTATGCGGCATCATTTGAAGGGGTAATGATGGTGTTATCAGGAATGAGCAATGAGGAACAAATGAATGATAACCTCAGTTATATGGATGATTTTCAACCTCTTTCTAAACAAGAATATAGCATCATTCAACAAGTAAAAGACATCATTAAGAAAGCAAATGCCATTCCTTGTACAGGATGTAGATACTGTGTAGAAGGCTGTCCCAAACAAATTGATATACCAGGTATCTTTACTTGTTTGAACGCTATTCATTCACAACAAAGTCAAAATGTGGAACAAGATTATCAAACCTATACTTTCCAAAAAGGAAAAGCAAAAGACTGTATCGGTTGTGGCAAATGTGAAAAAACTTGCCCTCAACATCTTGAGATTCGTAATCTTTTAAAGAAGGCAAGCAGGTATTTGGACGAATAAGTAAGTATTGTAAAAACCTCAACAATCTGTTGAGGTTTTTTTAAATTTCTTTGGCAGCATAATAGCCCATTCGACATGCAATAGGAAGACCACCAGTAATATTGTTCCAAATGGATAATATATAACCATTTTGGATTTGTTTGATTTTGGAATGTATGCCTTGTAGCGAAGAATGTTGAGTAAAGGAAAAACCCATAAAAGAACCATAGTGGGCATGAAAGTAACTTGTATAGGTGTAAGGCGTCCAACTATCTAAGAGTTTTATATGGCCTTTTAATTGAGGGAAATATTGAACGATTTCTTTCAGTAATTCTGTAGCTAATTTTTCCTTTTCTTGTTGATAAGCCTTAGGATTTTTTTCTTGTAAGGTTTTCCAATATAGATAAGATGCTTCATTTTGAGGAATCATCAATTGATACACTACAGTATCTTCTGTAGAAGGTAAATAATGATAAGCTTTTAGACATAGTCGGTGAGTAATGATTTCACCGATTTTTTTAGGATTGATCTCAATGATTTCTGTATCCTGAATCGGGCTTTCTTTCTTGTCCACAACATAAGCTGCTTGAAAGGTGGAAGGGATGGGGTATTTTTCTTTTTCACTTAATTTTTTGACAAGACGATTTGGCATTTCGATATCGGGTAACAATTGTTGATACACGTAAATAGCATCACAAGCAAAGAAAAAATAATCACTCTGGATGATCTCACCACTAGCTAGTTCAATAGATTCAATTGCTTTTTGAGAATGATTTACTTTGGTGACTTCACTATTGTAGTTGATTTTACCGCCTAATTGTAAGTAGTGACGGAGTATATTTTGGGTAAAGGCCAAAGACCCTTCTTGGTAGACCTTACCATTTCCACTTGCAAATGCTGCATAGGCTAAAAGCAGGGCAATGCTTGAATAATAGGATGGTAGATAATCGGTAAATAGTTTTTGAAGTAGTGGGTGTTGAAAGCGCTTTGCCAAATCGGCCAGTGATAGATGACGATAATGCCAATAGGCTTTGCTGTATCCCGCTGTAATATGATAAGTATGTTTCAAAAAAGAGGCTTGCTGATTGGCGATAATCAAGTGCTTTATGGTAGAGATAAAGCGCTCTATTTCAGGACTATCTACAGGTGAAAGGTCAAGCATCTCACGCTTGGTTTGTTCTAAATTGGTATATAAGGCAATGGATGCATTGCCAGCATGACTTTTATAAAAATATTTTCCTTGATATAGGTTGCTTGTTTCATTAATGGCACCTATCTTTTTCCAAAGCTTAAACATTTTTGTTGTTTGATTGGTTCCAGTAAGCCAGTGCATACAGTTATCGATATAATATCCATCTCTATACCATCCGTTGCAACAACCACCAGCATTTTGATTTTTTTCATAAATTGTTACATCATATCCGGCCTCTAGTGCTCCAATTCCGGCTGATAAGCCTGTTATGCCTGCACCAATAATAATTATTTTTTTCATATCATCACCTCACCATAGTATTTCCCATAAATAAAGAAGTTAAACAAATGGATTCAATATATTGAAATGATTTGATATAATCGGAAATTTTTGTTAGGCTATTTATTAAAGATAAAGGGCAAAATAAGCCTTTTTTTAAATCACCTACAACTTTATATGTAAAATGGTTGAAAAACTTGTAGAAAATCCATATAATATTAGCGGGTTTAGTTTAGAATTACTAAACAAATAAGTTAAAATTCTTAAACCAAAAAAGAAGGTGATGTTTTGAAGATTGGAAAAAAAATCAAAGAATTGAGGACACGATGCAATTTAACACAAGAAGAATTAGCAGATAGGACGGAACTGACAAAAGGCTATATTTCTCAACTTGAAAATGATGTAGCAGAACCATCAATTTCGACACTAGAAGATATAGTCAATGCTTTAGGAACCAATTTGGGTGATTTCTTTCGAGAACAGAGTATGGAAAAGACAGTTTTTTTAGAAGAGGATTATTTTGTCAAAGATACGGATAGCTATCAAATCAAGTGGTTGGTTCCCAATGCTCAAAAAAATGAGATGGAACCTATTTTAATAACGATTTATCCACATCAACAAACGGACATCGATTATCCACATGAAGGTCAAGAATTTGGATATGTGTTAGAAGGGGAAGTTTTGCTTTGTATAGACGGTCTTGTGCAAAAGGTAAAAAAGGGCGAGACTTTTTATTATGAATCTAGTAAAAATCATTATTTAAAAAATATCAAGGATAAGCAATGTCGGATTATTTGGGTCAGTAGCCCACCAAACTTTTAATTAGGAGGATTTTAAAAATGGAGAAGAATGATGTAATTTTAAAATTAGTAGATGTGAATAAATCGTTTGATGGCAGCATTGTTGTTGAAAATTTTAATCTATCAGTACAAAAGGGTGAATTTGTCACCTTTCTAGGACCATCAGGTTGTGGAAAAACAACAACATTACGAATGATTGCGGGACTAGAGATGCCAGATAGTGGTCAAATTTTACTTAATGGGATGGATATTGCGCAATTACCCCCTCATAAAAGACCCCTCAATACAGTATTTCAGCGATATGCTCTTTTTCCACATTTAGACGTTTATGATAACATTGCGTTTGGTTTGAAACTCAAAAAGGTAAGTTATGAAACAACCAATAAACAAGGAAACATCATTACTAAAACGAGAAAATATACCAAAGATGAAATTGATGAAAAGGTAAAGAAAGCTTTGAAAATTGTTGATTTAGAGTCTTTTGAATGCCGAAACGTGACAACCCTCTCTGGTGGTCAACAACAAAGAGTTGCTATTGCAAGGGCAATTGTCAATGAACCAGAAATCTTATTATTAGATGAACCACTTGGGGCATTAGATTTAAAAATGAGAAAAGAAATGCAATTAGAATTAAAGGAAATGCATAAAAAATTAGGTATTACTTTTATTTATGTAACGCATGATCAAGAAGAGGCTTTGACAATGAGTGACCGAATTGTTGTGATAGAAGATGGTGTTATTCAACAAATTGGTACTCCACTCGATATTTATAATGAGCCAGCAAATGCTTTTGTTGCGGACTTCATTGGTGAATCTAATATTTATGTAGGAACGATGATAGGTCCAAAAAAGGTGCGCTTTTTAGGAACCACTTGGGACTGCGTGGATGATTTTGATATCAATGAAAAAGTGGATGTAGTAGTAAGACCAGAAGATATTATGATGCATTTACCAAACGAGGGAAAAGTAAAGGCAAAGATTGTGAATAAAATTTTCAAAGGGATTCACTATCAGTTTACCGCAATGGTGGGTAATAATGAAGTATTGATTCAATCGACAGTAGATCATCCAGTTGGTCAAGATATTAGTTTAACGATTGAACCTGATTTGATCCAAATTATGAAACGAGAATATACCGCCAATATTTATGAAGATGCATACATTAATAAAAATAATGAAGTTGTTTTTGCGGGAACATCTTGGGCTTGCGATGTAACCCAATTGGTGGAAGGTGCTATATTAGATGAAAAAGGATATTTTATTACACCAAATGGCAAAAAATATGATTTAGATGATATTGATGTCATTGCTACAATCGATATGAAGGATATTGAGATTAGTGATAATTTAGAAGAGGGTAATATTACGGGGCAAATTATCCAAATGGTATGGAAAGGTGACCATTATCAATTGATTATAAGAACAGAAGATGAAGAAGATTTTATAGTAGATACAGAATGGACGTGGAATGAGTCTGATACAGTTAGCATTAGTATAGATCCTAGTAAAATCAAATTGAAGTTAAAGGCGGATTTGTCGAAGTATGAAATTTAAACGTAAATACTTATCTCTTCCTTATGTATTATTTTTGATTTGCTTCATTATCATTCCCGTTTTCTTTATCATTTACTATGCATTTACCAATAAGGGAGGTGCATTTACTTTTGATAATTTATCGAAATTTTTCTCTGATTCTACAAATGTAAATGTATTATTGATTTCATTTGTATATGCCATTTTAAATACAGTGATTTGTCTATTGATAGGATACCCACTAGCTATGATACTAGCAAATAAAAACTATAATCGTTCATCCGTAATGGTAATGTTGTTTGTGATGCCTATGTGGATTAATTTTATTATTCGTACGAGTGCGACACGGGACGTTCTCAATTGGATAGGTATTTCAACTGGTGCCAATTCGGGGTTAACAACGATGATTGGGTTAGTTTACAACTATTTGCCTTTTGTTATTTTACCATTATATTCTACAATGTTGAAAATGGATAAATCACAAATTGAAGCAAGTGCCGACCTTGGTGCCAATCGTTTTGTTACTTTCTTTAAAGTCATTATTCCGATGACGATGCCAGGGATTGTATCTGCGGCAACAATGGTATTTATGCCTACTTTATCTTCTTATGTGATTTCAGATATTTTATCAGAATACAACGTTGTTTTATTTGGTAGTTATATTGATTTATATTTTAATCAAGCCGATTGGAATTTTGGTTCTTTAATGGCGCTGATTATGTTATTATTGATTGGAATCAGTGTATTCATTTCTAGAAAATTTTCTAAAGATGAAACAGGAGGGAGAACATCATTATGGTAAAACGTCCAAACACACGAAAAATAGTTGCAAAAAGTTATTTATATTTGATATTGTTTTTGATGTATTTGCCAATCTTGGTTCTCATTGTTTTTTCCTTTACCAAAAGTGTGGAGCTTGGCGTTTGGACTGGCTTTTCTCTACAATTATACAAAGACCTATTTGCCAATGACTCTTTAATGAAGGCAATTGGAAATACAGTACTGATTGCTTTTGTTTCAGCAGTGGTATCAACTCTACTTGGAACAATGGGGGCAGTAGGTACATTTTATGCTAGAAGAAGGTACAAAAAAGCGGTGGAGACGGCTACGCAACTCCCTGTGGTGAATGCGGAAATTGTAATGGCTTTGTCGCTTGCGGTATTATTCAAATCATTGAATCTCAGTTATACCTTTTGGACATTATTGATTGGTCATGTGGTATTAACGGTTGCATTCGTATATTTGAATGTCAAACCCAAATTGGTACAAATGGATGCAAGCATTTATGAAGCAGCACTAGATTTAGGGGCAACGCCATGGTATGCTTTATTTAAAGTTGTTCTTCCTGAAATTTTGCCAGGTATTTTTTCAGGGTTCTTACTTTCTATTACATTATCACTCGATGACTTTGTCATTACTCAATATTTAAAAGAACCTTCTTTTGAAACGATATCTACCTATATTCAAAAAATTGTAGTAAAGCATCCTATTCCACCTGAGGTAAGAGCATTAAGCACAATCTTATTCTTGGTTGTATTAGGGGCGGTCATTGCAATTACCGTATATAATAATAAAAAGGCTGCCAAAGTAGCCACTATGCGGAGGAAGTAACAATGAAAAAGACAGTATTTACATTGATTTTGATGATTGGCTTGTCTATTGGTTTAGCCAATATAACTAAAGCAAATGCGAAAAGCAAATTTGCAGGTTCTACTCTTACGATTTATAATGTAGAAGACTATATTTCGAATGGTGAGGATGGATATGTGGACTTGATTGCGGAATTTGAAGCCTTATATGATGTGAAAGTCAATTACTATACATATGATACCAATGAAACTATGTACAATCAATTTACGCTTCAAAAAGAAGGTACCTATGATTTGATTTGTACATCAGACTATATGATTCAAAAGATGATCAAGCAAGAATTGGTCATTCCAATGGAAGATTATGCGGAAAAAATCCCTAATTATGAAAAATATGCATCTAAAGCTTTAAGAGAAAAACTCAAACAAATGGAAGTGCCTTATCAAGGCCAAACGGTAAATTTAGATGAGTTTGCGGTGGGATACATGTGGGGAACACTTGGGATTGTATATGATCCTACTTGTAGTGATACAATTTGTGAAGATGTAAAATCTTGGGATGTATTTTGGGATCCAAAATATAAGGATTTAATTTCCATTAAAAATTCGATTCGTGATGCTTTTGTTGCTGGATTGATGCATGCGTATAGCCAAGATGAGAGTTTTCAGAGTATCAAAAATGCATACTTAGAAAACCCAACTGAGGCTAATCAACTACGCTATAATCAGTTGGTTCAAGATATTTTTGATTTCAAATTAGATGGTTCTTTAGAAAGTGATCGTGAAAACAAGGAAAAAATCGCTCGTGTAAAACAAGAACTTATCAGTATGAAGGAAAACATTTTTGGATTTGAAGTAGACTCTGGAAAAAATGATATTGTAACAGGAAGAATTAAACTGAATTTGGCCTATTCGGGTGATGCGGTATTTTCTATTGATACTGCAGAAGAAGAACAAGGAAAACGACTAGAATATTATGTACCAGAAGATGGAAGTAACATTTGGTATGATGCTTGGACCATTCCCAAGGGAGCTAAAAATATTGAGCTTGCGTATGCATTTTTAGACTATTTATCAGATCCAATCAATGCGGCTAGCAATATGGATTATATCGGCTATACGCCTTATATTGTCGGAGATGAATTGTTTACACTTGCTGGAGCATGGTATGGTGCAACGGATTATGCAGTAAATTGTGAGTACCTTGCAGAAAACGAATCAATGGTTATATATGAAAATCAGTTATATTGTTGTATAAAAGATAAACCAGCAGATGTTATGATATATCCAGATAATGAGGAATACTTCGAACTTTGTGCATATGATCCTGAGGGGGAGTATGAAGAAGGGGAGATGGTATCATATGATGGAAAAATATATCATTATATTGCAGAAGAAGCGGGCATTGTAGATGCCATTGAACAAATCGAAGTGTGGCAAGAAGTGGAGGCCTATGATTTATCCTATCTATTTGAAGGCACCCTTAGTGAGGGAAGAACTGCTGTCATTTATCCATTTCTCGGATATGAAAATAAACTGCAAACACAGTATCCTAGCGAAAATCTAATAGCAAGATGTGCGATTATGAATGATTTTGATTCCTATAATGAACAAGTGGTTATTATGTGGAGTCAAGTGAAAGCTTATACCAATATGATACCAGTGTATATTTTCTTAGTTGTGACTGCAATCATAGTGATTGGTTTATCTATTCTTTATGTTACACGTAAACATATTACAATGAAATATAAGAAAAGAATGAGTCAAAAATAAAAAGCGAATATCTTCGGATATTCCTTTTTTTCTACTTCATTGAAATTTTAGATAACTTTGAATTGAATTATTGGTAAAAATTCACAATGTGTAGTATAATATAACAATGTATAGGTGATACTGATGAGAAAAGAAGAATTGTTAAAAAAAATACAATCTAAACCTCTTCCTAAACATATTGCACTCATTTTAGATGGCAATGGGAGATGGGCTAAAAAACGGGGACTTCCTCGTACAATGGGACACCATAAAGGAGCAAAAACATTACAAGAGATTGCTACAGTTGCGAATCAACTCGGGATTTCTTATTTGACTTGTTATGTATTTAGTACAGAAAATTGGTCAAGGCCTCAAGAAGAAGTGGATTATATTATGAAGGAAGTTATTCGTTTATGTAACAATTGGCCCAAAGCAAAGGAAAAAAATATTAAATTACAAATGATAGGGTCTAGAAAGCATGTTTTACCTACTGTTTTATCTGCTATTGATGAGGCAATTGAACAAACAAAGAATTGTACAGGTCTCACACTTTCTTTTGCTTTTAACTATGGAGGAAAAGAAGAAATTATTCAAGCTACGAAATCAATTGCAAAACTTGTTCAAGAAGGAAAATTACCAGTAGATGCTATCAATGAATCTGTTTTTGAAGGACATCTTTATACCTACAATATGCCAATGGTGGACTTTATGGTTCGAACAAGTGGCGAAATGAGGATTAGTAACTTTTTATTGTGGCAAATTGCGTATGCGGAAATGTATTTTCCTAAAACATACTGGCCAGATTTTCATGAAAAAGAATTTTATGTAGCAATAGAGGAATATCAAAGTAGACATCGTCGCTTTGGTGGATTGGAGGATAAATTATGCTAAAACGTGTCATTACAGGTGCGATTATGTTTTTAGTATTTGCCCCATTTATACTTTTAGGGGGGTGGGCATCTACTATATTATTTTCTGTACTGGCTTATATAGGTACATTTGAATTACTTCGTATGTATAGAAGTAAAAATGCAATACCCAAAGCATGTTTATACATTATTCCTATTTTTTCTAGTCTAATGGTTTTATCAGTTGGATATAACGGAATTGATATGAGTAGCGTAGAAAACTGTTTAGAAGATATTATGTATACATTGATTTTAAGTATCGTAACATTATCATTTATTGGCATTTTGGGCAAAGGGATTGCTATGAAGGATATTGTCTTTTTTATCTTTGCCCTGATTTATAGTGGGTTTTCTTTTGCAATCATGACAGGACTAAGAAATAGTGTTTTGGTAAATGGTCTTTCATCTGCGTCGAATAGTGGATATTGGGTTTTATTTGGTGTAATTGAAATCAACTGGGTAGGACTAGTCTTGTTTGGATATGTTCTATTGACTACAATGTTTACTGATATCGGTGCATATCAATTTGGTGTTCTTTTTGGAAAAAAGAAGTTATGTCCTAATATTAGTCCTAAAAAAACAGTGGAAGGAAGTATTGCCGGGACGATTTGTGGTGCTCTAGTAGGAACTGCGTTTATTGTTATGGTAAAACAATTTGTTCCCGAATTTTCTTTTACGCACTTTCCTCAATTTGGTAATATTTATTTGTTTTCTTTAGTGATGTTTTGTATTTCTATTTTACTCAGTGTAGCGGGCCAAATTGGTGATTTGGTTGCTTCTAAACTCAAAAGAGAGTATGAAATCAAAGATTTTGGACAAATTTTTCCAGGTCATGGTGGTGTATTAGATCGTTTTGATTCTACGATTTTAACAACACTATTGTTTACAGCAATCTTATTTTTAATGGGGGCGTTTTCATGAAAAATATTTTATTGTTAGGAGCAACTGGTTCAATTGGCACACAAGTGCTAGATTTCGTTCGAGAAAACGAAGACTATGTTTTATCGGCATTTAGTTTTGGAAATAATGTAAATAGAGCTGAAGAAATTATTGTGGAATTTCATCCTGAGGTTGTGTGCGGCATTCATGGTTATGATGTTGCGAAATTGCAGGAAAAATATCCTGATATCAAATATGTGATTGGAGATATTGGTCTACAACAAATTGCTTCTGCTCAAATTGAAAATCCTGTGTTTATCAATGCATTAGTAGGAGCAGTGGGTTTAATGCCTACTGTGACAGCAATTGAAAATAAGATGGATGTATATCTTGCCAATAAAGAGTCCTTGGTTATGGGAGGCGAAATTATTATGCAAAAGGCAAGAGAAAAAAATGTACGAATCATTCCTATTGATAGTGAACATAGTGCTATTTATCAATTATTAGAAGGGAAAAACAAAGAAGACATTCGAAAATTATGGATTACTGCAAGTGGGGGTGCTTTTCGAGATTTACCACGAGAAGCTCTTGAACATGTCAGTGTAGAACAAGCCTTACAACACCCAAATTGGAAAATGGGGAAAAAGATTACGATTGATAGTGCAACAATGATGAATAAAGGTTTTGAATTGATTGAAGCACATTATTTATTTGATATAGATATTGATGCAATCGTGCCTATTTTACATCCAGAAAGCATTGTTCATTCAATGATTGAATTTCGTGATGGAAGTATTTTTGCGCAAATGGCTTCCTCTGATATGCATTTACCTATTTTATATGCATTAGAAGGACCAAGACATTTATCTAGTGAAGTCATTACCCCACTTAATTTGACAAAGGTTGGTGCACTTCATTTTGAAGAAGTATCGTTTCAGAGGTATCCGCTAGTTGCCCTAGCTATTTCGGCTTTTAAAACAGGAAAATTGCAATGTACGATTTTAAATGCTGCAAATGAAGCGGCTGTACAATTGTTTTTAGAAGGTAAAATTGCTTTTTTAGAGATTGAAACGATTATTGCTCAAGCTTTAGAGAATCCGCAATATCAAGGATTTAATCAAGGTGATATTAGCATACCTAAAATGATGACATTACATGAATTGGTTTATCAATCTATTTATCATCAATTTCATTAGAAGGGAGTAAAGAAAATGAATTTTTTATGGATATTAATTGGCCTTGTGATATTCGCAATTGTGATGACCATTTTGGTTGCGATTCATGAGGGAGGACATTTCATTGCCGCGAAAAAAGCAGGGATTTTATGTCATGAGTTTTCGATTGGTATGGGACCAATCATTTATCAAAAGAAAAAAGGAGAAACTGTTTATTCTATTCGTGCTTTGCCAATTGGTGGTTTCGTATCAATGGCAGGAGAGGAAGTAGAAGATAATGTACTCAAGGGTATTCAAAAAGTGAAGTTACAATTGGATGAAGCAGGTAGAGTCACCAAAATCATCATTAATTTGGATAATCCTAAATATAAAGATTTACCAGTATATCAACTGGTTTCTTATGACCTTATTGGTACCAAAGCAGCTTTACCTGATGAATTATTTATTGAAGTTACAGAAGAAAATGGGAACACTTCTAATCGATACATTGTCAATCGAGATTGCTTGGTGAATTATCAGAAGAAAGAGGAAATTCAAATTGCGCCATATGATAGAAATTTTGTCAACAAACCATTATTGAATCGTTTTCTAAGTGTGTTTGCTGGTCCATTTATGAATTTTGTATTGGCTATATTTATCTTCTTTTTAATTGGATTATTTGCAGGATATGCAGATACAGAGCATACCATTTTAGGTGGTGTCACAGTAGTAGAAGGTTCAAATAACACTTTAGAAGTCGGAGATGAACTAGAATCTATTAACGGTGTATCCCTAAAGGATTGGGCGAGTATTTCTACAGTGTTAGATAGTATTGCACAAGGCGGAGAAAAATTCACTGGAAGCATTACGGTTGTTGCCAAAGGGAAGGATCCTATTGTGATTCATCCGAGTGTTTTTATTTATTCCATTGAGTTAGCTTTTAAGGTAGATGGAACCAATGAAGCCATAATTGGTAGTTATTCAAGTAACAATGATAAAACCAAGGCATATAAGGCTGGACTAAGAGAAGGGGATAAAATTATTGCTATTAATGGGGATACAACCCTATCGACCAAATCAGCACTATTGGCTTACTTTACCTCTAAAGAATTAGAAAAAGGTCAAAAATTAGAAATTACATATGAACGTGATGGTGTGGCGAAAACAACGGAAATTGAAAATTATAGTAAAAAGGTACTTGATGCACAAGGTATAGTGGCAACAAAAGTACAATTAGGTATTACTTGTCAAAATAAATTTCATCTAGGTAAATTATTATATATGCCATTCGTAGAAACAGCTGAATCTTGTACAATGATTTTCAAAACATTAGGCGCTCTTTTTACAGATAAGTCTATTGGCGTAGATGATTTAAGTGGACCAGTAGGAATTTTCAATTTATTGAAAGAGGCCACTAAACAAGGTATTTTAACATTATTGAGTTGGGTAGCCATTTTGAGTGTCAATTTAGGATTCATCAACTTATTGCCACTACCTGCTTTAGATGGTGGACGCCTTGCTTTTATGGTATATGAAGCGATTACAAAGAAAAAACCAAGTCCAAAGGTAGAAAATACCATTCACACCATTGGATTCTTGCTACTTATGGCCTTGATGTTATTTATTTCTTTTAATGATATTTTACGATGTATAGGAATTAAATAATGAAAAGATATTTTTTCTTTTTGATGCTATGCTTGTGCTGTATGGGCAGTATGGGATGTAAAAAACAATCAAAAGTTCAGTATGTAGGTGTTTATATTGAAGTGGTTGATACAGTTGAAAAATCACTTATGGACGATAATATTAAATTATACATTGATGTAACAAAAAATAACCGATTTGAAGAGGTGAATCGGTTAACTGAATATCAAAATGTTTGCAACAGTAAAACATGCAATCTATATCAAGAAGATGGGGTAGAAGTGTATGATTTTAGCGCTGTATATACGATTACGTTTCCCATTCATCTCGATAAAAAGAAAATAGATGTTTATTCAATTGTATATCAAGATAATGAATTTGTTATTGATACACAAACGAAAAAAAGTATCACTTTAGAAACCAATCAATCAAAAGGTGTGCTTTTGAGTGAGTCTTATCGATTGAAAAAGCAGGACTATCATCTCAAGGCAACGATAAAAATTATCAAAAAGGAAGTGTAAATAATGAAAGGTTTTAAAAATACTTGGATTGTAACAGCAGAAGGACTACAAAAAACAGCCCTTACTTATGGAAAAAATTTTGAATCAATTGGTCAACCCGATGATAGTCTGATTGAACTACCTGATGATTATGTAGTGGTTCCTGGATTTATTGATGAGCATGTCCATGGCGCTGCAGGTAGTGATGCAATGGATGGTACAATTGAAGATTTATCTACGATTGCTCAAGCCTTAGCCAGTGAAGGGACAACCGCTTTTCTTGCAACTACAATGACACAAAGTCCAGAAAACATTATTAAGGCGCTGGAAGCTGTTAAGCAATATAAAGCGTCTAACTATACACAAGGTGCCGAAATTCTTGGTGTTCATTTAGAAGGGCCATTTATTTCTAAAGATTTCGTGGGTGCACAACCAATTGAATATGTAGCAGCACCAAAGGTAGATACGTTCAAGGTTTATCAAGAAGCATCAGGAAATACGATTAAAGTAGTTACACTTGCACCAGAAGTAGAAGGATGCGATGAATTGATTCGATATCTTGCTAGTCAAGGTATTGTTGCTTCCATTGGTCATACCAACGCCAAATACGCTGATGTAGAAAAGGCTGTTTTAGCAGGAGCTAAAACATTTACCCACACATACAATGCAATGAAGCCAGTTCATCATCGTGAAATTGGAACCGTGGGATCAGCCTATTTATTTGATTGTATGACTTGTGAATGCATTTGTGATGGTATTCATGTCAGTGAACCAGCTATTCGTTTATTACATAAAAACAAACCTAGTGGTAAATTTATTTTGATTACTGATGCTATGCGGGCAAAACATATGCCAGATGGTGTATCAGAGTTAGGCGGCCAAGTGGTCATTGTAAAAAATGGGGAAGCAAGACTAGAAAATGGAACGCTTGCGGGGAGCGTACTGAAAATGAATCAAGCTGTAAAGAATGTAATGGGTTTCTTGAACTTGCCTATTGAAGAGGTTGTAAAATTTGCTTCATTATATCCTGCTCAAAATTTAGGAGTGGATCAATATTTGGGTAGCATTGAAGTGGGAAAACGCGCTGATTTTGTTGTGTTAGACAAAGCATTAAATGTCGTTGCAACTGTTCGTTCTGGTCAATTGATTTATCAAAAATAACAGAAAAAATACTTATACTTGCAGTATAAGTATTTTTTATATGGTTTGGTTTAGGAATAAATGCGTTTCAAAGCCGAATTAGATGAGGTAGAATAAGGTGATATTCAATTATATACATAAAAATACATAGCATACATAAATTGACAAAATATAGAAAATATAATATAATAGAAGATGGAAAAATAGAAATTCAGTCGTTGACAAAATTAAAGGAGGTAACGATGAAACAAAAATTAAATCAATTATTTATTGTGATTTGGGCAGTTATCCTATTAGTATACAATGTGGTGTTGTTTTTACTGGTAAACCAATTCAAAAGGGAACTTTTTGATAAACCTGCTTTTTGGGTGAATTATGCATGGATGATGATTGCCTTTTTGATTTGGTTAGGCGTAGAATTGATTGCCAAATCAACCAAGAAAGGGAATCTTCGTCCTTTAACTGCTACGATTTATCCATTTCTAGCAGTGAGTTTTTTAGCTACTAGCATATTGTATTTTTTTGTTATGAATATCGTGTTAATCGGTATTATCATTCCCATGATCATTGTGATAGGATTATTTGCAGTCTGTTATTGTCTTGCCAGTGTACAAACAACAGTGCTAGAACAATCAACAAAGCCATCAAAGGGACTCTTGCGTGTAGAAGATTTATCTATCTATTTTAGTGAAATTGAACAATGCACAACAGACAATACACAAAGGGCACTACATCATTTGACGATTTTATGTAGAGATTTACACTCTGTTGAAAAAGGAGAAGAAGTGAAGCAACTTGAAAAAAGAATTTATGAATATGCTTCATTTATTGAAAAGGATGTCCAACAAGGCGAGGATTCCAATGTATATCTACATATTGAAAAAGTTGAACAATTATTAAAAGAAAGGGCTAATTTAATAGCAAAATAATACTATGTTAGAAATAATTCATTATTCTAAGTCATATCAAAAAGGCAAATTTGCAGTAGAAGACTTGAATTTAAAGGTTGAAAACGGTGATTTGTTTGCTTTTATTGGTCATAATGGGGCAGGAAAAAGCACAACAATAAAGTCTATAGTGGGTATTCTTCCTTTTGAGTCAGGTGATATTCAAATTGATGGTGTATCGGTTCAAGAAAACCTCACTGCATGCAAGAAAAAAATAGCCTATATTCCAGATAATCCAGATTTGTATGATGCTTTAACAGGAATTCAGTATTTGAATTTTATTGGTGATGTATTTCAAGTGAAAAGTGAAGATAGAAAAGATCGAATTGAAAAGTATGCCACACTTTTTGAATTAAAGAACGATTTAAATAATTTGATTGGATCATATTCACATGGTATGAAACAAAAATTAGCAATTATTTCAGCTTTTTTGCATAGCCCTCAGTTATTGGTTTTAGATGAACCATTTGTTGGGCTAGATCCTAAGGCAGCTTTTTTGGTTAAACAAGCAATGATAGAATTTTGCAAATCAGGTGGTGCAATCTTTTTTTCCACCCATGTATTAGAAGTTGCTGAAAAACTATGCAATAAAATAGCCATTATTAAAAATGGTAAATTGGTCATAACAGGAAAAATGGAAGAAATCACAAAAGATGCAAGTTTAGAAGAAGTGTTTATGGAGTTAACGAATCATGAGTAGTGTGATGAAAATCTTGAAGTGTTATTATGTATCCTTATTCAATAAGATTTTCAAGAATACCAAATACCGGGATAAAATTTATATCGCACTATTGTTTAGTATATTGGGAATAGTTGCCTTTAGTCTTATATTTGGGATGCTTTCTTATAGTAGTATCATAACTATGCAAAAAGAAGGGGTTCCAGAACTTGCTATTTATTCGTTTTCCACTACAGCATTGATGTTTATGTTTATGTTAATTGTAACAGAGTCAACAGGTGTAAAGAAAACTACGGATGAAGAAATGCTTTTGAGTTTGCCAATCCAAAAAGGTGCCATTATTACAGCCAAAGTGTTGTACTATTTGATTTTTGATTTTGCAGTCATATTTATTCTTGTCTATCCTGCCTATTTGATGTATGGCATTATTGTTGAAGGAACTATCCTTCCTTTTGCTATACGAGGTTTGGTGTTGATACTATTATGTACACTATTTGGGGCAGGCATATCAGGAATCATAGCTACGTTTTTATCTCGACTGACTATGCGTTTAAAACACAGTGGTATTATTCAATCTATATTTGGTATGGCGCTAATGGTGGTTTTTGTAATAGCTTATATCGGTTTTTCCTTTACGAGTCAAAATCCTACAACGGCCGCTCAGGTATATGATTTTTATCCCATTCAATTGTTATCCCAGTTTATGTTAGAAGGAAGTTTCACTAGTCTTTTGATTATGCTTCTTTTGGCACTGATACCATTTGTTTTATCTGTTATTTTAAAGTCTTATTTTTTGGGAAAACAGATTTTAACTTATCAAAGTAAAAAGGATGAACTGAGTTTTGAGGAATCGACTATCGGAAAAAGCTTGTATAAAAAAGAAATGAACAAGTATTTTTCCATTCCCATTTATGTAAGTAATACAGCATTTGGTCCAATTCTTATGATTATGATGGCTATTTTGATAACGGTGATGGGAAAACTTCATTTCATTCATTTAATTGAGAATGTACTAGCGGTAGGTTATATTGATGGAGAAGTTCCTGAAAGCTTAATGAAAGTAGTAGATTGTTATTTTAATATTGGTGTAGTTTGTATTATGGCCATGATGATTTCTTTTTCACCGACTACAGCTGCTTCAATTTCTTTAGAGGGAAAAGAACTTTGGATTTTAAAAGCACATCCAATTCCTATAAAAGATGTATTTGTCTCAAAGATACTTGTCAACATATCCATTGGTATTATACCTGTTGTATTATCTAGCATTTTATTATCTACGCAGCTAGGAATTATATATTTGCCTATCCTATGTATTGTATTGACAGAGGTACTTTGGATTAGTTCAATGATTGGTTTATATGCCAATTTAAGTTTACCTAAGCTCAACTGGGAAAGTGAGGTTGAGGCAGTAAAACAGGGAATGGCTGTTCTTTTGTCAATGGGACTCAATTTAATTTGTATTCTCACACCGATTATTGTTATTAATGTAGTAGGTTTGAATTCCGAATGGTTAATTATGGGCATTTTAATCTTGATTTATATTGGAATGGGTTTGATTTGGGTATACATTTTAAAGAAAAAAGGAATGAAGTTATATCAAAAATTATAATAGTAAGAAAAGATCGTATGAATATGTACGGTCTTTTTTGACGATTTATCCAAAAAATGATCATAAATAACGTAAATCATGCCAAGAAAATCGTATGATTAGGTGAAAGGAGAAAATAAAATGAAACATTTTTTAAAAATAAATATAGGTATATTATTAGGTGTAATTCTTTTTTGTGGTTTATTCCCAGCTGAAGCAAATGCTTCAACAGGACATGATGAATTTACGAGTATAAAATTTCTCTATAATCCTGAATTAAAGTTAATCGTTGATATGAACGAGAGCGAGCGATTATCACTACTCAATCACGTAAAGAGAAAGGCATTTGGATGGTCAACATACACCAATTATCGAAAATATGAAATTGAATATGAAGCGGGCACTATTTTTTCAAGATCAAATACAACAAATCAAGTTATTGAATTTCATTATTCCACAGCAACATCAGATAAAAAAACCAAAACATCTGAATTATCAGGTACACTTGGAATGAAATTTTCAGGAAAATTCAATAAAATTACTGCGAGTCTAGATTCTAGTATTCGAGGAGAAATTGGTAAAAAAAGCGAATCTACTTTTAAAGAAGAAATGGAATTTAAAGTGAAAATAGAGCCAGGAAAAAGGGTATCTCTTATCGTAAAGGGATTAGCTAGGCTTTCTAGTGGAGCATCCAAATATTATTTGTTTGGCATATCAGCCAAAAGGGAAATTTGGGAATATATTGACGTGGTGAATGAGTATTATGAACTTGCGGAAGAAATCGTTATTTAAACTAAAATGGATGATAGGAATGGGTGTGATATTTCTATCGATAATAGCTATCATAGCAACAATCATTCGGCGAAAAGAGGTATATCGATATTTGGCATATCCGAACATATATTATCTTTCAACAGATGATGCTACCATAAAGGTGAAATTATATAGTAGTCATGAAGCAGATCCATATTTACAAAAGGCCAATATAGCAAAATTATCTTTGGAAGTTCCTCAGGAAAAAGACTATTATGCTTTATCTATCGATCAAATTGTATCAGAACAAGAACATATAAATTATCAAAAACACAAATATAGAATGTATACACTGCATCTCAATTTTCCTTTTGATCCCAATGGAAATCTACAAATGCATCATGTTAATCTTGTTTTTGAATTTGTATATGGTGAAAAATTCAAAATCCCGATAGGATCAATCATATGTTATAAACAGGGAAAGCAAGGTGCACTAAGATTAGCTAATCTAAAAGGTATTGTCGAAGAAAAATCAGAATTGCAAATTTTAACTGGAATTGGAATCACATTGTATCATATAGAAAATCGTTCTTTTCAATTGCAAAAAATTGAATCATTAGATAACCGAGTAACCATCGAATCAAATAAAACTATGGAACTATATACAACAATGTATCCCCAAAATGCAAGTTTATTAGAGATACAAGAAACATATTGTAGACAAATCCATCCATTTCCTTTCAAAATAGATGCGAATAATCAAGTTCATCTTTTTTTTCCACTAGTTTATAATGATTTTCAAACCATTACAACCTTATCTTTTGCGATAACATATCAAGAAGATGGAGTGACATATACCCAAATATTTGCACCTTTTCAGTTTTTTAAAACGACAAGCATAACGTATAATCAGGTGAAATATGTGCCAAATTCGAATTAGAAATCTAAAAAAATCATACAAACGACATTGCATTTTTGATCATGTGCATTTGGACTTAGATGCTAGAATGTATCATTTTCTAATTGGTGAAAATGGAGCAGGTAAATCTACCTTTATTAAATGTATATTGGATGAGGTAAAATATAGTGGAATCATTCAAAAATCAAGCCATTCTATAGCTTATGTTCCAGAAAAAATAATTTTACCTGATTATGTTACGGTTAGATACTACTTATATTGGATGGGGAAAATTCAGTATCAAAAGGATTTGCAATTAAGAGAAAAAATCTTTTATTATTTACAACGGTTTGCCATTGAAAATTATGCAGAAATACCAATTTGTCAATTGTCTCAAGGTACAAAGCAGAAAGTAGTTTTAATTCAAGCATTATTAAGTGAATCAGATATCTATATTTTTGATGAACCACTTCGGGGATTGGACGAATATGCAAAAAAATGTTTTATAGAAGAAGTGAGAAAATTAAAACAAAGAGATAAGCTTATTGTAATTTCGACACATGCATTAGAGCAATATCGTGTGCGTAAGAAGCATATTATTTCATTTCCATTAGGAGAAGACTATGTATTTGATTCAATTGCATAAAGGATATTTATGGAATAAGGTCAATAAAACCATTATTTATTTGATTTTATTTATAGCTATTTTATTAGAACTCATTTTGATAAACCCCTTTAGCCATACACTAAATACGTGGACTTTCAAAATGCTTGATGTGGATAGTTATCTTCAAGCTTCATTTTTCTTTTCAAAAATTGTGCTCATCTTATTTTCTATTTATGTATTTGGTATTGGATTTAGTCAATCGGGAGATAATTATAGCATAGTGATTAAAACAAGGATATCTAATTGGAAATATTATTATACAAAATTTTTTTCTATTGGATATGGATTAGGTATAATAGTAGTTAGTCTATTTTTGATACATGTCAATATTGGATTTCTATTTTCAAAATGGTATATATTAGAACAATCTATATGGAAAATATATAGTGAAATTTATGGGCTCTCTTTAGTATATGGATCCTTATCCATTGTATCGGTGCGTATAGGCAAGAGCATCTACGCACTATTTATTCCAATATGTTTATATATTGTAAGCGAGGTTATCATTGATTTCAATATTGGCCAACCAATTATGCATACTTTTCAGTTGTTTTTACCTGTTCAGATGTATAACGGTTCAAGGTATGTACTCATTTATGGTACAGGACATGTTATTGTACTTTCTATATTTTATATGTTGATTGCTTATGTGGTCTATATACGAAAAGAATAGAAATAAGAGGGTGACTTGGTTGACAGGTTTAGAAAATTATGGTATAATACTTTTGAAATAAATATTGTAGTGAAAAGAAGAAGTCCCACTTCTCACCTGACCAATGAGGTTGGTAGGTAAAGAGTCATGATGCAATTGTTTGATTGTTCAATCTATGATACTTACAGTGGGTTTTCCACTGTTTTTTATTCTTCCACGCATATTTATTATGAATCTATGGAGGTGAGAATATTATTAAGCCAGGCGACAAAAAAGAGAATTTAGTGAATGAAGAGATTGAGGCGGAATATGTCTTAGTTATATCTGAAGAAGGTGAACAATTGGGTAAACTTTCTTTACATGATGCATTGAAGGCAGCAGAAAGTAGGGGCTATGATTTGGTTTGTGTTGCACCAAACGCTTCAGTTCCAGTTTGTAAATTAATGGATTATAGTAAATACCGTTATGAGCAAAATAAAAAAGCTAAAGAAGCTCGTAAAAATCAAAAAATCATTTCTGTTAAGGAAGTACGTTTAAGTCCAACGATTGATATTGGAGATTTTGAAACGAAGATGCGTGCTGCTAGAAAGTTTTTAGCTAGTGGTGATAAAGTAAAGGTAAGTTGTCGTTTCAGAGGTCGTATGATTGAACAAGCAAATAATACAAAACCTTTGTTTAGTAAATTTGCTTTGGGTTTAGAAGACATTGCTCAAATTGAACAAGCCCCATTTTTAGATGGTCGAAACATGTTTATGACTTTAAGTCCTAAACTACAAAAAAAGAAAAATTAATTTGTAAGGAGAATATTTATGCCAAAAATGAGATCACATAGCGGTACTAAAAAACGCTTAACAATCACAGCTACTGGTAAAGTAAGACGTGGCCAAGCAGGCAATAGACACTTAGCACCAGGAAAAACACAAAAACAAACTAGACAAATTCGTAAATTCGCTCTTGTATCTACAAGTGATAAGAGACATTTAAAACAAATTTTGTCTAATATTAAGTAGGGAGGTAAAAGAATATGCCACGTACAAAAGGCGGAGTCGTATCAAGAAGAAGACGTAATCGTGTTTTAAAACAAGCAAAAGGTTTCTTTGGTTCAAAACATTGTTTATTCAAGGTTGCAAACCAACAAGTTATGAAATCTCTTGTATATGCATACAGAGATCGTAAGAACAATAAACGTAATTTCCGTAAATTATGGATTATTAGAATTAATGCTGCAAGCCGTGCTTTAGGATTAAGTTATAATCAATTGATGCATGGATTAAAACTTGCAAATGTGGACATTAATCGTAAGATGTTAGCTGATTTAGCTGTAAATGACGCTGCAATGTTTGCTAATCTTTGTGATACTGCAAAACAAGCATTGGCTAAATAAGTAAAGCATAGTAAAAAATAAAAAGGACCAAAATTGGTCCTTTTTTTATCTATTTGTTATTTCTGTTTCTTGCGTAAAACAACAAGAGTAGCAGTCAATAAGGTAATAGCAGTCAATACATCTAATCCCAATGATTTTTTACACCCCTTTTGTTTTTCCCAAGTAGCGATTAATGTGGTATTGCCTGTAATTCCCTCTAAAGAGGTAATTTGTTTTCCATTTGCTTTCCAACCAGTAAACTGATAACCATCTTTTGTAGGAGTTGGCAATGTAGGCATATTTTCAATAGTAAAATTTTGAGGAGCATCTTGAGATAATGTTCCACCATCTAAATTGTAATTTAGAGTATAAGTTACGGCTTTCCAAATCGCTTTTAGTGTAATATCAGAAGTAATTCCTTCAGGAATAGCAGTAATGATGTCATCATCCAATTGCCAACCCACAAATTCATAATGACTTTTTGTTGCGGGATATAGAGTTATAGGAAGGCGATCCGTATAAAAAGAAGTAGGATTTAATCCAGAATTGTTTCCATCACTAAGATCATAAGTAATATGATATTGAGCGGCTTCCCAAGTAGCAACTAAAGTAATTTCTCCTTTAGTACCTTCAGGAATTTCAGTTATTGTTTTACGATTTAGTTTCCATCCTTTAAATACATATCCTGGTTTAGTAGGTGTATTCAAGGCAAGTGGGAGCCCTTCCCCTTTATAAGTGGTAGGATTATCAGGATGATTGGTACCACCATCTAGATCGTATTCGATTGGATATTCTATAATATCTTCATTTAAAATAAGAGGTAAATTTTTGGTTAATGTAGTTCCATCATATTTAGTTAATTGAACTTGGAAGTTATAATTATAATCTGTATAGTAACCAGACCAAGTTCTAGAAGTTACATTGTTTGAAACAATAGGCATAGAAACATTGATTTTATTTCCACCTGTAATTTGAATATCTGATACAATACCATATAAATTATCACCCCATTGAATAGTTACTTTTTCAGTATCTTTATCATATGAGACAGAAACAGAATCTAAAATTTCTGAATCGGATACTTCATCAATATATTGTGGACGTTTTGCTTCAAGTGTGAATTCATCTAATACTGTACCAGCAGCATTATAACATTGAATAGTCAATTGATTAGATTCGACACGAACCAATACACCTAAATTATTGAATCCACGAATAACTTTATCGTAGTCTTCAAGTAGAGAAGGCTGAATTTTGCTAGCATAGTCCTTTAATCCAGCAGCAGCACCTTGTAAATAAGTAACGCCTAGTTTTTCATCTACTGGTCCAGAAGTAGGAGAAGCAGCAGTTCCGCCATAACGTAAATTTTTGCGACAGTAAACATGTTCATGACCATTTAAAGCAAGGTCAACTTGACATTCTTCAAATACACTTAACCAATTTCTTCTCATAATGTTTGCATCACTGACATAAGCACCTGTTGCATATAGTCCAGGGTGAGAGCCAACAATAATCCATTGAGAAGGATTGTTTTTTACTACGTTTCTAAACCAATCTTGTTGTGCTTGCACATCATAATTTGTTTTAACTGTATCTAACATAATAAATAAAATTTGATCCCAAACAAAATAATAAGAAGAACCAATTCTATCCTCAGGCCCATTTTCTGGATAATTATGAAATTGCTTGAATACTTCATTGGAAACATAATCACCAGCCGATTTTAAATAGTATTCATGATTACCAGGAACAGTCGCTTGAAGGAAGCCTTGTAAAGAGGTTACATATTTGTAGTAGTCAATCCATTGTTGTTCAACTCCTCCTCGGTCTACTTGGTCACCCGTCATTACAACTAAGTTTGGCTGAGCAGTCATATTTTTTTGCAAGATGGCTTGAATGAGGTTTTCTGCATTTTGGAAACTTCCACCAGAACTTTGGATGTCAGTTAAAAATAAGAAAGATTTATTATCTTTATTTGTACCAGTAGTTGTAAAAGATTGAATATTTGAAAATGAATCACCTGATACAACTTGATAATAGTACTTTGTGTTGGCATCTAGATTGGTCAAGGTTGCTTTGCAAACATATCTTTCTGAAAATCCATAGCCATTTTCTGCATCACTTGGTGTATATGCATCCATATGCCATAATGTAGAAGTTGTATCTACTTTTATAGGGTTTGCAATTGTCTTGCCATCTGAAGTTTTACTATAGATGACATAGGAACCATCCTCAGAACAATGATAATTGATTCCAACTGTATCGTAAGTTTCTCCAACTGTTGCAGTTAGGTAACTTATAGTGCCAGATGCTTTACTTGTTATTGGGAAAAAAACAAGTAAGAAAGCAAATACACTTAAAGTAAATAGTGTTTTTTTAATAAATTTTAGTGTCATCTTATACCTCCTATGTATTGACGATTTATTCTACCACATTTGTAAATTTTTTTCAACCAGAATAATTTGTCAAATGAAAACGTTTTATTGAAAGAAAGAAAAGGCTTTAGCATTTTTCTTCATTCCACATGACATTAAATTTTACATTCAGGGAAAAATATGGTATAATATTTAAAAAGGAGTATTGGAATATGTACAAGAAGTTTAAGAATTGTTTATTGCATCCAAAGTTAATTTATCAATACGTAGATGAACGTTTTTTTAAGGCACTTTTATATTTTTTATTACTAGCAATAATCTATGCAATACCACAATTGGTATCAACGATTGGTTTTCATCACTTCCCAAATGAGACGTTGCAACAAGTAGCAAGCGATTTTGAAAAATCGGGTAAAATAGAATATCAGTTTGAGAAAATTGATGGGCAAATACAACTTGTTTCTACTCAAGATATAGTTGAACCACAATATGTACAGTTAAACTCCTATATTTTTTCCTTCTATCCAGTTATATTACTTTTTCATGAAGAGAGCGTAGCATTGGAAAAATATCAATTACCTAAAGATATAGAGGGAAAAGATTGTTGTTATATTGAGTTTACCAAAAATAAAGTAAGTTTATCTATACAAACATACAATTTGAATCAAAAGGACACTCAAATATCAAAACAACAATTGCTCAATCAAAACGGATTAAATTTACAATTTTTTGAAATGACATATGAAAAATTAGGTATAGGAACACTAGATTTACGATTAGCCTATGAAAATAAAACGATATTTGCAGAGGCTTGCAATACCTTTTTAATGGGAATTTATCATAAATATAAAGCCTTATTCCTTACAACTGGAGTGATTAGAGTGCTAATGATTTCTATTTTGTCTACTTTGTTTGAAATCTTAATACTTACTATTATTGTACAATTGTTGTATCGAAAAATGAATATATCTTTTGCTAATATATACAAAATGATTATATTGTGTTATACACCTAGAGTAATTTTAAATACTTTCTCTATGCTTTGGTCAAGTATATGGCTGTACTTGATTGGTGAATTTATTTCTGTTATTTATTTATTAATTACTATACGATATTATAGTTTGCATCAAATGGCGAAGAAAATAACAATTCATATTCATAATGATAATCAAGAATAAAAGGAGAACAAATATATGAGTTATAATCATATTCAAATTGATCAAAAGTGGCAAGCCTACTGGGATGAGCATCAAACATTTAAAACGCCATCTATTTCGGATAAACCTAAATTTTACGCGATGGATATGTTTCCTTATCCTAGTGGAGCAGGACTACATGTGGGGCATCCAGAAGGATATACAGCAACAGACATTATTTGTCGATATAAAAGAATGAAAGGATTTAATGTAATGCATCCAATGGGATGGGATGCGTTTGGGCTCCCAGCTGAGCAATATGCAATTCAAACTGGAAATGACCCAAGAGAATTTACGTTAAAAAATATTGCTAATTTTAAAAGGCAATTGAAGATGCTGGGACTTTCATATGATTGGACAAGAGAGATTGCCACATGTGATCCAGAATATTTTAAGTGGACACAATGGATTTTTTCTCAATTATATCGCAAGGGATTAGCTGAACTAAAGGAAATAGAAGTCAATTGGTGTGAAGGGCTAGGGACAGTACTTGCTAATGAAGAAATTATCAATGAAGATGGTAAAATGGTAAGTGAGAGAGGCAAATTTCCTGTTGAAAAACGTCCTATGAAGCAGTGGGTTTTAAAAATAACAGCCTATGCGGAAAGACTATTACAAGACTTAGATGAAATTGATTGGCCTGAATCAATTAAAGAAATGCAAAGAAATTGGATTGGTAAAAGCAATGGTGCACGCATTGACTTTAAAGTGAAAAATAGCAATCAAAAATTTACTGTCTTTACTACACGTTGTGATACGTTATTTGGAGCTACCTATTGTGTTCTTGCGCCTGAACATGAATTGGTTGAAAAGATTACAACAGAAGAGCAGAAAGAAGCAATAGATGCATATGTAGCCTTTGCAAAGTCGAAAACGGATTTAGATCGAACCGAATTGAACAAAGAAAAAACAGGATGTTTTACAGGCGCTTATGCCATTAATCCAGTTAATGGCAAAGCAATCCCCATTTGGATTGCCGATTATGTATTATCTAGTTATGGAACAGGGGCGATTATGGCTGTTCCAGCGCACGATGATAGAGATTATGCATTTGCCAAAAAGTTTGGTATAGACATCATACAGGTTTTAGAAGGTGGCGATATTGCTCAGGAAGCGTATACAAAAGATGGTATCCATATCAATTCAGGTTTTTTGAATGGTTTAAATAAAGAAGAAGCCATTCAAAGAATGGGTGAATTTTTAGTAGAAAATGGCATAGGGCAATTATCTGTTAATTATCGTTTGCGCGATTGGATTTTCTCTCGTCAACGCTACTGGGGTGAACCATTTCCAATCATTCACTGGGAAGATGGTACAATTGAATTATTAGACGAAAGCGAGTTACCATTAGAATTACCAAAAATGAATGGTTTGAAATTATCTGGAACAGGTGAAAGCCCTCTTGCTAATGCAAACGAATGGTTAGAAGTGACGCGACCAGATGGAGTAAAAGGTAGAAGAGAAACCAATACAATGCCACAATGGGCAGGTAGTTGTTGGTATTATATTGGATATCTTTTAAAAGAAGATGGTAAGATGCAGGATTTGACAAATCCAGATGTTCAAGAAATGATAAATAGTTGGTTACCAGTTGATTTGTATATTGGCGGAACAGAACATGCGGTATTGCATCTGTTATATGCAAGATTTTGGCATAAAGTATTATATGATTGTGGCATCTTGAAAACAAAAGAGCCTTTTCAAAAATTATTCAATCAAGGAATGATTTTGGGTGAAAATGGTGTTAAAATGTCAAAATCGTTAGGAAATGTGGTTAATCCAGATGATATTGTTTGTAACTATGGGGCAGATACTTTAAGAGTATATGAAATGTTTATGGGACCATTAGAGGCCATGAAACCATGGTCAACAACAGGTGTTGATGGAGCAAGACGATTCTTAGAAAGGGTATATCGTTTGGTTACAGAAGTAGCTGTGATAGATGAAAATGACTGGAGTTTAGAGAAAGTGTATCATCAAACCGTGAAAAAAGTAACGGAGGATATTGAAAATTTGCATTACAATACAGCCATTTCACAATTGATGATTTTTACCAATGAGGCCTATAAACATCCTCAAATGCCAAAAGTATTTTTAGAAGGATATATTAAAATGGTTTATCCATTTGCACCACATCTTGGTGAAGAATTATGGAGTATGATGAATCATCAAGATACCATTACCTATGAGCCATGGCCGCTTTATGAAGAATCAAAAACCATCAATCAAGAGGTAACAGTTGTGGTACAAGTCAATGGAAAATTAAGAGATAAATTGATTGTAACTGTAGATACGCCTCAAGTGGAATTGGAAAAATTGGCATTAGCTAGTCCAAAAGTCCAAAATTATTTAGAAGGAAAAACGCCAAAAAAGGTAATAGTGGTTATAAATAAATTGGTTAGCATAGTTTTATAAAATAAAAATGGGGGGGATTCATTGTTTCATCTTTTTTCAATTCAAAAAAAGAGACCAAAATGCTATCACTTTATGATCGGTAGGCAAAATGTTATAGTTGTTGATGTGACTATTTATCCAAAAGAAGTATGGTATGATAAATATATTGCATTTTTAATGCAACACTTTTCAAATGTATACTGGTTTTCTTCTTTTGAAGAAATGGAAGAAGAATTGGTTGATTTGATGACTATAACAGATGAAGATTACTATATTTTGATCACATAAAACTACTTGATTTTGTATCAAGTAGTTTTTATTTTAATAATACTAAAGATGAGTATCTAAATTTTGCCTGAAATTCTCCTAAAATCAATTGTCAAAATTCATTTTTTAGGGTATAATAAAATTGTAAACAAGTTTTGTTTACGATGAATGAAAGGAGCTGTTTTTATGAAGACAACTATTAGAGCAAATGATTTGGTGAAAATGAGTGATGGTGCAAAAACGTACATTGAGGAGCGTGTTACTACATTGGAAAAATTATTTAATAATAGCGAACATGTTGTAGCAAATGTACTATGTAAAGGATACGAAAAATATACAATTGTAGAAATTACAATACCTTTAAAACATATCATTTTGCGAGCAGAAAGTAAGGCAGATACACTTTATGCAGCGGTCGATTTTGCGGTGGATAAAGTGGAAAGACAGCTTTTACGCCACAAGCAAAAAGTAATGAGTATGATGAAAAAACGTGATGGTATTGGTGAATATTTTAGCCAACTAGCGACTAATGAAGAAGAAGATATTAAACCTGTTGCAAGAACAAAAGTAATAGAAAAGGAAGTGATGTCAGTTGATGAGGCCATTACTCAAATGGAATTATCAGATCACGATTTCTTTGCATTCGTCAATGAGGCTAACTATCGAAATGCTATAGTATACGTTCGGAAAGATGGAAGTTATGGTGTTTTAGAGATGAAAGATTAGAGGTCATTAGACCTCTTTTTCTAATGATTTGCTGTAAAAGTTAAAAAAGTGTATAATATAAATAAAGAATATATGAATAAGGAAAAAGAAAAATGAAAAAGATAGTTTGTATGGATTTAGGCAATACCATTATTCATAATGATGCAATTTGCTTTGATGCCGGTTATGAAAAATTGTATTCCATATTGGAGATTACCAGTATGAATGTAGAAGAATGGAAACAAAATATGTATCAATTATATCTTCATATGTATGCCACAAGGGAAAAAGATTATATAGAAATTCCTTTTCAACAGTATTTGAAAAAATCAATGGAGATGATGAATATACAAACAAGCTATTTGTTAGCCGATTTAGAATTTTTATTTTATCAAGCCGCTATAGTAGATAGTGTCGAGAAAGATATCTTTTCTTTTTTTGTTTTTTTAAGAACAAAAAATATACCTATTTATGTAATCAGTAATTCCACCTTTTCTAAAAGATGTTTATTGGCAACATTGATAAAATTAGAACTAAATGAATATATTGCTGAAGTGTATTCATCCGCTGATATAGGAATCCGAAAACCTGATGTTCGTTTTTTTAATCAAATAACAGCATTACAACCATTTTCAAAAGAAAAGATATTATATATAGGTAATGATGCAATTATTGATTATCATTTTGCTAAGAATAGTGGAATTGAATTCATTTGGTATAATTGTGAAAATGAAGAAAAAGATATATCATGCCAGATGATTGAAAATTATCAGGAATTGGTAAAAATATGGGGTGAAAAATTTGATTAGCAATTACAAAGAATTTAAAGAAAAAATCATCGATTTATCAAAAGAAAATCCTCCAAAGAAATTATTATTGCATAGTTGTTGTGCACCTTGTAGCACCCATGTTTTAACTATCTTGTCAAAGGTAGTTCAAGTCACGATTTTATTCTATAATTCCAATATAGATACCAAAAGTGAATACGACATGAGATTATTAGAGGTAAAGCAGTTGATTCAGTTGATGCATCTTCCAATTGAAGTTGTCGAATTGGGTTACCAACACAATGCTTTTTTAAAGGCCATTCAAGGTAAAGAAACATTAGGAGAAAGAAGTAGTCGGTGTTATGCTTGTTATGAGGAAAGATTGCGCGTAACTGCAAATTATGCAAAGGAAAATGGGTATGACTATTTTACAACCTCTTTGTCAATAAGCCCCTATAAAAATAGCAATTGGCTAAATGAAATTGGCTATCGATTATCTACTGAGACATGTCAATATTTGTATTCCAACTATAAGAAGGAAAATGGTTATCAGCATTCTATTGCATTATCAAAACAATATCAATTGTACCGACAAGATTATTGTGGTTGTGAGTTTTCTAAAAAAGAACACGAAATGCAACTGGCTATCTCTAAGAAAGATAAAAGATACGAATAACTTGAAAAAAAAAATAAAATTTGATATGATATAAAGGATAAAATATAGAATTTTAAATAGGGATATTTGTTGATAACTGATTCAAAATATAAGAATAATTTATAAAATACAAGGAGGATATGCAAATATGTTTGGGAAACTATTTGATCCAGCAAATAAAGAACTGAAAAAATGCGAAAAGATTGCGAATGCAGTAGTGGCATTAGCAGATGAATATAAAGCATTAAGTGATGAAGAATTAAAAGGAAAAACACAACAATTTAGGGAAAGACTTGCAAAAGGGGCTACGCTAGATGAGATTATGGTCGAGGCTTTTGCTACAGCAAGAGAGGCTTCTACGCGTGTGACAGGTCTTACTCCATTTAAGGTGCAAATTATCGGTGCTGCTGCTCTTCATTTTGGTAATATTGCTGAAATGAAAACAGGTGAAGGCAAAACCTTGACATCTGTGCTCGTTGCCTACTTGAATGCATTATCTGGTGAGGGTGTGCATATTATCACGGTAAATGAATATTTGGCGAGTCGTGATGCGGTTGAAATGGGGGCTATCCATAACTTTTTAGGAATCACAGTTGGGTTGAACTTACGAGAATTAGATCCAGAGCAAAAACGGGCTGCGTATAATTGTGATATCACGTATTCTACCAATAGTGAAATTGGTTTTGACTATCTAAGAGATCATATGGTGCTATATAAAGAACAAATGGTACAGCGCCCAGTAATGAATTTTGCAATTGTCGATGAAGTTGACTCTATTTTAATTGACGAGGCACGTACGCCATTGATTATTTCAGGTGGTGAGAAAAAAGGACCTAATTTATATCTTCAAGCCAATAGCTTTGTCCGTACTCTACGTACAGAGGATTATGAAATTGATGTAAAAGATCGTCATGTCACATTATTAGAGTCTGGTATGGCTAAGGCTGAAAAATATTTTAATGTTGAAAATTTATATGATGTCAAGCATGTAGGATTGGTTCATCACATCAATAATGCACTTCGTGCCAATTATATTATGGAAAAAGATAAGGATTATGTTGTCCATGAAGGGGCAATTGTCATTGTAGATCCATTTACAGGCCGTTTGATGGTAGGAAGACAATGGAGTGAAGGGCTACATCAAGCAATTGAAGCAAAAGAAAATGTCCAAATCAAAAAAGAAACAAGAACATTAG
This sequence comes from Anaeroplasma bactoclasticum, assembly GCA_023667245.1. Classification (GTDB taxonomy): domain Bacteria; phylum Bacillota_I; class Bacilli_A; order ML615J-28; family CAG-313; genus CAG-313. The sequence continues at coordinate 36,767 of JAMPAL010000004.1, forward strand.
CGACCATTACTTATCAAAATTATTTTAGAATGTATAAAAAATTGGCTGGAATGACAGGTACTGCGAAAACGGAAGAAGAAGAATTTCGAAATATTTACAATATGCTTGTTGTGGAAATACCGACCAACTTGCCAGTCATAAGAATTGATGACCCTGATTTAATTTTTCGTTCAATGAAAGCAAAATATCAAGCTATTGCAAAGGATATTAAAGCGCGATATGAAAAAGGACAACCCGTTTTGGTAGGCACAATATCTATTGAATCAAGTGAATTGTTATCTAATTTATTGAAAAAAAATGGTATTCCACATAATGTCTTGAATGCCAAACAACATGCTAGAGAAGCAGATATTATTGCTCAAGCAGGAGAAAAACATGCTGTAACGATTGCTACAAATATGGCTGGGCGTGGTACAGATATCAAATTAGGTCAAGGTGTAAGAGAACTTGGTGGTCTTGCGGTAATAGGAACAGAGCGACATGAGGCACGTCGTATCGATAATCAGCTTCGGGGTAGAAGTGGTCGTCAAGGAGATCCTGGATATAGTAGGTTCTACTTGTCAGCACAAGATGAACTAATGGTCCGATTTGGTGGTGATCGTTTTGAAAGATTATTATCTATGATTGCTAGTCCTGATGAAGAAGGAAATGAAACGCCATTAGAATCAAAAATGTTTTCTAAAGCTGTAGAAAGTGCGCAAAAAAAGGTAGAAGGATCTAACTATGATCGTCGTAAGAGCGTTGTAGAATATGATGAAGTTTTAAGAAAACAACGTGAAATTATTTATGGTCAAAGAAAAGATATTTTATTCTTAGATGATATGGAGCCTACGATAGGGAAAATGATTCATTCTGTTGTAATAAAATATGTTGGGTCATATATCAATTATGACAAGAAGAATGAAGAAGTAGATGCTATTCGTTTTATGAACGATTTTGTTGCTCGCTTTTTTAATCGAGGTGATATTGAAATTGAAGAAATTGAAGGAATGAAAAAACTTGAATTAGAAGAGTTTGTCGAGGCAAAATTCAAAGAAAATTTGCAAAATAAGAAAGAAATTGTTCCTTCAGAAGTCTATCAAGAATTTTTGAAAGTAGTATTATTACGAGTTGTAGATAAACATTGGATGGATCATATTGACCAAATGAGTAATTTACGTCAAAGTATTGGTTTACAATCTTATGCTCAAATCAATCCATTACGTGAATATCAACAAATAGGTTATGATACTTTTAATGAAATGATTCAAACTATCAATGATGAGGTTACTTTGACGATTAATCGTGCCGTCGTAAGAGAAAACTTGCAACGTGAGGAGCAGGCTAAAGTGACAGGAACAAATGCGGGTAATGATGAGACTACCAAGCGAAAACCAGTTGTCAATCAAACTAAAGAACCTGGTCGAAATGATCCATGTCCATGTGGTAGTGGTTTAAAATATAAAAATTGTTGTGGAAGAAAATAAGCAGTGAGGGACGAAGCAAGTTTACATTTAAGCTTGCTTTTTCTTCCTAATGGAGGATGTATGGAAAAGTATGAAATTGTAAAATGGATAGAGAATTTTAAAGTACGTTTAAAGAGTGTTGATGAAGTGCTTCGAATAGAGGATATGAAAAAACAAATTCTAGAAAATGAAAAGATGATGTTAGAAGAAGATTTTTGGCAAGATGTTACGAAGGCTACGCAATTTTCTCAAAGAAACAATGATTTGAAAGAGACTGTTTCTGCATATGAGGAATTGATGAAACAATTTGAAGACATTGAAATCATTCCTGATTTTGGAGATGAAGCTCTATTTGTAGAAGCAGAAGAAATGATTCGTACTCTAGATTTGGCTTTATCGGAGACAGAAGACAAATTGTTATTAGATGAAGAGTATGATAAAATGAATGCCATTTTAGAACTTCATCCTGGTGCAGGTGGAACGGAATCACAAGATTGGGCACTGATGCTATTTCGAATGTACAAAAGATATAGTGAACGTCATCATTTTGAATTTGAATTGTTGGATTATCAAGAAGCTAATGATGCAGGCATCAAGAGTGTCACTTTTATGATCAAAGGGCGGTTTGCATATGGCATATTAAAAGGAGAAAAAGGCGTGCATCGATTGGTTCGCATTTCCCCATTTGATAGCAATGCTAGAAGACATACTTCATTTGCGGCATGTAATGTAACGCCTGAAATTAGTGATGATATTGAAATCACGATTCGTCCCGAAGAAATAAAAATAGATACATACCGCTCAAGTGGTGCGGGTGGACAACATGTGAATACGACTGATTCTGCTGTTCGCATTACGCACTTACCAACAGGAATTGTAGTATCATGTCAAAACGAAAGAAGTCAAATTCAAAATCGGGAACGTGCTCTGAAAGTATTGAAATCCAAATTATATCAAAGAATGCTAGAAGAACAAGAACAATTAAAGAAAAATATCGGTTCACCTATAACAGATAATGCTTTTGGTAGTCAAATTAGAAGTTACGTGTTACATCCATATGCTATGGTAAAAGATCACAGAACCAATATTGAAAGTGCAACACCGAATCATGTTCTAGATGGTGATTTAGATATGTTTTTGACAGGTTATTTAAAATGGTACAAGACCACCAAATAGAGGTGTATAATGAAGATACAATTACGAAAAAATAAAAAAATAAGAGATTTTTTAACAATCAATTTGGGCATTTTTTTGCTATCTAGTGCTTTTGGTATTTTTGTTGACCCCAATGAAATTGTTGTTGGTGGTGTAGGGGGCATTGGGACTTTGGTCAAATCCCTTTTAAAAGGTACAACAATATTTGGAATAGAGATTACATCATCTATGGTTATTCTTATCATCAATATGATATTGTTGATTTTTGCCTTTCTATTTGTTGGAAAAAGTTTCTTTTTAAAAACCGTATATGCATCTATTGTTTATCCGCTATTTATCTCACTTTGGGAAATTATTTTTAAGTTGATGGGAGGACCTATTGTTAATCTTCCAGCTATTGAACAAAATTTAATGGAAATGGGATTATCAATAGATACAACGCATGTAATTATGGCAGGAGCTTATTTAGTTATGCTTCTATTTGGCGCAGTATTATCAGGAATTGGATTAGGTTTAGCGATGAAAAAAGGCGCATCAACTGGAGGCGTAGATATTATTCAACAAATTCTTTTGGACAAATTCAAGATTCCCTTTTCTGCAAGTCTTTTTATTGTGGATGGCATAGTTGTAACGCTTGCTACCATTTATTATCAAAATATTTTTATCATTTTATATGGCTTTTTATATATTTACTTATCTGGTGTAGTCTTAGATGCAGTGGCATTTAGTGGGTTTCATTCACGAGCTGTCTACATTATTACCAAAGAGCCTAAATCTATCAAGAATGCTGTTTATCGAAAATTAGGTAGAGGAGTAACAGAAATTTATTCCAGAGGTGGATATGAAATGAAAGATAGTACAATGTTGGTTTGTGTGATGTCTAATTCTGAGTATTACCGAATCAAGTCAATGGTTTTAGAAATTGATCCAAGAGCATTCATTTATGTAGAGCGAGCAAGTGAAGTACATGGTGAGGGATTTTCTTATGATAGTCCAGAAGGATGTGAAGAAACTTATGAAATCTAATGAGACTTACGTAGTAGAAGCAGTTCAAAAAAAAGGGAAAAAATATCTTGTTCAATTTGAAAATAACGATGATCCTCTCACACTAACAGAAGATCAAATTGTCGAATTTAGGGTGATAAAAGGAAGCATATTTTCCGATAGTGATTTTGAAAAAATCAAAGCTTCTATAGAACTATCCACATATTATGCTAAATCCATTCGTTATATTGATTTTAAGCCAAGAACAAAAAAAGAAGTAGTAGAGTATCTTCAATCGTATGGGTTAGATCAGGATTCCATAATAAAGCTCATTCAAAAATTAGAACAAATTGGATATATTGATGATGAACGTTATGTTAGCCGATTTGTGGAGGAGTGCATTCGTAAAGGAAAAGGGCGATATTATATCATTCAAACGCTAAGCCAAAAAGGCATCAATAAGGAATTTGTTTTTCCATTTTTAGCAGAATATGATAAAGATGTTGAAATAGAAAATGCGATGGCGTTAGCAAGCAAAATACTTTTCAAAATAACAGATTATCCAGTACGAAAGCAAAAATTACAAATTCAACAAAAACTGCTTAGTGCAGGATTTCATTCAGAAATCATCAACTATGTCATTAACCATCTTTCTTTTGAAAATCATTCTCAAGAACGGTTAAAAAAAGAAGTCGCAAGGCTAAAAGAGAAAAACCTAGAAAAAGAAAAAATCATTACTAAATTACTTGCTAAAGGGTATGAGTATATAGATATAAAAAAAGTATTGTAATTAGTCTAAATGAGGGTCTTCGTACATATAATTTATTGGTGATAAAATTGAAAAGAAAAAGGGTAAATGAAGGATTAAGAAGTCTTTCCAAGAATTTTGTCGAAGAAAAAGAATTAGAGGAAAACATTAAAACACAAATTACCAAAGAGATTAACAATCATCGTAAAAAATAATGCATTTTTCGTGCAAGAGACAAAAAATCGTAGTAGAATGTGGGTAATCTTCAGGGCAGGGTGAAATTCCCGACCGGTGGTTATAGTCCACGAGCTAGCAATAGCATGATTTGGTGCAATTCCAAAACCGATAGTAAAGTCTAGATGAAAGAAGACATAATGCCAATATTATGCCTAAAAAAATACTGCCTAACTGAAGATGGGCAGTTTTTATTTGGAGAAGGATATGAAAAAAAACAAAAAAGCGTTAGATTACATGACTAAAGTGGCTATCTTTTCTGCGATATCCATTGTCTTGTATTTTATTAAGTTTCCCCTACCTTTCCTATTTCCGGATTTTTTAGATATTCAATTTTCTAATCTTCCAGCAATATTAGGTGGGCTAGTAATGGGACCCATTGGTGGTGTGTTGATTGTAGTCATTCGAACTTTAATCAAATTACCATTTACATCTACGGCAGGTGTAGGTGAATTGGCCGATTTATTGATAGGTGTTTCTACTGTTTTAACCAGTTCACTTGTTTATCACAAACTCAAGACCAAAAAGGGTGGTGCAATCGCACTGGCTTTGGGTGTTGTTGTATGGGTAGCAATGGCACTACTTGCTAATGGTACATTCTTGATTGAATTTTACAAAGAAGTGGCAGGAATAGATGCGGTAATTGGTATGTGCAAAAAAGTATTACCATCTATGAATGAATCGAATTTTATGCGCCTTTATTTATTAGGAGCAATATTGCCTTTCAATTTGCTGCTTTCTACATTGGTTTCACTGGTTACTTTCTTTGTGTATAAACGTGTCTCCGTTTTATTCAAAAAGGAATTATTTCAGGGCAAAGCAACATCCAATGAAAATATTAACCATTAGTGATTCATTTAAAGGAACTCTACGTTCTTCAGAAATTGGACAAATTGTAAGTAAATATTGCGGGGGAAAAGGCTATGATGCTACATATATACCCATTTCAGATGGAGGAGAGGGCTTTTTGGAGACAGTGCATTATATAACGAAGCTACCATTTTATGCAATAGAAGTAAATGACCCTATATTTCAAAAGACGATTGCCAAATATCTTTTTGATGATGTGAAAAAAATTGCCTATTTGGAGTTGGCTGAGGCTTGTGGTATTGCCAAAATGAAGACCCTATCGCCTATTCAGGCATCTACGTATGGATTGGGTGAACTGATTATGCATGTCATCAATAATCATGTCCCTAAGAAGATTATTTTAGGCATTGGTGGTAGTGCTACATCAGATATGGGAGTAGGTATGTTAGAAGCTTGTGGAGTGGATTTTTCAGATGCTCATCATTTCCGCCTTTCTAAAATGAATCATGCCAAATTGATGCAAATTCGAAATATACAGACAAAAGCATTTCGAAAAAAAATAAAACACATTGAATTTGTTACGTTAACAGACGTAAACAATTGTGCCTTTGGAAAAACAGGTTGTATCAATACCTTTGCTCCTCAAAAAGGAGCTAAACAAGAAGATTTATTTTTAATGGAAAAAAATGTACTCCATTTTCATCATGTAACTCAAGATACCTTTGGCTCTACCATTCAAGATTTTCCTGGAGCAGGTGCCGCAGGCGGAGTGGGATATACGATGAAACATTATTTTGGAAGTACTATTCAGTCAGGAATAGAGGTCCTATTAGATATGGTCGATTTTCCTCACCTTGTACAAGAAAGTGATATTGTCATTACAGGAGAAGGCTCATTTGATGAGCAAAGTTTAAATGGGAAAGTGATTAGTGGGATTTGGAAACATCGTCCCAAGCGCCTCATTGTCCTTTGTGGAAAAAGTGACTTTTCTAATCCATCATTTGAAGTATATCCAATTGTGCCAATGGTTGCTTCTTTTGAGGAAGCAATACAACAACCTAGGGCGTCACTTGAACGACTTTTAGATACGATACCATTTGATAAAAAATAGCTATTTCAAAGGAAATAGCTATTTTTTTGCTTCAAAAAAAGATTTCAAAAAGTGTAGAACACCTTGTTGATCAAACCGATTGGTAATGGTAGTTGCAAAGGGGATTAAATCTGGATGAGCATTTCCCATTGCAACGCCAATAGAAGCAGCTTTTAATAATCCAATATCATTATGTCCATCACCAATTGCAATGGTTCTTTCTTTAGGAATATGATAATATCGACAAGCATCTTCAAATCCAACACTTTTATCGACAAGAGGATTATAAATTTCAACAATATAATGTTGATTTACTTGCCAAAAACGCGATAATAATTTACCTGTATAATGTTGTTCAATAAAATGTTGAAACGAGGTAATGGCTTCTTTTTTTAGGAAAAAGAGCGCACCATTAGGATTACCAGGCAAAATGTCTTTGAGTTCACCAGCATATAATGATCCAAATGCGTCATTGATATGCAAAAAGGAATGAATAGTAGGATTATAGTCTTGAACATAGATATCATCACCTATTTCACAAAACACATTGATTAAATTAGGTCTAATGCATTCAATGATATCTAATAAATCAGTTCTATCAATACGCAAATCTGTTTGCGGGTAAAGCGGATCTTTAGGATTGGTAATTTTTGCACCATTATAATTGATTAAAGGCGTGTCTAAACCAAGAGCCTCATATACAAAATAACTAGAACGAAGGGGCCTACCCGTGGCAAGCATAATGATGTGTCCATTTGCTTTAAGATGTTTTAAATAATCAATGGTCTCTATATCATAATGCTCAAAATCTAACATCAGAGTTCCATCTAAGTCAAGAACAATTAAATATGGTTTCATTTTATCACCCACAAGCATTATACCAAAAAAAGTGAATTTTGTCTAATTAAAAAGAAATTTCCTTTTTCATTAGGGTTTAAAGAAAAAAATAATACCCTACTTGATTTTTTTATTCAAATATGTTAAAATAAACAAATGAGATATGTAGAAAAGAAAAGGAGTGATAGAGTGAAACAAATCGTATTTTCTTTATCATGGATTGAAAAGGTAGATCGATTTTTCACAGATTTATTTTCTAATTTGAAAGATATGATGACTTGGTCCACTTTTTTTATACTACTTGCTGGAGTAATGATTGGATTTGTTATTTGTTCAACAATCTATGGTATACTATTAGTAGTCTCTATTGAACAAAAAGAAAAACAAATAACAATTCAGGAAAATAAAGCAACAGATGAAGCATTTTGCAAAATGATAGATGACATAAAGCATCGCTATATTGAAGAAACGGAAGGTCTTGCGATGAAGGATCGTTTTGAGGCACTGGGTGTAAAACTATTTGAGGTAGTTAATAAAACGGCCTCAATCTATTATCCAGATTCGAAATATCCATTATATGAACTCACCATTGAGGAGTTGATTTTATTTATGCACTATTTGTCTAACCGAATAGACGATGTATTTGATAAACCGATTTTGCGTCCCTTTAAGCAAATGAGCGTGAGTCAAATTATGAAATGGCTAGATGCAAAGAAAAAAATAGAGGAAAATAAAGCAGTCAAATTAGCGAAACAAGCTAAAATGGGAAAAGTTGCTTCAACAACAATGACCTTATTAAAGGTACTCAATCCTGTTACTTGGTTGAAAAAATTAGTCGTTGGATCAACTATTCAGTTTGCTACAAGAAAAATATCACTTTTGATTATTGACATTGTCGCAGATGAAACCAACAAAACATATAGTAAAAGTATTTTTGATAAAGAAAAAACACTTCGAAAAGTTGAAATAGAAAAGGCTCTAATGGAGTTAGAAAGGGAGGAAGTAGATGCCTAAAGAATCAAGAAATAATCTGAATGCAAGAAGAGAATTTTATATCCATCGAATTGTTAGAAATGGAAAAATGTATGATGAAGAGGCGCCAAAACAAGAAGAAGCAATTGAAACAGCACCAAAAGAAAAAAAGAAAATTTCTTATGCAGAATCATTTGGTTATCGTGAAGATCCAAGACGATATGATTTTTTAAATCCCAAAAAAACAGAAGAAGAAAAGGAACAAGAGCGAAGAAGAAAAGTATTATCCGTTATTCAAAATACCCAATTGGAGCCCCCTTTAGCTGATGAACAAATTGGTTATTTTGACGATGGATTGGTGGATGAAGGAAATATAGAGCCTATAGTTGACCAATTGTATCAAGAACGATTAGATGAAGAAATGGAAATAAATGACAATATTGAATCCATTGTTAGGGCTTCGAATAACGAAATACCATCTTTTGTTCCAACCGATCCAATGGTGATGCCAGAAGAAAATGATGTATCCATAGAAATGGTTGCAGAACCAGTTAAACCGAAACCGCAGCCAAAACCTGCACCTGAACCCAGAGAATGGGTTGTGGAAAAACCTGTACAACACGTCAAAGTGGAAGAACCTAAGCGCCCAGTGAGTACCAGAACAAAGCGATCTAAATATATTGCACCATCATTTGATTTACTTACTTGTTCTGATGAACGAAATAGCGAAAATGAAGACGAAGCTAAAAAACAAGCTGAGATTATCAATAAAACCTTTAAAGAGTCAGGTATACGTGCTGAAGTTGCTCGATTTATTTTTGGTCCAACGGTAACACAATTTTTGATTACGATTGAAGAAGGGGCCAATATCAAAGATATACGTAAAGCAGAGGCAAATTTATTGATGTATTTGCAATGTGAAAGTATTCGGATACAAACCCCAATTCCTGGAAAACCTTTTGGTGGTATTGAGGTACCTAAAAAGCCAGAAAATAGAAGAACAGTTTTTTTGGGAGATATGCTCACCTGTAAGGAATTTAAGAATTTAGATTACCAAGTACCTGTTGCTGTAGGACAAGACAATTACGGAAACTATCATTATATTGATTTAACGGAGATGCCACATGGATTGGTTGCAGGAACAACAAAATCAGGAAAAAGTGTATGTTTAAATGCCTTTTTATTGAGTTTAATTTATCGATTTACACCAGATCAATTGCGCCTTGTATTGATAGATCCAAAACGAATAGAGTTGGGTGTATATGAAGGTATACCTCATTTGGCTATGCCCGTTGTTACTGATCAAGAGGACTTCCAAAGTGCATTAGGCTGGGTATATGAAGAAATGGAAAATCGCTATAAAGAATTTGAGTTATATGGAGAGCGAAATATTGTAGATTATAATGAAATTCGAAAAGAGCAACATGAAAAGCAAATGGCGTATATGATTGTCATTATGGATGAGTTTAGTGATTGGTTTGCGGATGCAAATTCGGAAATTGAGATGTATATGCAAAAATTGGCTCAAAAGGCTCGGGCAGCAGGAATCAATATTATTCTTGCTACACAAAGACCTTCTAAAGATGTTATCAAAGGAACCATTAAAGCCAATTTTGATACTAGAATTGCCTTTCGTGTAACGGGATTTGCTGATTCTCAGGTTATTTTAGGCAATAGTGGGGCTGAAAAGTTAGAAGGTAAAGGAGATATGTTGATTCGCTATGCAGGACGTAGTGAACAACGTTTACAAGGCGCTTTTGTTCCTAATAGTGATATCAAAAAAGTAACTAGATTTCTTAGAGAAAATAATACTTGTGAATATATTGTAACGAAGGAAGAAATACATCAATCCACTGTATCTAGACAAGCAGCAACGTCAAGTGCTGGAAAAACACTAGGCCGTGATGATCCTCGCTTTGAGGAAGTTGCTTATTGGATTGTTCGCAATAAGAATGCTTCAATGAATCAATTGACTCAAAATTTTGGTATGGGATTTAATCGAATCAATGATATCGTTATGGCATTAGAACAAATGGGTGTATTGAGTCCAGGTGTAAAAGGAAAACAGCGTGAGGTATTGATGGACGAATTTGAATTTACACAATTATTAGAAGAGAATGAATAAGAGGGGGAAATATGAATCAGGATCATTATTTAAAACGATATTATAAAAATAATAACCCCTTGCTTTCTCAATTGACCATTAGAAAAAGAATCTTTAAACGATTTTGGATATTTATTATTGCTTCAGTTTTATATTTCATTATGATTTCCTTTTCCAATTTTGGAAAACTAAGTGGAGAGTTGACGATTGGTGACACATTATCTATCTTGCATTATATAATGGTGGTTTCTGCTTGTATAGGTGGAATTGGTTTGGTAGTGATGGTTTTCTTTTATTGTAAACAAGATCTTTTGAAAGGATTATCTTACCGAATAAAAGCAGGCTTATTTACTTTCTTAGATTGGTTTTCTGTTTTGCCAATTTGCATTTTTCTGACTATCTTTTGTTTTTCTTATTTATTTATCATTACACCAATCAGTGGAACATCAATGATGCCAACCATTGAAGACGGAGAACATGTTTTTGTATGGTATCATCAAAAAATTGAACATGGTTCTGTTGTGATTTTAGAAGTGAATGAAGAGGATAATTTTGATGTTAAAAAATCAAGTCATTATATTAAACGAGTTGTTGGCTGTCCTGGAGATACAGTAGAATGGAAAAATAAACAACTGATTATCAATGGTCAAGTGGTGGAAGAATCGTATTTTCCAGATGACTATTTAACGAGTTTAATTACAACCGACTTTGAGGGGCCATTAAAGTATAAAGATGAAAAGGGACAACTCATAGAGACTACCCATATTCCAGAAGGATATTATTTTGTACTTGGAGATAACCGTAGTGTAGGAGGAAGTCATGATAGTAGGGCAATAGGACTTATTCCAGAAGAAAATATTATAGGAGTTGCTACCTATCATATGAGTTTTATTATTCCAAGAGGTAAAATAGTATGATTCAGTGGTATCCTGGCCATATGGCCAAAGCCATCAAAGAAATTACCGAGAAAGTCAAAATTGTTGATTTAGTGATTGTCTTATTAGATGCTAGAGTGCCTTTGTCTTCTTTTAATCCGTTATTAAAAGAAATTTTATTGAATAAGAAAGTATTATATATTTTGACTAAAAAAGATAAAGCGGATGTTACTGAAACAGCAAAATGGTTAAAATACTATCAGTCGCTTGGCATAAGGGCAATTGCCATGGATGCGCGAGAATTGAAAAATGCTAAAATCGTCGTGAAAGAAGCTACGCAATTATTAGCAGATAAACGGGCAAAAGATATTGCCAGAGGTATAAAACCAAGACCAATTAAAACGATGATTGTAGGAATTCCAAATGTAGGGAAATCAACGTTAATTAATGCTTTAGTTGGAAAAAGAGTAACTGCAGTGGGGGATAGGCCTGGTGTAACAAAGGTACAACAATGGATTAAAATCAATCAGGAGTTAGAACTATTAGATACACCAGGGGTATTGTGGCAAAAGTTTGAAGATCAAACAATGGGACTCCATTTATCTATTACAGGTGCTATTCATGATGCAATATTACCAGTTGTAGAAGTTAGTGAATATTTGATTGATACTTTGAATCAGTATTATCCTGGTGTATTAGAGAAAAGATATCAATTATCTTTTCAACATCAGACAGCAGAAGACATATTATGTTCAATTGCCAAAAAGCAAAACCATTATTTATCTGATAAATCATTTGATTTAGAAAGAACAGCTCTATTTTTGTTACAAGAAGTAAGAAATGGATATTATGGAAAAATTACATTAGATAGGTGCCCAATATGCGAAAATCAGTAGAAGAGCTAAAAGAAAATTATGATTTTGAAGCCAAATATTATGCGGAAGGATTTCAATATATTGCGGGTACCGATGAAGTAGGAAGAGGACCTTTGGCAGGTCCTGTTGTGGCAAGTGCTGTCATTATGCCTAGGGGATGTTATATTGAAGGTGTTACAGATTCAAAGAAATTATCAAGTAAAAAAAGAAAAGCGTTGCGTGCTGAAATTGAAAAAAAGGCATTAAGCATTGTTACGGTATTTATTGATGAGGAAACCATTGATCAAATCAATATTTATGAAGCTAGTCGCTTGGCCATGCAACAAGCTATAAAAGGCTTATATCCACAACCCGACCTGGTTTTATCCGATGCTATGCCATTGCATATGGAAATAGAGAATCTACCTATTATTAAGGGAGATGAAAAAAGTTTTGTTATTGGTTGTGCAAGTATTATTGCCAAGGAAATTCGGGATGACTATATGGATATATTAGACAAAAGATATCCGGGATATGGATTCAGTCAAAATAAGGGATATCCAACCAAGGCACATCAAGAGGCATTACAAACACAAGGTGTTTTGCCAATTCATCGCAAGACATATGGTCCTGTAGCAAGACTATTGCAAAAAAAATAAACATAGGTGATAAGATGAATTTATTACATTTAAAATACGTTGTTGAAGTATACCAAACCAAGTCGTTTACAAAAGCCGCAGAAAATTTATATATGGGGCAACCAAATTTGAGTAGAGCCATTAAGGAGTTAGAGCAATCTTTAGGTATAACAATCTTTAGAAGAACATCAAGAGGCATTGAGATTACTGAAGCTGGCGAGGAATTTGTCCATTATGCCAAAAAGATATTGCAAGAAGTAGATGTTGTAGAAAAAAGGTATACACAACAAGAGGCACCAAAAGAAAAATTCTCTATACTGGTTCCACGTGCAAGTTACATTGGTTCTGCTTTTGTAGCATTTATGCGCAAGATTGATGCGAACAAACACATGGATATCACTTATAAAGAGACCAATTCTTTGAAAGCCTTGGATAAAGTATTAAAAGGCGAATATCGTTTGGGAATTATCCGATATCGCTCTTGTTTTGACCACGCGTTTAAACAAATGTTTGAGGAAAAAGGCTTAAACTATGAATTGATTTCCGAATTTCAGTACCAATTGGTGGTTCATCAAGATCATCCACTTACAAAACTTGAAAAAGTAACATGTGAGGATTTAAATCAATACATTGAAATTTGCCATCCTGATCCGTATGTTCCCAATATTCCCTTCTATGATGTGAAAAAAATTGAATTTTCAGAATCCATTCATAGAAGAATATCTGTTTATGAAAGGGCTAGTCAATTTGATTTACTTGAAAATTTACCCAATACGTTTATGTGGGTTTCGCCAATTCCCCAAAAGTTAATGGAAAAGTATAATTTGGTTGAGTTAATATGTGAAGAGCATAGCAATAAATATAAGGATGTCTTGATTTTTAGAAAAGGTTATCATCTTACGCCCATTGACAATCAATTTTTAACTGTCTTATGTCAAGTAAAAAGAGAAATTTTAAAAGAATAATATCCATATCAATTTGATATGGATTTATTTGTTTTTTACATTTGCCAAAAAAGGACAAATTATGTATAATAATAGAGTAATAACTTATTAGTACATAGAAATATCATTTTAAATCTCAGTAATCAAAAGGGAAAGAAGGCTAATAGTTGTGCAAAAATCATCATCGATGATTTTTCCTCTATAATTTTCAATCGATATAAGAATATCGATATGTTTATATTTGATAAAAGGTGGTGAGAATTTGTTACAAAATGCTGTTGCAAAAACAGTGCTTTATCGCATACCAATGTATTTGGAATATTTAATGGATATTTATGAAAATGAACCTTCTATCTCACATATTTCTTCAAAGAAAATTTCGACTGATTTAGAATTAGGAGAAGTGCAAGTGAGAAAAGATTTGTCGATGATATGCGATAAGGGGAAACCCAAAATAGGATATAATTTATTAGAACTCATTACTCATCTTCAGGATTACTTGGGATGTAGTCATACCAAATATGCAATAGTAATAGGGATTGGAAAATTGGGTAGTGCCATTTATCATTATGATGGTTTCAAAAAATATGGAATTGAGATTGTCGCAGGATATGACAAAAAAGATAATGATATACCCGATATTCAAATTTTTTCTAAGGAAAATGTGATGAAAATAGTCCAAACGCATAAAATTGAAATTGGTATTATTTGTGTGCCTAAAGAAGAGGCCCAAGAAGTTGCCGATGTACTAGTTACAATTGGTATAAAAGCAATTTGGAATTTTGCTCCTGTTCGGTTGAAGATTCCAAAACATATATTTGTTCAAAATGAAAATCTTGCTTATTCATTAAGCATTATCTCATCAATTATTAATCATTCACAATAGGAGGTAGACATGAATAAAATAGTTGACAGTTTAGAAACGTTAGAAGAAAAAATTAAAGAAGTGCGAAAGGCACAAGAAGTTTTATCTACTTATACACAAGAACAAGTAGATAAGATTTTTAAGGCTGCTGCTATTGCGGCAAATTCCAATCGAATTATGTTAGCAAAAATGGCAGTAGAGGAAACAGGCATGGGAGTGGTTGAAGATAAAGTCATCAAAAACCATTATGCTAGTGAATATATTTATAATGCTTATCGTGATACACAAACTTGTGGTGTAATTGAGGAAGATAGTGCTTTTGGAATCAAAAAGGTTGCAGAACCAATTGGTGTCATTGCTGCAGTTATTCCTACTACAAATCCAACATCTACAGCGATATTCAAAACATTAATTGCCCTAAAAACGCGAAATGGAATTATCATTAGTCCACATCCAAGGGCGAAAAAGTCAACGATTGCTGCAGCAAAAGTTGTATTAGACGCTGCTGTAAAAGCGGGTGCGCCTAAACATATTATTGGTTGGATTGATGTTCCTAGCCTAGAAATGACAAATACTGTAATGAAAGAAGCTGATATTATTTTAGCAACAGGTGGTCCTGGTATGGTGAAGGCTGCCTACTCGAGTGGAAAACCTGCTTTAGGGGTGGGTTCTGGAAATACACCAGCAATTATCGATGAAAGTGCAGATGTGGTTCTTGCTGTTAACTCCATTATTCATTCTAAAACATTTGATAATGGAATGATTTGTGCATCTGAACAATCAGTAATTGTACTAAAGAAGGTATATGAGGAAGTAAAAACTGAATTTGTAAAACGGGGTTGTTATTTCTTAAATCCAGAAGAATTAGAGAAGGTGAGAAAAACAATTCTAATTAATGGATCTTTGAATGCGAAAATTGTAGGACAATCAGCCTATAAAATCGCTCAATTATCAGGTATTGAGGTGCCTACTTACACAAAAATTTTAATTGGTGAAGTAGAAAAATATGATTTGAGTGAAGAGTTTGCGCATGAAAAATTATCTCCAGTACTTGCTATGTATAAGGCTACTTCATTTGATGACGCTTTAGTTAAAGCAGAATCGTTGATTGCGGATGGTGGATTTGGGCATACTTCTTCGATTTTTATTGATCAAATTCATGAAAAAACCAAATTAGAAAAATTTTATAATCGAATGAAGACATGTAGAATTATTGTCAATACACCAGCTTCTCAAGGAGGTATTGGTGATTTATATAACTTTAAACTTGCGCCATCTCTCACACTAGGTTGTGGATCATGGGGAGGAAATAGTGTTTCTGAAAATGTTGGTGTAAAACATTTATTAAATATCAAAACAGTAGCGGAAAGAAGGGAAAATATGTTATGGTTTAGAACTCCTCAAAAAGTATATATCAAAAAAGGATGTTTGCCTGTTGCCCTAACTGAATTAAAGGCTGTATACAATAAAAAGAAAGTATTTATTGTAACAGATGGTTTCTTGTATCAAAATGGATATACAAAGCCTATTACAAATCAATTGGATGCTATGGGAATAATGCATACTACTTTCTATAATGTTGCCCCAGATCCTTCTTTAGGCAGTGCAAAAGAAGGAGCAATGCAAATGACAGCTTTTGAACCAGATGCAATCATTGCCATAGGTGGCGGTTCCGCAATGGATGCTGCTAAAATCATGTGGGTATTGTATGAACATCCAGAAGTAGATTTTGCTGATATGTCCATGCGTTTTTCCGATATTCGCAAAAGAATTTATCAATTTCCAAAGATGGGGGAAAAAGCAATGTTTATTGCTATTCCAACTACAGCAGGAACTGGTTCTGAGGTTACACCATTTGCTGTTATTACAGATGAGGCTACGGGTATTAAATATCCACTAGCAGATTATGAATTGATGCCAAATATGGCAATTGTGGATGCGGATATGATGATGAATGCACCTAAAGGTCTTACGAGTGCATCAGGAATAGATGCGGTTACACATGCATTAGAAGCATATGCATCTATGCTTGCAACAGAATACACAGATGGTCTTGCAAAGGAAGCATTAAAGGTAATTTTTGAATATTTACCTCGGGCATATGAAGATGGTCCATCAGATGTAGTAGCTAGAGAAAAAATGGCCAATGCAGCAACTATGGCAGGTATGGCTTTTGCCAATGCCTTCTTAGGGGTATGTCACTCTATGGCACATAAATTAGGTGCGTTCCACCATTTACCACATGGTGTAGCTAATGCTTTAATGATTGATGAAGTCATTCGTTTCAATAGTGCAGAAATTCCAACCAAAATGGGAACCTTCCCACAATATGATCATCCGCATACGGCTAGTCGATATGCTGAAATTGCAGACTATTTGGGATTAGATGGAAAGACAACCGAAGAAAAAGTAGAACTATTGATTCAAAAAATAGATCAGTTAAAAGAAAAAATTGGTATCAAACATTCTATTCAAGAATATGGTGTGGATGAAAAAGATTTTTTAGAAAGATTAGATAAAATGACTGAACAGGCATTTGATGATCAATGTACTGGAGCTAATCCTCGTTATCCGCTAATGAGTGAAATTAAACAAATGTATTTAAATGCATATTATGGAAAGGAGACAAAATAAGATGGATTTAGAACGTGTTATTGCCGTAAGAACATCAAAGACAATTTATCGAACAGGTGAAAAAGTTGTTAAGGTGTTTGATGAAGATTATTCAAAAGTAGATGTTTTAAATGAAGCACTAAATCAAGCGATTGTAGAAGGATTAGGACTTCATATTCCTAAGATCTATTCTGTAGAATCTGTAGAGGGAAAATGGGCGATTGTCTCTGAATATATAAAAGGGAAAACGATTTCTGATTTGATGCAAATGCATCCTGAGAAAAAAAGTGAATATTTAGAACAATTTGTGGATTTGCAACTATCTATGCATCAAATCAAGTGTTCTAATTTAAAGAAACTTAAAGACAAAATGAATACAAAAATTGGTCAAACGGATTTAGATGCTACTACTCGCTATGAATTACATACGAGATTAGAGGGTATGCCTAAACATAATAAATTGTGTCATGGCGATTTTAATCCATCAAATGTGATTATTCGTGAGGATGGAACACCATTTATTATTGATTGGAGTCATGCTACTCAAGGCAATGCATCTGCTGATGTTGCTCGAACATATTTGTTATTTTGGTTAAATCAAGAGGGTGAAACAGCAAACCAATATTTGGATTTATATTGCCAAAAGAGTGGTGTAGCTAAGAAATATATTCAGTCTTGGTTACCTATTGTTGCTGCGTCACAATCTGTAAAAGGTCATCAAAATGAACGTGATCTTTTGTTGAGTTGGGTTAATGTTGTTGACTATGAATAGGAGGAAAATATGAAAAAAGTAGTAGTTTGTATAGGAAGTTCATGTCATTTAAAAGGTTCTAGACAAGTTGTAGAAAGATTGCAAGAATTAATCGCAGAATATGATTTAAAAGAAGAAGTAGAATTGCAAGGCACTTTTTGTATGGGCAACTGCCAAAAAGGGGTTTGCGTTAAAGTAGATGAAACATTATTTTCCGTATCCCCAGAAACAGTAGATTCATTCTTTCAAAAAGAGGTCATGGGAAAATAGGTGTATAGGAAATGACAATTCAAATTTGTATTGGCAGTTCATGCCATCTAAAGGGCTCACAAAAAGTAATTGAATTATTTGAAAAAAGTATTCAGGAAAATCAATTAGAAGAAAAGGTAAAACTTGTAGGTTCTTTCTGTTTGGGAAAGTGTAGCAATTCAGGGGTTAATGTTTGTATTGATGGTAAAGAAATTATTAGTGTAACTCCAGAAAATTTTTACTCGTTTTTCAATGATAAAGTATTAAAATATCTAAAATAGGTGAGAAATATGTCCGAATTTTTAAAATTAAAGAAATCAAATTGTAAAAATTGTTATAAATGTATTCGACATTGTCCAGTAAAATCAATTAAATTCTCTGGAGATCAGGCGCATATTGTTGGCAACGAATGTATTTTATGTGGTCAGTGTTTTGTTGTTTGTCCACAAAATGCCAAAGAAATTCAGAATGATTTAGAAAAAGTAAAAGTAATGCTTGCTGCAAAAGAACAAGTCATTGTAAGTTTAGCTCCATCATTTATTGCCAACTACGATGGAATTGGCCTTGAACAAATGGCAGAAGCTCTACGTCAATTGGGATTTTTTGCGGTAGAGGAAACCGCTATTGGTGCAACCATTGTAAAAAAGCAATACGAAGCCATTTTGGAGTCAAAAAGACAAAATATCTTGATTACATCTTGTTGTCATTCTGTTAATTTACTCATTCAAAAGTATTTTCCTAGTGCACTTCGATATCTTGCTGATGTAAAATCTCCTATGCAAATGCATGCAATAGATATCAAGAAGAGAATGCCTAATGCCAAAGTTGTATTTATTGGGCCATGTCTTGCCAAAAAGGATGAGGCAGACCATTATACGGGAATTGTTGATGCTGTTTTGACATACGAAGAATTGACAATGTGGTTAAAAGAAAGCAATATTGTTCTAGAAAAAGGACTAGAAGTAAATGAAAAGTCAAAGGCAAGATTATTCCCAATAACTGGGGGTGTCTTAAAAACAATGAAACCCGATATTGCAGGCTATAAATATATTGCAATTGATGGGGTAGAAAATTGTATAGCTGCTTTAAAGGATATAGAAAATGGAATGTTAGATAATTGCGTAATTGAAATGTCAGCTTGCGTAGGTAGTTGTATAGGTGGGCCAGTTATGGAGAAATATCATCGTTCCCCTATTCGTGATTATTGTTCAGTAGTAAGTTATGCGGGCGATCAAGATTTTGATGTAGAAGCATATGGTGATGAGGAACTAACCAAACATTTTGAATATATTGCAAGAAAGGCAGAAGAACCATCTGAAGATGCTATTCGTTCTATTCTAAGACAGATGGGCAAGATGCGCCCATCAGATGAATTAAATTGTGGTTCATGTGGCTATAATACTTGTCGTGAAAAAGCAATAGCGATTATTCAGGGCAAAGCATCTATTTCTATGTGTTTGCCTTTCCTAAAAGAAAGAGCAGAGAAATTTTATACTAATATTATTGATAATACGCCAGATGGTATTTTAGTGCTAAATGAAGATTTAGAGGTCCAACAAATCAATGATGCAGCACGTAAGATTATGAATATTAAATATGCAACGGACGTATTAGGAGATCAAGTCATTCGTATTCTTGATCCATATCCATTCTTGCAAGTCAAATTAAACAACAAAAATGTCTATAATGAACGCATTTATTTGGCTGAGTATAATCGATATGTAGAAAGAACCATCGTTTATGATAAAAATTATAAGATTATCATTTGTTTTATGAGAGATGTTACACTTGAAGTTACCGCAAAAGAAAAGAAAGATGAAATCTCTTCAAAAACGGTAGAAATCGCTGATAAAGTGGTGGATAAACAAATGCGTATTGTCCAAGAAATTGCCTCCCTTTTAGGAGAAACTGCAGCTGAAACAAAAATTGCTTTAACGAAATTAAAGGAGTCAATTAAGGATGAATAATCTTTGTACAGATATAGGCTATCGTAGTTTACTCAAACATCATGAGCAACTTTGTGGTGATCATATAGATATTATTGACCAAGAGGATGGAACAAAAATTATTGTGCTTGCTGATGGATTAGGAAGCGGGGTAAAAGCATGTATTTTATCAACTCTAACTTCGAAAATTATTTCAACAATGATGGCAGAAGGAATTTCTATTGAGGAATGTGTAGCAACGATTGCTGCGACATTACCCGTTTGTTCTGTTCGAAAAGTGGCTTATTCCACTTTTACGATTTTGAAAATTTCACCTAATAGTGAAGCGGAAGTTATAGAATATGATAATCCTGGGATTATTTTAATTCGTGATGGGGAAAATTATGAGTTAAATAAAACCGAATTGAACATTGGTGGTAAAAAAATTTATAAATCTAAAGTTCAATTATATGAAAATGACGTATTTGTAATGATGAGTGATGGATGTATTTATGCTGGAGTGGGGAAAACACTTAATTTTGGTTGGAAAAGGGAAGATATCATTGAAATGGTAAAAATATTACCATCAGCAGGTTATACAGCAAAAACAATGACAACAATTTTACTAGATGAGTGCAATAAATTATATGGCTATGAACCAGGAGATGACACGACTGCTTGTGTGGTTCGAATTAGAAAAAGAGAACCGATGAATCTTTTGTTTGGCCCACCAAGTAATCCAGATGATTGTAATCGAATGATGTCACTGTTTTTTTCCAAAGGTGGAAAACACATTGTATGTGGCGGAACAACTTCATCTATAGCTGCTAAATACTTAGGTAAATCAATTACGCCATCACTCAATTATTCGGATCCTAAAATTCCACCAACTGCTGAAATTGAGGGAGTAGATTTGGTAACAGAAGGTGTAATTACCATCAATCGTGTATTAGAATATGCAAAGGATTATTTAGAAGATAATCAATCTTATGTCAATTGGTGCTATAAAAAAGATGGAGCATCTTTAATCTCGCGTCTTTTATTTGAAGAAGCTACCGATATTAATTTTTATGTAGGAAGAGCGATGAATCCTGCACATCAAAACCCCAATCTACCTATCAATTTCAATATAAAAATGCAATTGGTTCAAGAACTATCAGAGTGCTTGAAAAAGATGGGAAAAAATATAAAAGTAAGTTATTTTTAGGTGAAAATATGAAAAAATTTGATACACAAGTTCAATATTTAAAATATAAAGTATTAAGAGAAGTAGCAAGAAAAGCTTGGGATGATACGTTGTATGAAAAAATATTGGATATACCCAAAATTATTATTCCAGGCCCCACCCCAACTACAAGATGTTGTATTTATAAAGAAAGAGCAATTGTTGAAGAAAGAATTAAGATTGCTATGGGTGGAGATAAATCAAATCCCAATGTCATAGAAGTCATTGATTTAGCTTGTGATGAATGTCCTGTTGCAGGATACGAAGTAACAGATGTATGTAGAGGTTGTCTTGCACATCGTTGTCAAGATGCGTGTAAGAAAGATGCCATTTATTTTGATCACAACCAAAAAGCCCATATTGATAAATCTAAATGTGTAGAGTGTGGAAAGTGTTCTGCAGTATGCCCATATGGTGCTATTGTGAATTTTAAAAGACCATGTGAAAAATCATGTAAAGTAAAAGCGATTTCTATGGGACCCAATAAGGCAGCTAAAATTGATAATGATAAATGTATTTCTTGTGGCTCATGTGTTTACCAATGTCCATTCGGCGCTATTATGGATAAATCTTATATTATCAATGTCATTGATATTTTGAAAAAAAGTCAACATAATCAAAAATATAAAACTTATGCAGTAGTAGCTCCATCCATATCTAGTCAATTTGTGCATGCCAAATTAGGACAAGTTATTTCAGGCATCAAAGAATTAGGATTCTTTACAGTGGTAGAAGCTGCTCTTGGTGCTGATATGGTGGCATATAAGGAAACACAAGAATTAATAGAAAAGGGCTTTTTAACCAGCTCATGTTGTCCTGCTTTTGTGATGTATATTAGAAAGAATTTCCCTAAATTGGTAGAACATATTTCGCACAATTTGTCTCCTGCCGCAGAAATTGCAAAATATATTAAAGAGACAGATCCAACCGCAAAAGTGATTTTTATTGGTCCATGTACTGCTAAGAAGGCTGAATTTCAACAAGAAATGCAGAAACAATATGTTGATTCTGTATTGACATTTGAAGAATTGCAAGCCCTTTTTGATAGTAAAGATTTAGATATTTATTCATTATCAGAAGATGTTTTAGATAATGCGTCTTATTATGGTAGAATCTTTGCTAGAAGTGGAGGTTTAACGGATGCTGTAAAACAGGCATTAATTGAATTGGGACAAACGGAGTTTGAAGTAAAGCCAGTCGTATGTAATGGAATTGAAGAATGTCGAATGGCCCTATTAAAAGTTGGCAAAATTGATATTGGTAACTTTATTGAAGGAATGGCTTGTGTAGGCGGATGTATTGCTGGAGCAGGTTGTTTAACTCATGGTGAAAAAAATAAAGCAGAAGTAGATAAATACGGTATGGAAGCATACGAAAAAACCATTCAGGATGCTATCAAAGTGCTAAAAAAATAGTTTGTTCAATGGTTTTGCAAAAGATTTGCTTATCCATATGAAGTATGCTAAAATTACCTCATATATAATATGTGAGGTAATTTTTTATGGACAATACTCATTTCGTTCAAGAAGAAATAGAGGTTATATCTACAGTTAACCAAGCATTACGACAAAGTTATTTTCGATATGAGAAAAAGATGAACATATTCAATTTTACAATTTTTATTTGTTGCTTTATTGTCTTGATTTTGGTGGGATTGCTTCTATCTTCCATAGTTATAATAGGAATTGGCGTAGGGATTATGCTATTTTTATTATTGATGTTAATTATTGTGTTGATAAATGTGCACAAGCGATCCAAATTGTCTTGTGATGTATCCTATGATGAATTTGTTTTTGTATCAGATGCATTCATAGTAACAGAAAAATCAAAATCTAATTCGTCTACAACAAAGATTTTGTATACGCAAATCGTTGGAATTGTAGAAAATAAAGATTTCTTTTTGATTCAATTGGTAGACAATAGAGGCTACCTTATTGAAGTAAATGGCAATGAACAGGCACTTTGGAAGATTAAAAGAATGATATTTCCGTATGTGAAAATATTCAATCAAATTAAGGTAAATAAGAAGACAAGCGTTGAAGAATGTGAATATTTTGATAATGCTTTAAAGTTATCACCTGGTATGGTATCTGCTCTAAATGCATTATTGACATTTGCTTCACTCATTGTCGGGATGTTTTGTGTTTATATCGATCAAAATACATTATGGCCATTTGTGTTATTTCCAGTGGTTTTAGTTTTGCAACTCGGTATAATCGGATTAGGTGTTTTTCTAGGTATCAAAAGTGGTCAACCTAAAAAGAGTATTCTTGCAATAGTAATGGGGAGTATACTGTTTTTTTCGGAATTGATGATATGTTTATCTTATGTCATACTGCATTATTTATAAGCGCATAAAAGTACAATGCGCTTTTTTGTTTTTTAATAAATTAGTCGAAAAATATTCAAAATCAGTGGATGATTTTTATTCGTTTTGGTTGACTTATTATTTGAAGTGTTATATAATCAAAACACAAAATGATGACGAGGTGTTTTATGAAATTACTCATCGTGGAATCTCCAGCAAAGTGTAAAACCATAGGAAATTATTTAGGTGAAGAATATTTAGTAGAGTCTAGTATAGGTCATATTAGAGATCTCAAAATTAAAGGCAAAGGTGGATTCGGAGTAGATATCGAAAATAACTTTCAGCCTGAATATAGTATTTTAAAAGACAAAGGAGAAGTCGTTGAAAAATTAAAATCAGTTGCCAATTTGGCAGAACATATCTATTTAGCAACTGACCCTGACCGTGAGGGAGAAGCCATTAGTTGGCATTTGAGTGAGGTACTAGAACAACCAGATGAAAAGGTTTCTAGAATTGTATTTAATGAAATTACTAAAAATGCAATACTAAAAGCGATTCAACATGATCGAGATATAGATATGGATTTGGTGCATTCACAAGAATCAAGAAGAATATTAGACCGTATCATTGGATTTCGTTTATCTAGTTTACTTCAACAAAAAATAGGTTCAAAATCAGCTGGTCGAGTACAATCGGTTGCTTTGAAATTAGTAGTAGATCGTGAAAAGGAAATTGAGGCATTTGATAAGGTTGAATATTGGGATTTGGCTGCTATTTTAAATAAGGAAATAGCTGGAAATATATATACGTTACGGGCTAAATTTTTTGGCCGAAAAGATGAAAAGATGACACTTTCTTCTGAGGAGGAAACCAATCAAGTCATAGCATCTTTAAAAGAAGATGAATACCAAATCATTGATATTAATAAGAAGGAAAGAAGTCGTGCTTCGCGTCCTCCTTTTATTACTTCAACGTTACAACAAGATGCTGGTGCGAAATTCAATTACAATGCAAAACGAGTGATGGGAATTGCCCAAAAGTTATATGAAGGTGTTGAACTTGGTAAAGAGCGTGTTGGTTTGATTACTTATATGCGTACTGACTCTATTCGTTTATCAGATGAGTTTGTTCGTTCAGCAAAACAATATATTACTGAAAAATATGGTGAAAAATATTATAAAGGAACCAAAAAAGCGCCCAAAGGAAAGAATATACAAGATGCGCATGAAGCTATCCGTCCAACCAATATTGCTAGAACACCAGAGAGTGTGAAAAAATACTTGGCTGCTGATGAATATAAAATCTATTCCTTAATATATAATAGAGCGATTGCCTCTTTAATGAGTGATGCTATATTAGAAGATACGAAAGTGGATATTGAAAATCAAGGATACATTTTTAATTTAACAGGTGAAATTACTTTATTTGATGGTTTTTTAACTATTTATGAAGAATCGAGTTTGGTTGATGAAGAAGAAAATTTGGATCACTTACCAGAGTTATCCATTGGAGAAAATTTATCCTTTCAAGAAATTTCAAAGGAACAGAAATTTACTTCACCACCATATCGCTATACTGAGGCAAGATTAATTCGTAAGATGGAAGAACTAGGAATTGGAAGACCTTCTACTTATGCATTAACAATGGAAACTTTGCGGGCAAGAGCATATGTAGCGATGGAAAAGAAAACATTTGTACCTACTGCACAAGGAAGACTTACAACAGAGCAATTGGAATTGTTCTTTAGCAGTATTATTAATGTGAAATATACAGCTGATATGGAAAATACATTAGATAAAATTGCTGAAGGTAATGCCATTTGGTATGAGGAACTTCGTAAATTCTATGATGTATTTGCCCCATTGATTGAAAATGCTAGAGACAATATGGTCAAAATATATCCCAAAATAACGGATGAATTTTGTCCTGAATGTGGGTTACCCTTATTTATTAGGCGTGGTCCATTTGGTGAATTCACGGCTTGCTCGGGTTATCCTCATTGTCATTACATCAAAAAAGCGCCAAAGAAGGAAGTGGTTACAACTGGAGTAACTTGTCCAATCTGTGGTGAGGGTGAGGTTGTCGAAAGAACAAGCGCAAGGGGCAGATCAAAAGGAGCATTATTTTATGCTTGTAGTCGTTTCCCAAAATGCAAAGCAACTTTTTCAGGTATTCCTACGGGAGAAAAGTGTGAAATTTGTGGTGCGCCAATGATTCGAGTAGGTGAAATTATTCGTTGTAATAGTGAACGCTGTAAATCCAATGTTGGATTACTACCTCAAAAAGAAGAAAATAAAAAGATTGATAGTCAGTAGCCTATCAATCTTTTTATTTATAAGGGTTGAAAAAAATAAAAAAATATAGTATAATACAAAAATAAGGATTAGACATAAGGTCTAATGAGAGGAGCAATATAATGGGGTTATTTGATTTATTTAAAAAGAAAAAACAAAATGATACTTCAAAGAAATATGAACTCGGTATGAAAAAAACAAGACAAGGGCTAATGGGGAAACTAAAAGCAATCTTGTCAGGTCATAAAGAAATTGATGAAGACCTATTTGATGATTTAACTGATGCCTTTATTATGGCTGATATTGGTGTAGAAACAACACTAGATTTTATTGAGGCACTTCAGGAAGATGAAAGAGTAGAAGGATTAACAAATGTAGAGGACTTACAACCGATTATTGTTGATAAAATGTTTGAATTATATCTAAAAGGAGAAATTGTCAATAATAATTTTAATTTACAAAAAGATGATTTGTCTGTTTTTTTATTCGTTGGTGTAAATGGTGTAGGAAAGACAACAACGATTGCTAAAATTGCCTATCGATTGAAAAAAGAGGGAAAAAAGATATTGCTTGCTGCGGGGGATACCTTTAGAGCAGGCGCAGTAGATCAATTAGAAGTATGGGCCAATCGTGTTGGAGTGGATATAGTAATTAAAAAAGGAGCAACGGATCCTTCTAGTGTTATTTTTGAGGCAGTGCAAAAGGCTAAACAAGAAAAGTATGATGTTCTATTGTGTGATACAGCAGGTCGGCTCCAAAATAAAACGAATCTAATGAAAGAATTGGAAAAGATGAATCGTGTGATTGCTCGTGAAGTAGAAAATGGTCCTCATGAAACCCTATTGGTCATAGATGCGACAACAGGTCAAAATGGATTATCTCAAGCAGAAGCTTTTATGGAGGTTACCAATATTACTGGAGTTATTTTAACCAAATTAGACGGAACTAGTAAAGGCGGAATCGTACTTGCCATTCGGGATAAATATAATTTACCTATCAAAATGGTTGGACTGGGCGAAAAAATGGAAGATTTAGAATATTTTGATTTAGAGGATTATATTGGTGGATTATTTATTGGTTCAGAGGATGATGTAGATGCCTAATACAATAGAAAAAAAAGATTATTATAATTTCTTATATACATACTATCAAAACTTATTTACAACAAAGCAGAGGGAAGTATTTGAAAGTTATTATTTTGAAGATTATAGTTTATCCGAGATATCGGAATCCCTTGGTGTTTCACGTAATGCCATTTGGGATTTATTAAAAAAAGTAGAACATAATTTAGATGAATATGAGTCAAAATTAGGGCTTTATCAAAAAAATAAGGTATTAGAAGCTTATTTGAATGATTTAATGTCTTATACCACTGAAGAAGGAAAAGTCATTATTCATCGGATCAAGGAGATGGAATAAAAGTATATGCCGTTTGAGAATTTATCAGAAAAAATTCAATATTCATTAAGGAAATTAACTGGACGTGGTAAAGTAAATGAAAAAGATATTGATGATGCTATGCGTGAAATTCGTGTATCATTACTTGAAGCAGACGTTAATTATAAAATTGTCAAAGAGTTTATTAATGAAGTAAAAGAATTGGCTTTAGGCGAGCGAGTGATGAAATCACTTACTCCAGGTGACCAAGTCGTTAAAATTGTTTATGAAGAATTAATTAAATTGATGGGAGATGAAGCAGTACCTATTAATTTAAAAAAGTCAGGAACAAGTATTGTCTTGATGGTGGGATTACAAGGTAGTGGTAAGACAACTCATGTTGGTAAACTAGCCAATTACTTACGAAAGAATAACAAATGTAAGCCATTAATGATTGCTGCAGACGTTTATCGGCCAGCTGCCATCAATCAGTTAGTTACTATCGGAAAGCAACTAGATATTGAAGTATTCCAAATGGGAATACTAGCTAAACCACAAGCCATTGTGAAAAGTGGTTTAGATTATGCAAAAGAAAAAGGATATAATTTAGTCCTCATTGATACAGCAGGGCGGCTTGCCATTGATGAAGTATTGATGCAGGAATTAGTTGAAATTAAACAAATTGTAAATCCTGATGAAATATTATTGACTGTTGATGCGATGACAGGGCAAGATGCGGTCAATGTAGCGATGAAATTCCACGAAAAATTAGGTATAACAGGCTGCTTATTGACAAAACTAGATAGTGATACTCGTGGTGGTGCCGCATTATCTATTCGCTATATGACACAAATTCCAATAAAATTTACTGGTCTTGGTGAAAAAATGGATGAAATTGATGTATTCCATCCTGAACGTATGGCCAAGCGAATTCTTGGAATGGGGGATGTGCTAACCTTTATAGAAAAAGCACAAGCCTCTTTTGATGAAGAAGAAGCGATGAAAATGGCAGAAAAAATGCAAGCAGGCTGTTTTACATATAACGATTTCTTAGATCAAATCAAAAAGATTAAAAAGATGGGTTCGATAAAAGGTTTATTGGGATTGATTCCTGGACTTGGATCACAGATTAAAAATTTGGATATTGATGATAAAAAATTTGTGTATATAGAGGCGTTGATTGGATCAATGACGAAAGAAGAACGAAATAATCCTGATTTAATCAATAAGAGTCACTCGAGAAAATCGCGTATTGCAAATGGTAGTGGTAGAAGTTATCAAGAAATTAATCAGTTGACCAAACAATTTGAAACGATGCGTACGCAAATGAAATCATTAATGAATATGGATGAAGACCAAATGGAAAAAGTATCTAAAGGGCAAGCACCTATTCCAGGTATGAAACCATCTAAGCCGAAAAAAGGCAAGGGAAAAAATAAAGGTGGATTTAGATTTTAATTACCTCTTGTATCATATTCCTTTTCAAAAAGGTCTTTTGCATACATAAAAAACTAAGCAGGAGGATATCATCATGAATCAAGATTACGTTGAAAAGATATTAGCATTAATTAGATCACATTCTTCATTAGAGGAAAAACGCAGTGCTCTTTCCCAATATCATGAAAATGATATTGCCAAAGTATTTCCCTTTTTGACAAAGGAAGAAAGACAACAACTTTATTTGCTCTTCAATCAAGATATTTTATCAGATATTTTTAGTTATGTAGAAGAACCAGCCGAATATTTTGAGGAATTATCTACAGATGCCGCGGCGGATATCTTGGAAAATATGGATACAGATGATGCTATCGATATTTTAGAAGAATTAGAAGAACAAGATCGTAATGAATTAATTGAGTTGATGGATCAAGAGGCGGTTGATGATATCAAATTAATCACCTCTTATGATGAAAATGTAATTGGAAGTAAAATGACAACGAACTATGTTGCCATATCAAAAGATGCGACTGTTAGACAAGCTATGAAAAAAATGATTGAAGAGGCTGCTATCAATGATAATATTTCAACACTCTATTTTGTTGATATGGATAATCATTTTTTTGGTGCTATGGATTTAAGAGATTTGATTTTAGCTAGAGAAAATCAAAATTTAAAAGAACTGATTAAAACCTCCTATCCATACTTAAATGCAACAGAAGAAGTGAGCGCATGCCTAGAAAAAATTCAGGAGTATGCACTTGACTCTATCCCAGTATTAGATGAAAAAAAACATTTAGTTGGTGTAATTACAAGTGATGATGTCGTTGAAGTAGTTCAAGATGAATTGAGTGATGACTATGCTAAGTTAGCGGGTTTATCTAGTGAGGAGGACTTAGATGAGTCTATCTTTACATCAATCAAAAAAAGAGTGCCATGGTTATTGATTTTACTTGGTTTAGGTCTTGTGACGAGTCTATTGATTTCTAGTTTTGAAAAAGTTGTTGCGGCATTGCCACTTATTGTGTTTTTTCAATCATTAATTTTAGATATGGCAGGAAATACAGGAACACAATCGCTTGCTGTAACAATTCGTGTGTTATCTAGTGAAAGAACAACAAGTAAGGATATTGCAAAATTGATTTTTAAAGAGATTCGCGTAGGTTTTATCAATGGTTTGTGTATTGGATTGATGAGTTTTCTTTCTGTTTTTCTCTTTATTTATTTTGTTCAGAATGAGACATTATTGGATAATTTTAAAATTGCTCTTTCTGTAGGTGTAAGTATGCTTGGCTCAATGCTAATCGCTAGTTTAGCAGGAAGTGCTATACCTGTTATATTTAAGAAATGCAAAATTGATCCAGCTGTTGCATCTGGTCCGTTAATCACGACTATCAATGATGTAATTGCAGTTGTGATTTATTATGGACTTGCTTGGATAATGTTTGCTTCTTTAATAGGTTAGTTTACATTTTTCTGGGCTAAGTATAAAATTACATTGATTAGAATAATAAAAAAATGGTTCATATTGAACCATTTTTTTATTTAAGTAATAGGATGAAATATAGATTATATAATATAAGGAATAGTGGTTTCGATTCCAAATTTATTTATATTGCAAAAAGAAGCAAAATAGTGTATAATAGAATTAATTCTTTTTAAGCCGTTTTAGGGCATTTTTTACTGCATCACTTAGTGAGATTGCATCACTAACGTCTAAATCTTTGGTAGCTTGCTTAATTTCATTGCTGTTGTATCCCAAAGATTTTAGTGCCAAAATGACGTTATTTTTCTTTTCATTGGAAAAATCCTGAGTATCTTGATGAAAATCAATCTTGCCTTTTAAGTCAAGAACAATTTGCTGACTTAATTTTGGCCCAATCCCTGGGAATTGGCCAAAAAATTTTGAATTGCTATCATCTAATGCTTGAATAATTTCCTCAGGAGTACTAGAGGCAAGAATTGCGAGTGCACCTTTTGGTCCAAGCCCTTTTACATTGATGAGATTTTCAAACATATCTCTAGTAGTAGAAGAACTAAAGCCAAATAGTTCATGAGCATCCTCACGGACATGATAATGCAAGTAAAGCGTCATAGGCGTATTACATTCAAATTGATATGGATTGGGTACTTTGACTAAATAGCCAATTTGCCCTACCTCAAATGTAATATGTGTGGCACAAATTTCTGTTGCCTGTCCTTTAAAATATCGGTACATAGGAACCTCCATAAGAAATATAAATAGATAATTTATTATATCATAAAAATAGAATTAAATCAAAGAAAAGGGTGATGGTCTTGGATAATATTATGGACAAAAAAATGATAGATGGCGATGAGATTGAGTCCTCTCTTCGTCCCCAGAGGTTAAAAGAATATGTGGGGCAGTTGGAACTGAAAGAAATGATGGAAATATTTATTCATACAGCAAAACTGCGTCATGAGAGTTTAGATCATGTGTTATTATATGGTCCTCCAGGACTAGGCAAGACGACGCTTGCCCACATCATCGCCAATGAAATGAACACAGGGATTAAAATTACTACAGGTCCTGCATTATCTAGACCGGGCGATCTTGCTGCAATATTATCCTCTCTTGAGCCTGGGGATATATTATTTATTGATGAAATTCACCGGATACCTAAAGTAATTGAAGAAATCTTGTATTCCGCAATGGAAGATTATGCGATTGATATAGTAATGGGCAAAGATGCTGCAGCTTCTACGTTACGCATAGATTTACCACCATTTACTTTAGTTGGGGCAACAACACGTTTTGGTGATTTAACAGCGCCTATGAGAGATCGATTTGGCATAGTTCATCAATTGAAATATTATGATATGGAAGAATTAGCCACCATTATTGAACGGACATCGAGAATTTTTCATTTTCCTATTGACAAAGATGCAACTTATGAGTTAGCTAGACGCTCTCGTGGGACACCCCGTATTGCCAATCGTTTGTTTAGAAGAATTCGTGATTTTGCCCAATATGAAAATTCAAATCACATATCAGTTGAGATAACAGATTATGCCTTGAATAAACTAGATATCGATAAAGCAGGTCTAGATATTACTGACCGAAAATATCTTTTGGGCTTAATTGAACGATTTAAAGGAGGGCCAGCAGGACTTGAGGCGCTTGCTGCTACCATTTCTGAAGAAACTGTTACCTTAGAAGATGTCAATGAGCCTTATTTATTACAAGAGGGATTTATCATTCGTACACATAGAGGGCGGATGGTGACGGAAAAGGCGTATGAACATTTGGGATATAAAAAGGGAGGTTTATTTTGAAAGTAACAGATTTTGATTATAATTTACCAGAAGAATTGATTGCTCAAACTCCACTAGAAAATAGAACTGATTCTAGGTTATTGGTTTTGGATAAAATAACAGGACATATAGAACATAAACATTTTTATGACATAGTTGATTATCTAACAGATCAAGATGTTTTAGTCCTTAATGATACAAAAGTTTATCCATCACGCATTTATGGAAAAAAACGAGATACTGATGCATCTATAGAATTATTATTGCTCAAAGAAGTAGCGAAAGATGAGTGGTTAGCTTTAACCCGTCCTGCCAGACGTGTCAAAATGGGAACACAAATATCTTTTGGAAATGGCTTATTGATAGCAACTTGCATAGAGGAAAAAGCAGATGGTGAAAGAAGATACCAAATGACTTATCAAGGTATATTTTTAGAAATATTAGAACAAATTGGTACGATGCCATTACCACCATACATTCATGAGAAATTAGAGGATGGTTCTCGTTATCAAACGGTGTATGCAAAAGATTATGGTAGTGCTGCGGCACCTACTGCGGGTTTACATTTTACCCAAGAATTATTAGAACGGGTAAAAGCAAAAGGTGTACAACTTGAATATGTGACATTACATGTTGGATTAGGCACATTTAGGCCTGTTATGAGTGAAACAATTGAGGAACATCATATGCATAGCGAGTCATATCAAATGACAAAAGAAACCGCAATGGCTTTGAATCAGGCCAAGGCAGCAGGAAAAAGAATTATTAGTGTAGGAACGACTTCAACAAGAACATTGGAAAGTATTATGACCAAATATGGTTGTTTTCGGGAGTGTCAGGAGTCAACCAATATTTTCATCTATCCCCCATATCCATTTCAAGCGGTTGATGCTTTGATTACTAACTTTCACTTACCAAAGTCAACTTTGATTATGTTAGTCAGTGCTTTAGCGGGAAGAGAACATGTGCTTGAGGCATATCGTATAGCTGTACAAGAAAAGTATCGCTTTTTTTCTTTTGGTGATGCGATGTTTATTAAATAAAGGAAAATCAAAACGAGGAGGAATAATATGTATCAAATCATCACAATAGGAAGAGAGTTTGGTAGTGGAGGAAGAGAATTCGGTAGGAGACTTGCGGAAGAATTAGGATATGAGTATTATGATAAAGAAATTATTACAGAGATTTCCAAACATACATCACTATCAGAAGAGTATGTTCAAGATATTATTGAGAAAAAACCGCACCGCTTGTATCCAATTACAATTGGTCAAAGTTTGACTGGACATGAAAATTATGAATTGCAACAAGTTCAAATGGTGTTTCAAGCACAATGTGAAATTATAGAACGATTGGCTACACAGTCTAATTGTGTCATTGTAGGAAGATGTGCAGATTATATCTTAAGAGAATATCAGCCATATCGTATTTTTATTTATGCACAAATGGATAGTAAAGTCAAACGATGCATAGAACGGAATAGTGCATCTAGCACGTATACAGAAAAACAAATTCGCAAACATATTGCAAGAATAGACAAAGAAAGAGCTAAGTATTATCAATATTATACAGGCCAAAAATGGGGAAAGATTCAAAATTATGATTTGTGTATCAACACAACACATACTATAATTAAAGATATTGTTCCATTGATTGCAAAAATGTTTCAATAAAATAAAAAAACTCACTTTTTTGCTCATTCGTTTTTAAACGAATAGGTTTTAAAAGTGAGTTTTTTATTATTTAATTTTTCTTCCGCAAGAAGGGCAAAAACGGTCGGTTTTTTCAAGTGATTCACCACATCCTGGACAAAACAATATCAAATATGAATCATCAATAGAATCTTCATATAAGGTAGATTCAGCTATCTTTTCTTGTTTTGTTCCTTTAAAGGTTCGAATAATTTGTATAATCAAAATAATAATGACTAAGAAAAAAGGGATAAAAAACAAAATCAAAGGAAATGATAACTGATCGCTTTTGAAGAGCATAGTGACCATGAAAAGTAAAATGCTTGTCCAAATGAGAGTGAAGAAAATCAAAAAGATACCAGAAATAATATTGCTATGTTTTGTTTGTCCCCCACCTTGATAAATAGTATTAGAAAAGTCGGTAGAGGTATTTGAATGGCGAATATATTGCTCGTCTCCCCATTTTTTTGTATGAGAAGATGAGGTATTTTTTTGGGTAGTTTGTTTGATACTTGCAATAATAATTACAATGATAATTGCGATGAAAAAAATTGAAATGATGATTGGAAAAAATGAAAATAATTCCATAAGATAGTACACTCCTTTTGAACATAGTATAGCATAAATTGAAAAAAATGTTTCTTTTTTTGCTTGATGAATAGGAAAAAATTGAATAATAAAAACTAAAAATATGTCAAAAAATAGCGAAAGAAAAACTAGAAAACGCCATTTAAAAAAAATAATTTTACTAACAATTGCATATATTTTCTAGATGTGGTATAATAAGGAAAAAGAAGGAGATATTGGAAATGGAAGAAAAAGGAATATATTATTTTCATCAGGGTACCAATTATCGCGCTTATGAACTGATGGGAGCACATTACACAAAAGAGTGTACTACTTTTCGAGTGTTTGCCCCTCATGCAAAAATCGTTTCTGTTGTAGGAGAGTTTAATGCATGGGATACCACGAGACATGTGATGCAAAAAATATCTGATGGAGGCATCTACGAAATTACCATTTCTCATGTCCCATTATTTGCTTGTTATCAATATGCGATTGTCACTTTTGACAATCGAACTTTATTCAAAAGTGATCCTTACGGGTTTCATGCAGAATGTAGACCAGAAAAAGCATCAAAAGTATACGATTTAAGTGGATATACATTTCAAGATAGTCAGTGGATGGCTAAAAGACAACAACATCAAGCTTTAGATCAACCCTTAAATATTTATGAGGTCCATTTGGGCTCTTGGAAGCGATATGCAGATGGAAGTGTTTTTGATTATGTCAAATTAGCTGAAGAAATTTCTGATTATGCGGTGGCAATGGGATATACGCATATTGAGGTGATGCCCTTAGCAGAATATCCTTATGATCCTTCTTGGGGATATCAAGTAATAGGATACTATGCTGTAACATCTAGATATGGAACACCCCATGATTTTATGCGATTTGTAGATATATGCCACCAAAAAAATATAGGTGTCATTATGGACTGGGTGCCAGGACATTTTGCCAAGGATGCGCATGGTTTAATTGAGTTTGATGGAACTGAAACCTATGAGCCATCTGATAATACCAAAAAGGAACATGAGGGTTGGGGAACGAGATGTTTTGATTATGGAAAGAATGAAGTGCAATCTTTTCTTGTTTCAAATGCGATGTTTTGGCTAGATCAATTTCATATTGATGGAATCCGAGTAGATGCAGTGGCATCAATGTTATATCTAGATTATGGGAGAAAAGAAGGCCAGTGGCATAAGAATAGCCAAGGAACGAATATACATTTAGAAGCAGTAAGCTTTATTCAAAAAGTCAATCATATGGTGCATGAGTATTATCCTGGTGTTTTGATGATTGCAGAAGAATCAACCGCCTTTCCCAAAATTACGGTTCCGACCCAATATGGAGGACTAGAATTTGATTACAAGTGGAATATGGGATGGATGAATGATACATTAGCTTATATGAAAAGTGATCCGATGTACCGTAGATATCATCACGATCAATTGACCTTTCAGATGACTTATATTTATAGTGAACGTTATATTCTTCCTTTGTCGCATGATGAGGTGGTACATATGAAAGGCTCACTCATTTATAAAATGTCTGGTGATTATACTGTCAAGTTTGCAACACTGAAGACTTATTTGATGTATATGATGACTCATCCAGGTAAAAAGTTGTTATTCATGGGGGGAGAAATTGGTCAATTTAGAGAGTGGAGTGAATCAAGGGAATTGGATTGGTCAGTATTAAACTATGAAAGCCACAAAGGTCTCCAACAATTTGTATGTGATATCAATCATTTGTATCAGAGGGAAAAGGCATTATATCAAAACGAAACCAATTGGGATGGATTTTTATGGAATAGTGTGAATGATAAAGATCACAATATTCTTTCTTATCGTAGAATATCAAATGAGAAAGAGACTGTAGATGTCATTTTAAATTTTGCGAATTGCGAATGGAAAGATTATGTATTATCAATTGAAGATGGAAAATATGAAGTTGTTATGGCAACATCAGA
This sequence comes from Anaeroplasma bactoclasticum, assembly GCA_023667245.1. GTDB lineage: Bacteria > Bacillota_I > Bacilli_A > ML615J-28 > CAG-313 > CAG-313. The sequence continues at coordinate 73,001 of JAMPAL010000004.1, forward strand.
TCAAATATATGGGGGATGGACAAACTTAAAAAGACGTGAATTTGTTGTAGAAAATCATCAACTTAGAATCAATGTACCAGCTAGTACAGGAATAATATTAAGGAAGGTAAAAAATTATGTATAGTCAAAAAAAGTGTGTAGCTATGTTGCTTGCAGGAGGTCAAGGAAGCCGCTTGTATGCATTAACTTCAAAAGTGGCTAAACCAGCAGTTTCATTTGGTGCGAAATATCGAATCATTGATTTCACTTTATCTAATTGTGTCAATTCTAATATTGATACAGTAGGGGTACTTACACAGTATCAGCCATTGTTATTAAACGAATATATTGGTAATGGTCAACCATGGGATTTAGATAGAACCTTTGGCGGAGTTCATATTCTCCCACCTTACCAAGCTAAGACAGGTAGTGAGTGGTATAAAGGTACAGCAAATGCTATTTATCAAAATATTAGTTTTATTGAAAATTATGATCCTGACCATGTGTTGATTTTATCAGGTGATCATATTTATAAAATGGACTATAATAAGATGTTACATGAACATATTCAAAATAATGCAGATTGTACCATCGCAGTATTAGAAGTACCAATGGAAGAAGCTAGTCGTTTTGGTATTATGAATACAAATGAAGAAAATATGATTACTGAATTTGAAGAGAAGCCCAAACATCCTAAGAGCAATAAAGCTTCTATGGGGATTTACATTTTTAAAAAGGAAAAATTATTTAAGTATTTAAGAGAAGATGCATTAGACCCTACGAGCCAAAATGACTTTGGAAAAAATATTATTCCAACGATGCTTGCTAAAAAAGAAAAAATGGTAGCTTATCCATTTAAAGGATATTGGAAAGATGTTGGAACCATCAAAAGTTTGTGGGAGGCCAATCAAGATTTAATTGGTGAGAATCCTGCTTTTGATATTTATAATCCATTTTGGAAAATTCATTCTAGAAATGTTGGAATTGAACCACAATATATTGCTAAAGGGGCAGTATTACAAAACTCTTTGGTTACCGATGGTGCTAAAATAGAAGGAACGATAATCAATAGTATTATTGGTTCAAATGTGCGAGTAGCTAAAGGGGCTATTATAAAAGATAGTGTTATTTTTGCGGACACCGTGATTGGCGAGGGTGCATCTGTTAACTATAGTATCATTGATGAAAAGGTAGTGATTGGCAAACAAGCAGTAATTGGTATGCCTAAAGCAGATCATGTTGAAATTGCTGTAATTGGAAGAGATGTAGTAGTAGAAGATGAAGCAGTGGTATTAGCTGGTGCTAATATTGAAGAAAATGTATATAGGGTAAGAGGTGAGTAATAATGAAAGCATTGGGTATTATTTTTTCCAATATTCACAACGAAACAATTGATGAATTGACTAGAAAAAGAACTTCTGCGTCCATCCCATTTGGAGGAAGATATCGATTAATTGATTTCGCTCTTTCCAATTTGATTAATGCAGATGTTGTCAATGTAGGTATTCTCGCCCAAAAAAATTATCAATCTTTAATGGATCATTTGGGATCTGGAAAAGATTGGGATTTGTCTAGAAAAAACGGGGGACTTGTGGTTTTTCCACCTTTTGGTAGTTATAAAAGTGACATCCTATATTCAAGCCGTTTAGAGGCATTGGTGAGTATTAGAGGATATATTGAAAAGGCAAAAGAAGAAATGGTTGTATTGATGGATTGTGATAGTGCTAATGTCATTGATTTATCCGATGTATTTGAATTCCATCAGTCTCATCAAGCAGATATGACACTCTTATATCGTCATGGTAAATGTGATTCCGATTTAGTTTCTAATATGGATTTTACAATGAATGAAGAAGGCCGAATCATCAAAGCGGATTTAAAATCAAAACGAGGAAAAATTACCAATACCTTTATGAATGTATGTGTGATAAATCGCCGATTATTGCAAGGATTATTAGAAGATGCAATTTCACAAGGGTTAGAATCTTTCCATCGGGATATTATTTTTGGAAATATCAAGAGTTTGAAAATTTATGGTTATGCACATCAAGGAATTTATCTTCATGTGAATACGATGGAAAATTATTTCAAATGTAGCATGGCTTTGTTAGATAAAGAAACTAGAAAAGCATTATTCGGTGTGAAAAATCATCGCGTATATACAAAAGTCAGAGATTCTACACCTACAAGATATGGATTCCATGCTACTATTGAAAATAGTTTTATTGCTGATGGATGCGAAATTGAAGGTACTGTCATTAATAGTATTTTGTTTAGAGGAGTAAAAGTGGGAAAGGGAACTGTTGTGAAAAATTCCATTTTGATGCAAGATACAATTACAGGAAACAATGTCGCTTTAAATTATGTTGTTACGGATAAAAATGTAACGATTCGAGATCGAAATCATTTATCAGGTTGTGAAAAAATACCTTATTATTTAGGAAAAAATACAATGGTATAAAAAATATTCATAAAATAGATAAAATGCTCAAATAATAATAGGAGGAAAATCAATCATGGGTGAAACAATGAAAACAATCTTTTTTGTTGCATCTGAAGCACAACCATTTTTTGCTTCAGGTGGATTAGGTGATGTAATTGGCTCATTGCCAAAAAAAATTGCTAAAAATGCCAAAGATAAATTTAAGGTAAGCGTTATTTTACCATTATATGCCAAACTGCATCAAGCATATAAAAATAAGTTGGTGTATGTAGGGCAAACGATAACTCAACTGGCTTGGCGAAATCAATATTGTGGTATTTATAAGTATGAAGAAAAGGAAATAACGTATTATTTTGTAGATAATGAATATTATTTTAAACGAGATAATTTTTATGGCTACTTTGATGATGCAGAAAGATTTGCCTTTTTTAGTAAAGCGAGTATTGATGTTATGCTATTCCTAAACCAAATTCCAGATATTATTCACACCCATGATTGGCAAACAGGAATGGTTTCAGTATACTTGAGAACGCTATTCTATCATGATAGTAGGTTTGCGAACACAAAGACAATATTCACTATTCATAATATTGAGTATCAAGGTATCTATGCGTTAGACCAAGATATTATTGAAGATGTATTTGGACTTTCTATGCAAGATGCTTATTTGTTAGAATACAATGGTAGAACCAATATCATGAAAGGAGCAATGGAATCATCCCATTTTGTAACTACTGTTAGTCCAAGTTATGCAAAAGAAATCCTTGATCCTCTTTTTGCTCATGGATTAGAACATGAAACGAAACGAGTTTATGAAGAGGGAAAATTAATGGGCATTTTAAATGGTATTGATAAAGTATTCTATAATCCAGCACGAGATAAGGCTCTTTTTGAAAATTATGATCGAAAAGATTTTACTTTGAAAATCAAGAATAAAGAAGAATTACAAGCTATGTTGGATTTACCTGTTGATGCTACTGTGCCTATGATTGGTATGGTATCTAGATTGGTTTCACATAAGGGATTGGATTTGGTCAAAGAAGTATTTGAAGATGTGCTGCAAGAAAGAGTACAAGTAGTTGTGCTAGGTACAGGTGATCCTTATTATGAAGGGTATTTTAAGGATTTAGAATATCGTTATCATCATAAATTGAGGGCTATTATTGCATTTAATCAAGATTTGTCACGGAAAATTTATGCATCTTCAGATATTTTCTTAATGCCTTCTCAATCTGAGCCTTGTGGATTATCACAGATGATTGCTTCTAGGTATGGATCAATTCCTATTGTCAGACAAACAGGTGGATTAAAGGATAGTATTCATGATTTTTCTGAGGTAAATGGAAATGGATATACTTTCCAAAACATCAATGCTAGTGAAATGCTAGCAACCATCAAAAGAGCAATATCTGATTATCAGGACTCAGAATTATGGAGTAAACAAGTAGAAATTGTAATGAATAAAGATTTTGGATGGAGTACTTCAGCGAAACAATACGTGAAGATGTATGAGAAAATTTTAGAAAAATAGGTGATTCAATTATGACTCAAACACTTGATGACATCAAGGGAACAAAGCATATTTTAGAAGAAAAATTAGCAAGTTATTTTGGCGTAACACCGCAAGATGCAAATATTGATCAAATGTACAAAGCGGTAAGTATGTCTGTTCTTGATATTCTTCTTGAAAAGAAAAAACAATTCAATCGTAAGGTGAAAGCCCAAAAAGCCAAACGCATTTATTATTTATGCATGGAATTTTTGGTAGGAAGAAGCCTAAAAACCAATCTATATAATCTAGGGATTGTAGAAACCTATCGCAAAGTATTAGAAGATTATGGATTTGATTTAGATGAATTATATGGACAAGAAAATGATGCAGGATTAGGTAATGGTGGTTTGGGTAGACTTGCGGCATGTTTTATGGACTCACTTGCTTCATTAGATTATCCAGCAACGGGTTTTTCAATTCGTTATGAGTATGGTCTTTTCAAACAAAAAATCGTCAATGGATGGCAAACGGAAATGCCAGATGTTTGGTTACCAGGTGGTGAGGTTTGGCTAGTCCCAAGAAGTGATCGTATCTTAAAGGTTAGATTCGGTGGTTGGGTAACAGAGTATGCAGACCAAGGTAGAATGAAGGTAGAATATCATGATTCTAAATTGATAGAAGCAGTGCCATATGATATGCTTATATCAGGTGGAAAAAGTGAAGCTGTTTCTACATTACGACTTTGGCGTGCTAGAAATGCTACTGAATTTGATATGAAATCTTTTTCCCAAGGAGATTATCAAAAGGCGCTATTTGAAAATCAAGAAGCAGAATTGATTTCAAAGGTTCTTTATCCATCTGACGATCATCGTGAGGGAAAGACACTCCGTTTGAAACAACAATATTTTTTGGTCAGTGCATCAATTCAAAATATCATTTATGATCACGTAAAACGTTATGGAGATTTACATACGTTACCAGATTATGCGGCTATTCATATTAATGATACACATCCAGCAATTTGTATACCAGAATTAATGCGTATTTTAATGGATGATTATGGAATGGGTTGGGATGAATCTTGGGATATTGTAACAAAAACGGTGGCTTATACCAATCATACTGTTTTAGTAGAAGCATTAGAATCGTGGTCCGAGGATTTGGTTGCTAGAACTGTGCCACGTATTTATGCCATTTTAAAAGAAATCAATAAAAGATATACAACAGATTTGTGGTCTTTGTATCCTGGAGATTGGGATAAGATTAACCGAATGGCCATTATTTCTTCCAATCATATCAAAATGGCCAACTTAAGTGTCGTAGCTAGCCATTCTGTAAATGGAGTATCTGCGCTTCATAGCGATATTATCAAAAGAAGTATTTTTAGCGATTATTATCAATTGACACCTGATAAGTTTACCAATGTCACTAATGGAATTGCCCATAGAAGATGGCTTCATCAATCTAATCCTAGATTATCAAATCTGTTGATGGAAACAATTGGTGAAGGTTGGTATAAGGATGCAAAAGAGTTGTCTAAGTTTATGAATTATCATGATGATGATAAAATAATCGAAGAATTAGGACGTATAAAACTCTTAAATAAATGTGATTTTGCTAATGTCATCTATAAAAAACAAGGCATTATTTTAGACCCTAAAACAAGATTTGATGTACAAGTTAAACGACTTCATGAATATAAGCGACAATTACTGAATGTATTAAAAATTATTCATTTATATAATTTGTTAAGAGAAAATCCAGATTTAATGATTACACCGCAAACATTTATTTTTGGTGCAAAAGCAGCTCCAGGGTATTATTTGGCCAAAGAAATTATTGAATTAATCAATTATATTTCTAAGGATATTGATATGCATCCACGGATTAAAGAAAAATTAAACGTTGTTTTTATTGAAGACTATTGTGTGACACTTGCGGAAAGTTTAATGCCAGCTTCTGAAATTAGTGAACAAATCTCTCTGGCTGGATATGAAGCAAGTGGAACTGGTAATATGAAGTTTATGATTAATGGAGCTATTACTTTTGGAACAATGGATGGTGCAAATGTAGAGATTTGTGACGCTGTAGGTGATGATAATATTTTCATTTTTGGTATGACCACAAAAGAAGTAGATGAACTATGGAAACAAGGATATAATTCTACATATTTTTATAATAATAGTAAAGATTTACGGGCCATTATTGCAACGCTTAAAAGAGGTTTTGCGGGAAAAAGTTTTGAAAATATTGCCAATTATTTACTTACTTCAAATGGAGTTGCAGATCGATATATGTGTCTTGCCGACTTTGATAATTATTTAGAAGTATATCAGCAATTAGATGAAGTATATGCACAGCCTAAGAAATTTCATCAAATGTCACTGGTGAATATTGCACAAGCGGGCAGATTCGCTGCTGATAGGAGTATTAAAGAATATAGTGAAAAAATTTGGCACATTCGGCCAGTAAAATAAAAGCAAAAACTAAAAAAAAACGCAACAAATGTAGTATAATGTCAAATAGTAAAAATAACAATTCATTTTTAGTCATCATGTTGGAGGAAAATTTATGGAAAATGAACAAAAAAAATCAATTCATAAAATTGCTGTGCTTACATCAGGTGGCGATGCCCCAGGTATGAATGCAACCATTCGTTCTATTGTACGTTCGGGTATCCAAAACGGATTGGAAGTATATGGCATTGAAGAAGGTTATTTAGGACTCGTTGAAGGAAAAATATTTAAAATGGAACGTAATTCGGTAACCAATATCATCAATCGTGGAGGAACGATTCTAGGATCAGCTAGACTTCCTAATTTTAAAGAAGACGAAATTGCTCAAAAGGCTGTAGATCAACTGAAAAAAAGAGGAATTGAGGCAGTAATTACCATTGGTGGAGATGGAACTTATCGTGGTGCTTTAAAATTAACAGGTATGGGAATCAATTGTATTGGTTTACCTGGAACGATTGATAATGATATTGCCTCAAGCGAATTTACAATTGGTTTTGATACTGCAGTTAACACTGCTGTTGATGCTATTGATAAATTACGCGATACGTCAAATTCTCATCAACGTTGTTCAATTGTTGAAGTAATGGGACGTTATTGTGGTGATATTGCTTATGCAGCTGCTGTTGCAACAGGTGCTGACTTGGTGATTACATCTGAAACAGGATTTAGTCTTGAAGAAGTAATTGATACGGTGAAACGTTGCCAAAAAAATAAAAGTCGTCATGTTTTGATTGTAATTACAGAACATATTACAGATGTAAGAGAACTTGCCAAACAAATCAGAGAATATACAGGATTTGATTCTCGTGCGACGATATTAGGTCATATTCAAAGAGGAGGACAACCTTCACCATTTGATCGTGTTTTGGCAACTCGCTTAGGTATTGCTGCAGTAGAAGAACTTCTCAAGGGAGAAGGAGGAAAATGTATTGGTATTTTCCATAATCAAATTGTGGCTACACCAATAGAAGAAGCATTACAAATGAAAAAGAGTGTTTTCCATGGCTATAAAGAGATTACTACAAAAGTTTCTTAAAAGAATAAATAAAATCCGCAAGTACACTTACTTGCGGATTTTATTTTGAGGAGAGAAGTTTAAAAATAATCATGCCTACTCCATCAATTCGTCAAAATATGTAGTCTAAAAACAGTATAATATATTCCAAAAAGGGGGATGTATTATGAATTGTACTAGGATACGATTGCTTTCTAAAATAGTATGGGGAATTATTTGTGTAAGTTGTATTCCATTTTTGATGTCTCAGCATGCGATAAAAGCAGAATCTATGGCCAAACTTTATATGGTGTTTGATAAAATGTCATATAATAGTGGAGAAGAAGTTCATATGACAATTAACTTAGATCACTTTGTGGAACTAAGTGAAGTAAAACTACAAATTAAATTAAAACCAGATTATTTTGAGCCTGTTTTAACAGAAGGGCAATATTTTTATTTCAATAATTCATCTATTTTTCAAAATGTATTGATGAACGATTATGTAGATGAAAGTTATTTGCGTTTGCGATTGATAAAAAATAATGAAATCCAAGATGGATACTATTCAGGATATCGCAATAATATTTGTCATTTGACCTTAAAGACCAAAAGACCTATTTTAGATATTCGAGATTGTTTTACGCTAGAAAATTATGAAACAATGGGAACCAGTGTGTATTTATTTGATACAAAGGATGCGATTATACCTTTTGAAATATTTTATAAAGAGAAAATGAAAATAGAATGGTCTAAAGAGGATTATGTAGTTGATGTTTTTGGAGAGGTACCACAGTTTAAAAATGACATTCAAATTACTAATCGAAATTTAGGTGAATATGAATACTTGATTGAGAAACAAATTGATACCAATATGATTGGAATTAAAACTGTTCATGTAGGTATTTATGACAAACTGACTGCTGATTATGTTTTTTTATCCAAACCCATTCAAGTTGTTGATCGGGTTTCTCCAGTATTTACATATCCATCTTCCATTCAAATTGAAGATGAACAGCTAAAAGAGTTAGATTTACTACATTATATTCAAGCAAGTGATAATTATGATTCATATTTAGATGTAAAATACAATTATTATACAGATACTCTTGAAAAAGTAGAGGGGTTTGAAGCATTTATGGCTTATTTGGACCATCATTTGCTTGCTTATGTGGTTGCAACGACTACTGATTCAAGTGGAAATACAGCGATTACAGAGCAAATTGAAATACAAATCAAAGATACAAAAGCACCCAATATTAATATACATCATCAAATTGAAATTCTTGATGTACATATAGATGAATTGGATATAGATAGTTATTTTCAAATTACAGATGCGTATGATAAAAATCCCTGCTTAGTTATTGATATGGTTTATGATGATATGGAACTAAAACAAGTATTAAAAAAGGGAGAAAATGTCTCTTTTTCTTATTTTGCAATGGATGCAAGTGCCAATATGAGTGAAACATATACATGTGAAATTATTCCAATAGATACTATTCCACCAGTAATTTCAGGACAAGACTTAAGGTTTCTCGATACGGAGTTTATTTTTTCCGCGATACAGGATAATATAGTTATAACGGACAACTTTCATTTTCCTTGCACCACTACAACAGAATATGTGATTTATGAAGAACATATTGAATTGCTATTATCACAAGAAGAGTTTGAAACGGCAATTTTGAAAGGAAAAAAAGGATGTATTCGGTATTTGGCAGTAGATAAGTTTGGCAATAAAAGTGAGCCTTTTGTTCAACAGATCGAAATTGTAGATACTACTGTACCTGTGATTCATGTTAAGGGAATAGAAAATGGAAAAAAATATATTCAAGTAGAACAAATTCAATACGAAATTATTGAAAATTTTGATGGATATGAAAGCAAGGTGTTGCTAGATAACCAGCCATTTGATCCTGTTCTTTTAGAAAAACTGACTATTGGAGAACATCTGTTTTATATGGAAGTCGTGGATCAAGCAGGGAATAGGGCTCAAAAAGAGATTCATTTTACTATAATAGAAGATAATGTGATTGGCTGTTATGGCGATTTAGATTGCTATGTGACCAATTATTTGGAAATTGTGATTATTGCGGCTACATTGATTGTGT
>JAMPAL010000050.1 GCA_023667245.1 Anaeroplasma bactoclasticum
ATTCCTAGTTATCCTTTCTCTTCTTTATGGGTGTTATTTTTTGACGTACACGATAACTTCATAGTATAATTTTGTATAACAAAAGGCTTTCTCTAAACTAGAAAAAGCCCTTTTTTATAGTGAAATCTTGTCATATCTTGATACGAAAATAGGTATCCATATTTACCACTTTGTTTACCACTTGACAAGTAAAGTCGAAAATATGTTGATATTTCAAGGTATTTTGTTTCTATGGAGCAAGCGAAGGGAATCGAACCCTCGTCATTAGCTTGGAAGGCTAAGGTTCTACCATTAAACTACGCTTGCTTCTATAACTGGTCGGAAAGACAGGATTTGAACCTGCGACCTCCTGGTCCCAAACCAGGCGCTCTACCAAGCTAAGCTACTTTCCGATGTATAAGATAAAGTGAAAATCTTTTTTCACGCTCGTATATTTTAACATAATGCATATAGGAATGCAAGTGTTTTTTAAACTTTTTTAAATAAAAATAAAGACTGATAAATCCAGTCTCATAAGGTTGATTTATATGTAAGTTAGAGAGGAATTCCCCTCTAACATACATTCAATTGTTTTAGAAGAATCCAAAGGAATTTCTATGATTACAGCAGTTTGTACCTGTATTAACAGTAGGTGTATTATCAAAGTAAGCAGCGATAGCACGAGCAATAATATCGCATAAGTTACAATCCTGTATAATTTCTACTGGATCTGTATTGATAAATGCTTGGTAGTATTCCATGTTATTGCAACAATTTTCTCTTATGGAAATTCTTGCAATACAATATACAGAGGTAGGTACATTACAAGGTGTTGCAACTAAATCGTAAGTATTTTCATTGATTTGATTGAGTTCGTACTTAAAGGTAGTGTTACCTACTAGGATTTCTTGTCTTCCTTCTTCTCTACAATTATTTTCATGTCCACACATAGTTAAATCTCCCTTCGTAGCAGATGCTACAATAATAATATATGAAGGGAGATTTTTTTGTTATGGGTTTTTATAATATATGTAATTTTATTGTATCTGTAATCGCATTTCCTACTGCTGAAGCACCTGTAATAATAACCTTATCGCCTTTATGAACAACATCAGTTTCTAATGCTTTTTCTATAGCATAAGTAAAGAGTTCTTCAATAGATTCCTTCTTTTCAGCATATACAGGAAATACATTCCAAGCAAGGTTTAATTGACGACATGCTTTTTCATTCACTGTAACAGCAATAATAGGACATGCAGGACGATAAGCAGAAACCTTAAATGCAGTTAAACCATTAGCTGTAACACAGATGATTGCCTTTGCATCCACCTGATATGCTGCATTTACTGCTGCATTACAAATGGCAGATAAAAAATCATCCCCTAGGTTTAATTGATTTTCAACAAAAATTCTCTTAAAATCCATCTTGCTTTCAGTGAAGGTTGCAATATCCTTCATTGTAGTCACAGACTCAATTGGATATTTACCTGCGGCTGATTCCCCTGATAACATAATTGCTGTAGTCTTATCATAAATAGCATTTGCAACATCACTTACCTCTGCACGAGTAGGTCTTGGATTTGCTTGCATTGAATCTAGCATTTGAGTAGCAGTAACTACAAGTTTACCAGCCTTATAGCATTTGTCAATCATTTCCTTTTGAATAGCTGGAAGCATCTTAAATGGTACTTCCACACCCATGTCTCCACGGGCTACCATTATACCATCTGACACCTCAATGATTTCATCCATCTTTTGGATACCTTCAGTATTTTCAATTTTAGAAATGATTCTAATTTTACCTGAAGTATCATATTCATCTAAAAGCTTTCTTAATTCTAATACATCTTCCTTCCTTCTTACAAAGGATGCAGCAATATAATCCACGCACTCTTTTATTCCAAAGATAATATCGGAGCGATCTACTTCTGAGATATAAGGCATATCTACGATAACATTAGGAATGTTGATGGATTTACGATCAGATAGTGAAGCATCATTTAAAACCTTACAAACAACATTCTTACCTTCAACTCTTAAAACCTCAAAAGAAACCTTTCCATCATCTGCTAGAATTTTAATTCCAGGCTGATTTACATAAATAGCTAAATCAGGATAAGTTAACCCAACCTTGGTTTCATCCCCTACCAAATCATAATCAGAAGAAAATGTAAATTCTTGTCCTTTCTTTAACTCTACTTTCTTATTTTTAAACAACCGCACTCTGATTTCAGGTCCCTTTGTATCTAGTAAAATAGGAAGTGGAATGCCTAATTCCTGTCGAACCTTTTTTACTCTATCCATACGAACTTTTTGTTCCTCATGAGTGCCATGAGAAAAATTAAATCTTGCACAGTCCAAACCATTTTGAATCATATCCTTTAAAATATCTTCTGAATCACATGCTGGACCTAATGTACATATAATTTTTGTTTTACGCATTGTGTTCACCTCAATTATTATCTTACCACAATTTGAAAAAAAAATCATCTATCTAAACTAAATAAAAGAACAAAAGAGACAAAAAATATTCCTCTAGAGGCAAAAAAAACTAATTTGGTGATTATACAATGTATGCTGTTTTTATAGTTAATACAATATTAAGCCGAAACATTTTGCCATAATGCTTATATTTAGCCTACATTTCAATGATTTGGTTTTAATAAGTTTTGCCCTTGCAATTTAACCATTCGTGCATATATACCATCCTTTGCTTTGAGTTCTTTTGGTGTACCTTGCTCAACCACCTTTCCACCTTGCAATACGACGATTTTTTCAGCGCCATCAACCGTTCTCATACGATGTGCAATTATAAGCACAGTTTTATCTTTTATAAGAGCAGATAAAGCAGCTTGAACTTCTGTTTCGTTTTCGGCATCAAGTGATGCTGTTGCTTCATCCATAATAACAATAGGGGCATCTTTAAGCATTGCTCTTGCTATCGAAATTCTTTGACGTTCTCCACCTGAAAGCATAGACCCATTTTCACCTATAATCGTATCATATCCCTGAGGTAATTTTTTTACAAATTCATCGCATCGTGCTTCTTTTGCTACACACAATACTTCTTCTTCGGTTGCATCCTTTTTACCTATTCGAATATTTTCCATAACTGTATTATTGAAAAGTGTAACATCTTGAAATACAATTGAATAAGCTTTGAGCAATAATTCAGGATCAACCTTTTTTACGTCCACGCCACCGACCTTTATACTCCCACTCATTGCGTCCCAAAATCTTGCCGCAAGTTTCGCCACCGTAGATTTGCCACCACCACTTTCACCTATAAGTGCAGTGACTTCACCTTGTTTTGCAGTAAATGATACACCATTCAAAACAAGTTCACTATTTTTGCTGTATGAAAAACATACATCCTTAAATTCAATATCATACCCATTCGGATTAAACTTCATATCTCCACCAAGTTCACTGGTATTTTCTATTTCATTCATTCTGTTTATATTAATTTGCAATGAATTTATTGATGCAAGATTTACTAGTGATCCTGACATAGGCTCATAAATGCGCGCAACAACAAGCAAGAACATAAAAAATGTAATAAGTGATAGTGTCCCATTTATTAAGAGTATAGCACCAACAAGAGCAACTGTGACAATACCAAGTTTTAATATCATTTGTGCTGGAACAACAAACATTGCTATACCAAGCTCACTCTTTATATGACGTCTTTCCGCTTTGTCTATTTTTTCAAATAAAACCTTTAAGTATTTCTTTTCTGCGTTATTTGATTTCAAATCACGAATTGTTTCCAAAGCTTCTTGCACACCATCTTCTACTGCTATATTTGCTTCGTTATGTAATCTGTCAAAATGATTTTGCACTTTTTTTGATATACCAACAATTAAAAGTGCAACAGGCAATACCCATAGTGCCGCAAGCGCCATACGCCAATCAAATATAAATAAACTTATCGCAATTATGCAAGTAGAGATTATTGACCCCCAAAATTGAGGAACACAGTGCGACATCATGTGTTCAGTTGTTTCACAATCTCCCATAACTGTATTTGTTAAATCAGATAAATCTTTCTTCCCAAAAAATGACAATGGAAGTTTCCTTAGCTTCTCAGCAAGCCGAACACGACGAATGCCTGATTCTTTATAAGTCGTAAAGAAAGTAGCATTATATTGCCACCAAGAGATAAAGAAAATAAGAAATAATGTAGCAAGCACTCCAATGCCGTACAAATAATAATGAATTGTAGGAACTTCACCATTTAGAAAATCATTAACAAGAAAATACAATAAGCTTACAGGGAACATAACCATTAAATTTTGTGCCACACAAGCAGCAATCGCCCAAATAAATCCTTTCGCACCATTTCTTGAAAGCGCAAATTTTTTCATTATTACTTTAATCATTTTGCACCTCCAACTTTCCAAGAAATCGAAGTCTGATAATCTTTCCACATCTTTGCATACAGTCCTTTATTTTCTACGAGTTTGCTATGCGTGCCTAACTCCTCAATTTTCCCTTCCTTTAATACATATATCTTATCTGCATTTTTCACAGTTGTTAGTCTATGTGCTATCATAATAACCGTTTTGTCTTTCGACAATTCTTCAAAAGCTTTCTGTACAAGTACTTCGTTTTCAGGATCTGCAAAAGCAGTTGCTTCATCAAGCACGAGAATAGGTGTATTTTTTAGCATAACACGAGCAATTGCAATTCTTTGTTGTTCTCCACCTGATAAATACACACCCTTTGTTCCAATAATAGTATTGATTCCATCAGGAAGCTTTGATATTATATCGTCGCATTGTGCTTTATGTAATGCTTGTAGTACTTCCATTTCACTTGCATGTGGTGAACCAAGTCTTACATTCTCAAGTATAGATGCTTTAATTAACTTGTTATCTTGAAATACACAAGACACAATATTCATCAGTTCTTCAGGCTTAATATCTTTTACGTTTACACTCCCAATTTTAACTGCGCCCTCACACACATCCCAAAACCTTGATATTAGTCCTGCAACTGTTGTTTTGCCACCACCGCTTGGACCAACAAAAGCAATCGTTTCGCCTGCATTTATCTTAAATGATATATTAGATAAAGCATCCTGTTTTGCGTTTGCATATCGGAATGTAACATTAGCAAACTCAACAGAACTATTTTGTGGCAGTTTAAAATGTTTTGCTTCCAATAATGGTTTCATATCGAGTAAAAAATGTACACGTTGCAATGCATCAGTAACAATCATACCATTTTCACTTATGTACATAACTTTTGTAAGAGCTGTTGTAATAATCGGTGTAAAAATAACATAAAAGATAAAGTTTAAAAGTATTTTGCTTGTCCCACTTCCTTGTACAAGTATAAGTGCAAGTGCAATAAGGAATGCAAATGCACTATTAATAAACATTGTGCAAAATAGCATCGGCATACGGCAACGCTTTGTATAGGAAGTACAATAGGTATAGTAATTATCTATACTAGCTTGAAATTTTTTAAATGACTGTATTGTTTGCCCAAAGGTTTTTACCACAGGAATGCCACGAACATACTCCACCGCTTGGTTATTCATATCGGCAAGCGCGTCGTTGTACAACTTCATATCGTTTGCCATTTTCGGACCTACCATTTTAAACATACAAGCAAATCCCAAAATGACAGGTATAAGGCATATTAAGCCAAACCTCCAATCGAATATAAATAGCATTACTATCATTCCAATAGGGGTTGTGATTGCTCCTGCCATATCTGGTAGCTGATGTGCAAGATAGGTTTCAGTCGCCTTGCCACTATCATTTACAATACGACGAATTTTACCACTACCATGTTCTCCGATAAATCCAAGTGGTAACTCGGATATATGATTGAGCATTTTCTTTCGCATATTGTTTGCAATTCTAAATGCTGACAAATGTGAACATATCAGTCCAATCATATAAATTGCTATAGATGCAACAGCAAACAAAGTAGCCATCCAACCATTAAAAACAACATGTGTTGCTTTTGAATAGTTCGGCGCAACCTCTATAACCTCCTTAATGATAAAAAAGATATAGATAAATGGTATGAGAGCAAGTATTGCACTAATTATCGACAGTGCCCATGATGAATATGTTAAATACTTATACTTACCCGCAAATTGCATAAGTTCAGATAAATTGCTTTTCTTCTTTTTCATATTTATAAAATCTCCTTTAATAATGATTTGATTCTTATAGTGGTTAGTTTTGACTAACTATTATAGAAATAAAAAAGAAATATTATAATTTCTCTTGTAATTTTATTTAATTGAATTATGACAATTTAAAGAAAAACCGAGCAATTTATCCCAACCAGCATTAAAAAAATCTTGTAGTTGCTTAATATAATATCTTGCATCTTCTCTTAACAAGTCATGAGATACGACCTCAAATATACCATTAAACATAGCACTTGCAAGTATATGAGCCAAATCTGCTCGTACTTCATTTGTTTTGATGCCAGCTTCGTTCAGTTGCTTAATAAATCTGTGCGTATTTTCTGTTTCAATATCTACCATTTTATCTACATAGTATTCATACCCACTCCCCACACTTTTACAAATGATA
The DNA here is from genome assembly GCA_023667245.1 of Anaeroplasma bactoclasticum. GTDB lineage: Bacteria > Bacillota_I > Bacilli_A > ML615J-28 > CAG-313 > CAG-313. The sequence continues at coordinate 6,543 of JAMPAL010000050.1, forward strand.
AGTTTAAATTCATCGAAATTATCATAGACAATGTCAATCATCACATCTATTTTATTGTCAACATAACTGTGCATTTCGTCCTTCTGTTTTTCTGCGGAATATCCTGCAAATTCATTCTGTATGCCAGAATAATAATTGAAAAGTTTGTCTGCTGCTTCTCCCACAACTTCTCGAAAGAGTTGACTTTTGTCCGCAAATCTACCATAAACCATTCCCGTTGTGTACCCTGCCTTTTCAGCAATAGTTCTCATAGAAGCTCCCTCAAACCCTTTTTCTAAAAATTCCTTTTTAGCACACTCCAATATTTTATCTATCGCAAGTTCATTTTTTGTACGCATTAATATTGCCTCTCCTTATTTAATAACAAAGTTATTATAACACTGTTATTTTGTTTTGTCAACTAAATCACTCTATAAAATGGATTTAGTTAGTTGAATGTTATCCTTTCAGCCTTATAGATGATTGCTTAATCTTACAAACAATACCTAATATAACCTATTCCACTCTTGAAATTGACAAAGGTGATGGCATTTTGATATAAGGCGCATCCCTCTATAACTTGTAATTCAGCTTTTATAAGTTCATACACTATGATTTGAGTATAAATTTAATACCAATCATGTTTTTCATTTCTATCAAGACTTGCAATTTGTTGCATTTCGATT
>JAMPAL010000051.1 GCA_023667245.1 Anaeroplasma bactoclasticum
TCAATGCTGAATGAAAATGGGGGTACAGATAGTGAAAAAATAAATACACAAAATGCATTTATTTTAAACACTAGTGACGTTGTTTCTACAAATAATGGATCGCTAATGTATGGTAGATTAAATGAATTGAAGTACTATAGAGAAAATATGCATACAAATTTCGTGAATTATAAATGCAGTTTTTGGTTAAAATTATTAGATGAAGTTACAAATCCAAAGGTTAGACTCACTGTGGTTTCTAAAGACAAAACCGATACAAGTGAAGTCTATTTTGATAACTCTGCTATTGATAGTTGGCAAGAAGTAAAAATACCTATTACAATTTTATATGATGATTTAAAAAGCATCAAACTAGAATTCCTAGAAAATAATGCAAATAAAAGTATTAAAATAGCTGATATGAAATTATATTATGAATCTACTTACAATGTGATGCTCACAGACGGAACAAATTGGGGATATTTAGATGATGTTACAAAAATAAAATATATACCTATAGATAATTCAGAAATTTATAAAACAGTTCATCTTGATGATAATACATATATTACAGATCAAGATTTACAAATGACATATTTAAACAGATTTAAACTCTATGGAAATTCTACAATTGTAGGTGATTTTCCACTTTACTATAATGATTGCACAAGTTGTATGATGGTCAAAAGCGCATATTTATGCACAGTAGATAAAGAATTTCCGATAACTTTTGGTAGTGATGATTATAATCAAAACATATTTAAAATAGACGGTACTAGAGCACAATACTACATTGAATCTTTATCCCCTGATAATAATATATACATTTACAACATTCCCCACTTTTTTAAACAATATCCAATTGGGAAAGATAGTATTGAATGTATGTGTATGATTACAGAAGGAAATCGGTATGTAAAATATGACGACACAGGAGATGTACCAAAAGATCATGTGGAAAGTTATACCATCACTTGTGTCGATCTAAAAGGGAAAAAGATGTTAGAACAAGATGAGTATGGTGTTCAAAATATATATAAATATGATGTAAATGGAATATTAATGAAACAAATCCTTACGAATGTAAAAGAAGGAAGTGAAAAGATTGTTGTGAATACAACTACATCGGATACAAGTGATTCTATAGATGATGGGATTACTCAAACCAATATACATTATGATGAAACCAATAGTAATATTTTAAAGATGGAGAGATATGGTACAGAGGAATCAAAGTCACAAGCACTAGTCAATCATTATGAATACAATGAGTTTAATGATCAAATGAAGTCTGTTAAAAATAACTTTGGTGGTATAAACTATATAAAATATGATAAATGCGGAAGAATCATTGAGGCTACCCCTAAAAAATATGATGATTACAATTACTATGGGTATAAGTTCACATATAGTCAATTTGGTGACCCAACAAAATTCTTCTTTACATACCGAAAAGATGATCAAATAATAGATAACTTATTAGTTCAAAAAATTGTAGATAGATTAAACAACGAAGTTACAACAGAATATTATCGAGAAGCATCAACTCATGATAGCACTACCATAACAATGGATAAATATGGTAGGACAAATGAAATTGATATTGACGGTACAAAAGTAAAATATACAAGGCAACAATTATGGGAAAGTGCTGGCGCAGGAAATTTAGAAAAACTAGAGGACAATATTGAGGAAAAAATATATGATTATACATATGACGAGTTTAACAATTTACAAGAATATGGTTGGACTGACAATGATGATGGCTCAAAACTAACTGTAAAAAAGGATGGAGACAATACAATTGATTATCATATAAAATATAAATTTGATTCTGAACAATATTCATCTAATTTACAATCCGAACTTACATATGATAATAATATTATATTGTCACCTCGGGTAGATAAAACTACTTATAGACAATATTCTAATAAACTTGAAAATATGATAGCATATCATTATGATGACTTTGGGAGAATCAATAAAAAAGAATCACAGGTATATGTAGGGGATTATATTGTAGATAGAAAATTACTTGAAGAAAGATGTTATAGGTTTGAAACCAATTTATTGGGTGGTGATAATGTTGTTTATTCTTGTCCAACACCTATTCAATATGATTTTGGATATGATTATGATGAAAGAGGAAACTTAAAGCAAAGTAAACTAGTACATAATTATCAATATAAATTTTTAGAGGTTCAAACTACCGAATATATTCATGATTATGAATATAATGGGGCAGAGCAATTGGTAAAAGAATACGATTCACATACAAATACAACAAAAGAATATTCTTATAACACTGATGGTAGTATAACTAGTGTGAGTATAAAAAGACCTAATGTAGAAGAAAAAATAGAAAAATACATTTATAAAAATGGAAAGTTGTCATCAATTTCACTTGATGGCAATAACAAAGAACTAAAATATGATAATATAGGAAACATATGTAAACTAGGAACAATAGATTACAATTGGAAGCGTGGTAATCTATTAAAGAGTTATAGTTACAATGGTAATACAACAAAATACTATTATAATGGTTTTGGAAAAAAATATAAAAAAGAATTATCTGATGGTACTATAATTAAATATTATTATGATAATGAAAAACTAATAGCAGAAAATTGGAGCAATAGTATTTATATTAGCTACTTATATGATTTGGAAGGTATCATAGGATTTACAATGAACAAAAAAACGAGTTCAGATATCTATTTAGAGTCGAAAACATATTATTATGTAAAAGATCAACAGGGTAATGTAGTATCTATTATAGGTGATGATAAAGAACTTGGTCACTATGAATATGATGCATTTGGTAATTGTAGAATTACAAAATGTGAAGATGAATATGCAGTTCAATTAAATCCAATTCGATGGAAAGGATTATATTGTGAAACAGAAAGTAATCTATACTTTATGAATCATAATACATATTCTCCTGAAATCAGACAGCACTTATCTATGAATGTATTGGAAAATGTAGTATCTAATAGTACAACTATATATAGCTTATATCCATACCAAATTTCTAATTCTAATCCAATTAATATATTGCACGCACAACATACAATAGTTAGTGAATTAGAACTGGTATTTGTACCTAAAGCAAAATCGATGTTTACTAGATATTGGGAAAAATTCTGGAGAAGTCCTATAGGCAAAGTGGTAGCCATAAGACTGACTATGATTGCTTTAGTACTTGCAATAGTTACAGGGAATATAGCTGGCTTCCTAATTACATTGGGAGTGGTTGTTGGTACATTATTAGTAGGAGGCATAAAAGCTGGTATCAGGAGTAAACGTCAAGGAAAAGGCGGATGGAATGGCTTTGTAAATTACATCAATGATAACTGGTCCCAAACACTAGGTATAGAAATGGCCATATTCATCGTATCCATCGGTGTATCACAATTATTCAAAAATTGTTATACGGACTGTTTTATTGCGGGGACAATGGTGTTGACATCGATAGGACTTGTAAAAATAGAAGATATCCAAGTAGGAGATGAAGTATGGGCCTATGATGAAGAAACAAAAGAAAAAGCATTAAAGAAAGTTAAACAGTTATTTAGAAAAGAAACAAAAGAATGGATGCATTTATTTATAGAAAATTCGATTTCTAAAAGAACTGAAGAAATTATTTGTACCCCTAGTCATCGTATTTATATTAAAGGAAAAGGATGGATTAAAGCAAGTAATATTATTGAAAATGATGAAGTATTATTATATAATAATGTGAGTGGTATAGTTAAAAAAATTGAACTAGAAAAACTTGAACAGCCACAAGTAACATACAATTTTGAAGTAGAAGATTATCACAATTATTTTGTAAGTGAAGAAAATGTATTGGTTCATAATGATTGCAATGATTTTAAACTATTAAATGATAATGAAATTAAAAGAAAATATGGTATGAATAGTGAAGAATTTCATAAGTTTAAAAAAGATATATTAAAACAAGCAAACTTTCCTAGAGATAAGTATGGTAATAATCCTAATCTTATGGTACATAAGAAAACGGGCCAATTAGGGGTAATTCCTGTCAAACCAGGCTCAAGGTTACCAACATACCCGCTAGATGGTTTATATATACAAGACTTTTTGTAATGATAAGGAGATCAGATAAATGGATATAATGCTATTATGTGTTTATGCAAAGAAAAATGTAAAATATGATAAAAACTCATTTTATTTAGAAAAATGTAAGAGAAACTATAAGTATTGTGGAACAGGTAATTTTCATATATTGAATCAAATGAGGGGGAAACTATTTGAAGTATATAGTAAAGAAGAGTATCTCAAAAATAGAGAACTTTTGGCTGGAACGTATGATATATTTGATAATGATTTAGAAAATGAAGAACAACCCAATTACGTCATATTAGATGAATTTGATGATTATTTCATTGATAGCATATCTAGGGTACAATTTATAGATAAAAAAATTTTTATTAATGAATCAGAGGAAATAGATTATTTTCCACAGTACTCAATCGTTAAATTCGTACGTGAAGATATAGAAAATAGATTTATACAGTTACTAAAAGATATGTTAGAATCATCAAATATTAAAACTTGTGTATTGCTAATTAGTGTACCAGTAGCTAGACCAGAAAAAATAGTTGGGCCCATAACATTGAATAAATTTATAGAAATGGTTAAAAACAATCAAATATATGATAATATAGAATATATTATATGTCAAAAGGATAAGAATGATAATTACTGGGATGGATAAATTGGATGTATTTTATCCAAAAAATCTAATGTAGAAAATGTACTAAGAAAAAAGCATAGGCTCAATAAAAAGGGGGATATGCTTTTTTATCCCCAAAGTAGTGAAATAAATCATTTGTACACCTAGTCACCGTATTTATATTGAAGGAAAAGGATGGATTAAAGCAAGCGATATCGTTGAAAGTGATGAAGTATTATTATATAATAATACTAGTGGTATCATTCAAAGAATTGAATTAGAAAAACTAGAACAACCAGAAGTCACCTATAACTTTGAAGTAGAAGATTATCACAATTATTTTGTAAGTGAAGAAAGTGTATTGGTTCATAATGATTGTACAAAAATAAATATAGAAGTTTCTGGTGAACAGCAAGCAATAGATTATGCAAATAATTTAGTAGGACCAAATTCTAAAATAGAGAAAAGAAAAGGAATTGAATTTCATATCTCAGAAGATGGTTTAGTAACATGGCGTAAGGATTTCCACGGAATCAGAGGTAGTCGAAGTCCACAAACTCATATAAATGTAGAGTATCATAAATATTCATTTGGTAGTAGAGGCCTTAAAGGGAAAAATCCTATAGTGAAAGATATCCATATTTGGTATTGAAAGGAGAAAATATGAGTAGAAAAATTTCTGAAACGAAAAAACATAAAGAAGTTATAAATATTAATATTATTAAAGGCTCATATATTGTCTATGAAATATGTGAAGATTCTTATAGATTAAGTGCAAATATACAAGGATTTAAATCATTTGTAAGAATTCTAAATAAATTGATTTACAGGAACTATTCTAGTGTAAGATTATTTGATTTCAATTATCATAATATTATGATACATGAAGCTAACTATTTTTTTGATGAACCATCTAATTCATTAGAAATTTATGTTATGCCAATAAAGGAAAAAGATATGTATTTTGAAGAATATGTTGGATTAAATGATAGTATGGCTTCAATTTTATATATTAATAAAAATAATCTAAAAAAAATAAAGAATCAAATTATTACCCTTATTAATAGTAGTGAAAATAATAATTTCATTGTGCCTATAAATACACCAAGCAAAAACTTGGTGTTCAATAAAATTATTCATAAAGGGATAAGAATATAGTTATATGATTGGTTTATGATTTATACTTTATAAAGATTTAACAGACTTTCTGTCAATGAAAATGGATAGGAAAGTCTGTTTTATTCATTTTTTTGCTATAAGACGATTGATAAATATATGGATAGAAGCGTTAGATATACAAAATATAAATTTGAATTAAGTGAGAATGTATTCTTTTTAAGTTAATGTAGTTTACCAATTTTATTACCGATGAAGATATAAATAAAATAGAAAAATCTATGTATTTTTATAATAATAGGTGGTATAAAAAATAGGCGTTAGGATAAATATCAGTGAAAAAGAAAGATTCAAGTAAGTATCATCATTGAAAATGATGAAGTATTATTATATAATAATGCTAATGGTGTCATTCAAAGTATTGAACTAGAACAACCAGAAGTCACCTATAATTTTAAAGTGGAAGATGATCACAATTATTTTATAAGTGAAGAATTGTATTGGTCCAATTGATTTAGAATGTCCTGATGGAATGAATCATATACAAAATGAAATACAAATAGGATCGATCAATGATTATTCTATTTATAAAAGGAGAAGAGCAGCTTATCGCACAACAAGAAAAGATGCTGGAGTATTACACCAAAGGGCTACTCCTATTACTACTGCTTACAATAGACGAGGTTATTGGATACCAGGGAAACATTATAATTTTGGGGATGTACAAATATTGTGGCACCCAGTTGGATATCTTGAATATGGAATATTAAGACATTTTAATTCATTGTTTTTATTAAAAGGAGAATAAAAATGAATTATCAAAAAGAAATCAATGAAATTATTGATATAGTAACAAATTTAGAATGTTTAAATTTGTCAATAGGAGCAAATAACCAAGATGAATTCTTTTGGATCAATCATAATTATGATTTTTTTAAAA
>JAMPAL010000052.1 GCA_023667245.1 Anaeroplasma bactoclasticum
ATCCGATGTAGATTTAGATGTTCAAGTCTATGACTTAACAACTATGGAACAAGAAGTGATTTCCATAATCAAACAAGCATCATATAAAAACTAAGGGAGGTAGAAAAATGGAGAACTTAAAAATTGCTGGCTATGGTAAAGCAAGTGGCGGAAATTTTGAAAAAGTGGTGATTACGGGATATGGTTCTGTATACGGAGATATCATCACTAAAGAATTTAGTGGCAGCGGAAATGCCAAAGTATCTGGTGCAATAGCCACTGGTAGCTTACATTATGTAGGCGAAGTTGATGTGGATAGTTATATTCGTGCCAATTCCATTGATATTACGGGTCAATTGCGAATGAATGGAGATTTGCTTGCTTCCATTGTCAATATTACAGGTGGTATCACTTCTCAAGGAAATTATAAAGGCAAGTCTATTATGGTTACAGGAACAACACAGTTTTTAGGTGACGTGAGCTGTGATACCTTTAAAGTAAGTGGAAATACAAAAATTAATGGTGAACTTTGTTCTGAATTTGTAATGATCAAAAGCGTATCTTCTAAATTAAACGAAATCCATGCCCATCAAGTCGAAATCAAAAAACAAAGTATTAGTTTTAAAAAGGCAAACATATATGCGGATGAAATTGAATGCACTGATATTGTTGCGGAGTGCTTGACTTGCAAAAAATTATGCGCAACCAATGTCAAACTCGCTAAAACTTGTGTGATTGATTATCTTGAATATTCTGGAAAATTAGAAATGGAAAATGGTGCTATTGTGAAGGAAATCGTCAAATTGTAAAAATGAGCCTTATAGGTTCATTTTTTTCAAAGCAAGTTCGTATTCTTTGACATCATAATTCCACTTTAATTGATATATCGAATGGTTATGAATGAGTTTCGTGGGAAAATGATGATACAAATGTATGACTAAGGTATCATCAGAAAATGATTCATCAATACATGAGGCACCATCAAATAAAAAGAATTGGTTCTCTTTTACTAGTACCAAATCAAGTAAATATTTTTCATTATGTGCAATGAAAACGGCTCCATAATAAATGGTATATGTAGGATAATTTTCTTGGAGATATTGGTATAGACCTAAACTCATTAAAATTGATGGTGTTTTAAAGAATTCCATATGAAAATCTGGATGGAAATGGAGAATAATAAATTCACGTTTATAAATAATTTTTTGAATGACGCGATAATTTAAAAAATCCTTTAACATACCAAAAAGAAATTGTAACTCCTTGAAGGGCAATTCATTTAGATTTAGTATAACAGTTGAATCTTTTGTATATATCATTTGTGGTCGACTAATGATATCATACACAAAATAATTCCACCGAAAGGGATATGTTTGTTGATAAAATAAAGCTCTTTTTAAAAAAATATCATCAATACCAGTATGTTCAATGGTTTGAACGATATAACTTGTCCTTTTAAATAGCATAACACCACCTCTATAAGATATGAGGTGGTGTTTATTTTTAGAACTTATTTAGAAATTTCAATTAACATTGTTAGAACAACTGGACGTTTTTTTATCAAACGAAAAACCAATTTTTGAACTTCTTCATTGATTGTTTTTTCCACATTATCTAAACTAAAATTCTTCTTAGTCAACTGATTGTTCATCATTTTGGTAGCCAGTGCATTCAATTGTTGTGACAACTCACCGATAGTTAATTTTGTAGATAAACCTTTGGTCACTACATCTGCGCAAGAAACTACTTTTCTTTGTCGAACATCATAGTTGATAGTTAAAATAATGGCCCCTTCTTCTGCTAGTGCCTCACGATTTTTAATAACTTGTTCATCGACACTCCCCATCAGTGACCCATCTACGAAAAGATCGCCTGAGGGAACAGAAAAGCGATTCGTTAATTTCCCATTTTCAAACTCAGCAACTTCTCCGTTATCCAATAGCAAAATGTGTTCTTCATCCCATCCTACGTTATTTGCTACAATTGATTGTTCATACATGTGCCTATATTCACCCTTCACTGGTAAAATATACTTCGGCTTCAACATTGCATAAAGCAACTTTAAATCTTCTTTATCCGCATGAGCACTTCTTAAAACATCTTTTCCTAAAATATGCACATTTACATCATAACGAGAAAGCATATTCAAAGCATCAATAGAGGCTTTTTCCGTTCCAGGTATCGGTGGGCACATAATTACTGCCGTATCTCTCGGACCAATATTAACCAATTTATCCTCACCCATAGCCATTCTCATCAACAATGTATAAGGTTCATTGCGTACACCCGCAACAATAACAACCAAATCATTTCGATTTTGCGCCTCATCTATTTCTTGATAGGGTTGGAGCGTGACTAATGCTTCTTTTGGAATATCCAAATAATGCGACTTAATAGCAACATCTACAATTTTTTCAGCAATGCGACCAACAATAGCAATTTGCTTTCCCTTTTCTACTGACATATTGATAATTTTTTGGATTCTTGATAAATCTGACGAATACGCAGAAACAATAATTCTTCCTTCCGCATTGACTAAAATGTTCTTATAGGTATGCTCTAACAATGAATCATTTTTAATACGATTGACAGTTCCAGCACCAATACTTTCACTCATCAATGCCAATACTGGTTTTTTGGCAATCTCTGTAATTTTATCAAATGAGGTTTGATATTTTCCAAAAGGAATTGGACCAAAATTAAAATCCGTACAATAAACAATTGAACCATCCTCTGTAGCAATTGAGATAGCGACAGACTCAGGTATACTATGGGTAGTATTGAATAAAGAGACTGTTACCTTGCCAAAAGTCAGTACTTTATTTTCATTGACCCGAAATAATTTATAATTTTTAATATTCATTTTATTGCCTGATAATAAATTTTCAATCAAACAAATGGTAAAATGGGTGCCATAAACACGTGTTGGTATTTGTTTTAATAAATATGGTAAAGCATTGATATGATCTTCATGTCCATGAGAAATAAATATGCCTTCTATCCTATCCTTATTCTCAATCAAATAAGAAATATCTGGAATGACCGCATCTACACCATACATATCAATATCGGGATACTTCAATCCTGCATCTAGTATAAAAATATGCTCGTTTACGTCTACTACATACATATTTTTACCATTTTCACCAAGGCCACCTAAAGCAAATATTTTTATTTTTGCCATATGTATCCTCCTTTTCTACTTATCTATTATACTAAATTTTAGAATTTCTTGCAAGGGTTTCGTATATGGATTCTATTTTTGACGATTTTGACGATTTTTTTTCAAATAAGAACTTCTAAATAACTGCCTAGAAAAATCTTTGAGATTAAATGGTAAAAGTGGATATAAATAAGGCCTGCCAAAACTTCTTCTTGTGCATAGGTAAATTAACAAAACCAATATACTGCCTATTAATCCATATACGTCAAAAAGAAAAATGGCTATAATAATGAATATTTTGGCCATCTTATTGGCTAGACTCAGTTCATAACTGGGGGTAATATAAGAGCCAATTGCAGAAATGGCTCCTAATAAAACTATTTGTTCAGATAATATTCCTATATCAATGGCCATCTCACCAATAACAATCCCCGCAATAATTCCCATTGAAGTAGATAGTGCAGTTGGGGTATGAATTGAAGCCATACGTATAAACTCAACCCCTAATTCCATTAAAATAATTTGAGCAAATATGGCATATTTATTGAATTCAACCTCAAAAAAATTACCAAAATAACCACCTAGTTCTATTTTGTATTCTAATAGCGTATACCATATTGGTACTGCTAAAAAAGATACTACAATACCAATGAAGCGAATAAAGCGTAAATAAGAGCCAGATACCCTTGACTGCCTAAATTCTTCCGCATGTTGCATATGGTCAAAAATTGAAATAGGGCCAAGCATAGCACATGGCGAGGTGTCTACTAAAATACCAAACATACCTTGATACAAATGGGCGCAAAAGGTGTCTGGTCTTTCTGTATATTTAACCAATGGATAGGGAGTAAGTGAATCATTTACCATCAATTCTTCTAGTGCCTTATCTCCCATTGTCAGTTCTTCAATTTCTACACTCGCTAGGCGTTGTTTTACATCTTCTATATATTTGGATTGAATTGAACCCTCTAAATAAATCAATGATACAATTGTTTTACTGAGTTTTCCTATTTCATATTTTAGAACTTTGAGTTGCCCAGTTTTGATCCTTCTTCTAATTAGCCCAATATTTGTTGCTATGTTTTCTGTAAAACCATCTCTGCTACCCCGAACCACCTTTTCACTATCTGGCTCAGCGATGGAACGATTCGGATATTGTTTGACCTCACTGACAATGGTTTGACCAGTGGCACATATAATTGCCAAATGACCATTGAGTATGGCGTGATAAATGGCCAAACCATCCGTTTCAATTGTTGTACTTTCATTCAATACTCTATAAGCAATATCTTCTGGTGTAGTACTTTCTTGATCTGATGCTGTGAGTGTATAAATAATATCTACTATTGCATCATGACTGCAAAGAAAATTCAAAAACACCAAATCATATTGATGATAAGGCGTTTTGATGGTTCTAGTCGTTACATCAAATGCATCTTGGCTAGATAATTTATCTTGTATAGTTTGTAATGTATCATTCATTTTAGCCTCTTGGTCTAGTCGCTATTGCAACAAAGAAGGCGAAGAAAATAGCGGCAGCAATCCCACTAGAAGTTAAGTCAAATATACCCGTAAATAAGCCCAATAGTCCTGATTGCGTAGCCTCTTCTACTGCTGCATGGGTAAGAGAATGCCCAAAACTTGAAATGGGTAGCATTGCACCTGCTTCACAAAACTGGATCAAATGATCATAGAGCCCAAACATTTCTAAGACAGATCCTAGAACTACAAATAAAACTACAATGTGAACAGGTAACAATTTACATAAATCCATTAACAATTGGGCGACACAACAAATGAGCCCTCCAATTAAAAATGCATATAAAAATATCATAACATACTCCTTTCTAAGGCAATGGCATGTGCAATAGCAGGAATGGATTCATTTTGCGCCACCATAATAGGATTCATCAATGCTCCCGTAGCAATAATCAACACCTTATTATACTTTCCTGTCTTTAAAGCATGTACAACATATCCTAATGTGACAAGTGTAACACATCCACAACCGCTTCCTCCTGCAAATACATTTTGTTTTTCGATATCATATAACATTAAGCCCGCATCGTTTGTATTTTCTGGTGTTTGGATTTGCCATTCCTCTAATATTTTTAAAAATATTTCACTTCCATATTTAGATAAATCCCCTGTCAGAATCAAGTCGTATTCACTGGGCTCAATTTGAAAATCTTCTAAATGAGTTTTAAATGTTGTTGCTGCAGCAGGAGCCATTGTTCTTCCCATATCCTGTGCATCCGATAACTCTGGATCTACAATTTTACCAATTGTGGCTCTGGTAATCCGTATAGAAGATGGAACAGAAGAAATAATAGAAGCCCCCGCTCCTGTTGCAGTTGAAGTCATTGAAGTAGGTTTTTGTCCACCATATTCAGTCGGATAACGAAATTGTCTTTCACTTGTTGAATTATGGCTAGAGGTAATGGTCATAATATTTTCACCATATCCACTATCAACAAGCATTGAAGCAAGCAGCATACTTTGCGTGCAGGTTGAACAAGCAGAAAAGACCCCCAAATAGGCTACATCATATGCTCTTAAAGAATAGTTGGTTACTGCAATTTGATTGTTTAAATCTCCTCCAATGGCTAAATCTATTTCATCCATTTTTAATCCAGATTTAGAAAGAGCGGCTTCTATAGCGTGTTGTTGTAAAATAATTTCAGCTTGCTCCCAATTTTGACCACCACAATAATTATCTTTATAACTAGCATCAAAATATTGCCCAAGTGGACCTTCCGCTTCTTTAGGACCAGAAATAGCTGAGGATGTCCTCAAATACACTTGATTAAATTCTACACTATTTTTTCCAATTTTTTTCATACACACCTACCGAACCAAATAGATGATAAGCCCACTAATAAACGCACTTACCACGCCTGCTGCAATAACTGCACCAGCCAACTTAAACATGTTGGTCATAATCCCTAATACTATCCCCTCACTCTTACTTTCTAATGCTGCTGATGTCATAGAATTAGAAAAACCTGTAATAGGAATAAGCGTACCAGCTCCTGAAAACTGACCAATTTTATCAAATATACCAAATCCCGTCAAAATGGATGTGACTCCAACAACTACAATATACATTAAACTATTGGCCTGATCTTTTGGTAAACCCATTTTGTCTTTAAACAAATATAAAATCACTTGAGCAATAAAGCAAATTATACCACCCGTAAAAAAAGCTTTTACTGCATTTAAAAAAACAGGCCTTTTTACTTTATTTTCATTTAATACTTTTTGAAACACTTGTTTTTCCATATATTTACTTCCTTTCTAATATTTAGTATGAGTCATTTTTTCATTTATATGCACAGAAGGCATGACT
>JAMPAL010000053.1 GCA_023667245.1 Anaeroplasma bactoclasticum
CAAAAACGGAAATATTTTCAAGGATATGATCTGGGTTGCTTGAGCCAGGAATTGCAACAACTCCTCTTTGTAAATGCCAACGAAGTATAACCTGCGCCGAACTAACATGATGTGCAGATGCAATTTGTGTAATTGTGCTATTGTTTAAGATTTCTGATGTATAGCCTCTACCACCAAAAGGATACCACGCTTGCATTACAATGCCTAAGTGGTGCATATAAGGAACAACTGCTTTTTCTTGATAGAAAGGATGTATTTCATTTTGAATAAGCGCAGGCATAATATTTACTTTTGAAATAAAATTATCAATTTCTTCTATATACCAATTTGAAAGTCCTAGTGAACGAATTTCACCTCTTTCAACTGCTTTTTCCATAGCCTTATATGCTTTAACATCGTTAGAGCCGGGATGGTGTAAAAGCATCATATCAATATAACCAATATTTAATTTTTCAAGTGCATCCTCGATAGCTTGCTCGGGGTTGCTATATTGTGAGCCAGGATATAGTTTCGTTATTACAAATATATCTTCTCGCTTAATTTGACCTTCTTTTAAAACTTCATTTATAGCTTCTCCTATTTCTTTTTCATTGCCATACATATATGCAGTATCAATAAGCCGAACACCACTTGCAAGAGCAGATTTAACTGAGTTTTTGCAAATTTCTCCCTGCAAAGAATATGTACCCAAGCCAAGTATAGGCATTTCATATCCGCTGTTTAACATAACTGTTGGTGCGCATCCATTTACGCCCCTTTCTAAATCAAATTTTGAAACATCTCTAGTTAATTTTAAATTCATACTATCCACCCATTCTGAAATTGTGTTATAGTTTGTGCCAGCTACAAATTGTTTGCCATCTTTCCACTTTGCACCATTTGTTAGCGAATGTAGGTTTATCGCACTGCTTCCGATTCCACTACTATGTGATGTGCAAAATGGAATTATTGTCTTATCGGAAAAATCGTAGCTTTCTAAAAACGTATAAATTATTTTCGGTGCTTGACTATGCCAAATAGGATAACCTAAGAAAATTATATCATACTTGTCAAAGTTTTGAACTTCATTTGCAATCTCTGGTCTTGCGTCTGGATTTTCTTGTTCTTGGTCGGCTCTGCCATTTGTATAATATTGTAAATCTTCTGATGTATATGGAATTTTTGCTTCTATTTCAAACAATGCTCCTTTTGTTTTGGTTTGTATATGCTTAGCAATCCCTTTTGTTGTATCTGTACAAGAGAAATATGCGATAAGCACATTGCTGGTTCTCTCATTGCTTGGTGGATTTTGATTGTTGTTATTGTCATTATCATTATTATTTCCACAAGCAGTTAAACTAAGTGCCATTACGAACATAAAAATTATTAAAAAAATTTTTTTCATTTTAACCTCACATTAATGATAGTCCAAAATTATATAACTCTTTCAGTTTTTCTTTCGAGCCATTTTCGTATCCGTGGGCAGTAAAAACTCCCATATTTTGCAAGCCTAAATAATCAAGGAAATCACCTTTAAATGAAAATTCTGCACCAACATACATATTGTCATCTCCTGAACTTAATATCATAGCAACCTTTGACAAATTTTTTGGTTTTTTAGGATATAGAACAGAATAAAATCTATCAATAACGCATTTTAATTGACCAGAAATGCCGTGATAATAAATTGGCGAAGCAATTACAAGCATATCTGCACTTTTTAATGTTTCGTAAACTTCTTGCATATCATCTTTTTGAACGCATTGACCATTTCCTCGTGTATGGCAATATTCACAAGCAAGGCAACCGGCAATTTTTTTGCGACATACATCCACTACTATAACATTATGTCCGGCTTCCATTGCACCTTGCTTAAAAGCTGAAATCATGGAAGCAGTATTTCCTTTTGCTCTAGGACTGCCATTTAGAACTAAAATTTTCATTTGCAAACTCCTTTGTTATTTTAAGTTTTTATTAAAGAAATCAACAATTTTATCAAATGGTATAGCATTTTTACCAGCACCATCATAAAGATCCGTATGAACGGCATTAGGTATAATTAACAATTCTTTGTTATCTTTGTAAGGATTATCCTTTATCATATTTTCATAAGCATCTTTACTAAAATAGCAAGAGTGTGCTTTTTCTCCGTGCATTACAAGAACTGCACTTCTAATTTCATTGCTATACTTTAAGATTGGTTGATTCATAAAGGACATACACCCAATTGTATTCCAACCACCATTTGAGTTAAGCGAGCGTTTGTGATAACCACGATTTGTTTTGTAGTAATCATAATAATCTTTAACAAAGAAAGGTGCATCTTTGGGAAGAACTTCAACGACTCCACCACCAAGAGCATAGTTGCCATTTTTGTAGTCGACAAGTCTTTGTGCATTTAATGCTTTCTTTTTAGCATATCTTGCTTCTTCTGAGTTTTCAGCATCGAAATATCCATTTGCATTAACTCTTGTCATATCGTACATTGTTGAAGCCACTGTTGCTTTAATTCTTGTGTCCAATGCTGCTACGTTTAAAGCCATTCCGCCCCAACCACAAATACCAATAATGCCAATTCTATTGGCGTCAACATTTTCTTCTAATGAAAGGAAATCTACTGCTGCTTGAAAATCTTCGGTGTTGATGTCTGGTGAAGCCATGAATCTAGGCTCACCACCACTTTCGCCTGTAAAAGATGGGTCAAAAGCAATAGTCAAAAAACCACGCTCAGCCATATTTATAGCATATAAGCCGGCTGCTTGCTCTTTAACTGCTCCAAAAGGTCCACATACTGCAATAGCAGGAAGTTTGCCTTTTCCATCTTTCGGTATATACAAATCTGCCACAAGTGTAATTCCATATCTATTATGGAATGTTACTTTTTTATGATTTACTTTTTCTGATTTAGGGAATGTTTTATCCCATTCATTTGCTAATTTTAATTCTTTCATATTAAACTCCTTTATTCTGTAAGCGACAATATGACAGTCACATTTCCATTTCCTAATACTGCAAGCAAACTTTCTCTTGTCGCCCCTTCAATCTTTCCAAGTCTTGTAAAATTCCAATTGTTATGGTCATAATAAATCACTAATGAATCGCCTTGATATAAAATTAAATCACCTGCACTTGTTGAAATCTGCTCGTTGTTGGTTGGAAGTGTTGTCCCAAGCGAGCCGACTTTTTCAAAGTTGCCATAATCACTCATATTGATTGTTATCGATCCACCTCTTTGTTCAATCAATTCTTTCAATGCTTTTGTGGAAGAATTGTCAACAAGGGTTGCAACAAACTCTCCACCATTGGCTGAAATTTTTAATCTATTCATTTCAACTTCCTCGCTTTGTACAATTTCAAATCTCATCTTTATATCACCTATTGTTTTGAAAATATTAACACTGCCATCAATCATTCCTAAACTTTGCATTTGAAAATGCTCACCATTTTGCTCATACATAATCACAAAACTATGCATTGGTGGATAATAAACAATTTCACCAACTTCATAGCCTCTTGTCTTGGCATTATCTGTTGGAAGTGCTTCAGCAAATCTATAACACATTTCTCTACCATATAAATCCATCATATCAAGTTCCAAAGGGAATTGCTCAAACAGAGCCCTTGTTGTTGCATTATCATAAAAGTTTGCATATACTTTGCTATTTCCAAACGTTATTTTAATTCTTGTCATATCGCTCTTTTCGTTTCCATTATTGTCGCCCTGTATTTCAGTGCTTGGTCCATCTGGCGTGTTCGGTGATGTATTGGATGTATTTCCACAAGCAGTGAAGAATGTTACTGACAAAACTATCATCATTAAACAAACAAATATCTTTTTCATGCTCTCTCCTAAATCTTGTCAAGATTTCTATTTTTCATATTGTGGGATAAAGTTTGCAAATTGGTTTAACATCTCTTCAGTGCGAATGTAGTATCTTTTATTTTTGTTTATCTTTGCGATTTTTTCCATATCTTCTTTTGAAAGCGAAAAATCCAAAACGTTAAAGTTGTCTTTAACATGGTCAATCTTACTTGTTCCTGGAATAACACAAAATCCCATATCGATGTGCCATCTAAGAATAATTTGCACATTGGTTTTCCTGTATTTTTTACCAAGTTCTGCAAAAACCGGCTCGTTTATAAGGGATTTATCTCCATGACCTAATGGATACCAACTCATAAGTTTAATGTCGTATTTTTCAAGTGTTTTGCGAAGTTCATCCTGCGTATAATATGGATGTGCCTCAACTTGCATAACTTGTGGCTTAATCTCGCAATTTTTAAGAATATCATCCAAATATTTACCTTCACAGTTGGAAACTCCAATTGCTTTAACTTTTCCTTCTTTAACTGCTTTTTCAATCATTCTATATGCATTCATATAATGCTCACAAGGTTGATGAATAAAAAGAAGGTCAATATAATCAAGACCAAGTCTTGCAAGTGTTTCTTCAACTATATTTTCATTGAGATATTCTGTTGCCCAAATCTTTGTGCTGACAAATATATCTTCTCTTTTTACGCCAGAAGCCTTGATTGCTCTGCCAACTGCCTTTTCATTACCATAAGCATTTGCTGTGTCAACAAGTCTATATCCTATTTTTAATGCCTCCTTGACACATTTTTCTGTATCTTCTGGGGAAATCAAATATGTGCCTATTCCAAGACTTGGCATTTTAATTTTATTGTTCAAAACCATTTCTTCCATAATTTTCTCCTTTTTAATTTAGTTTGTTATATTCTTCATCTGTTACTTCTTCAAGCCATTCGTTGCTTGCCCCTTCAGCTGGCACTTCGATTGAAATGTGCGTAAACCAACCATTCTTGCAAGCCCCATGCCAATGCTTAACTTCTGCTGCAATGTAAACCACATCGCCAGGTTTGAGTTTTTGTGCAGGCTTGTTCCATTCTTGATACCAGCCATTTCCATCTGTGCAAAGTAAAATTTGTCCACCCTGATGATGAATATGCCAATTATTTCTGCAGCTTGGCTCAAAGGTTACATTGGCAATGCCAACACCCTGCAAATTTAATCTCTTCAAATAACTATTACCTTTAAAATACTTTGCATAGGTAGCATTTGGCTCGCCAAGTCCAAAAAGGCTATCGCTATTGTTTGTTGTTTCTTCTATATAAACCTCTCGCAGCATTGGGAACACCGCCCAAGCATTTGGCCATCCTGCATAGAATGCAAGGTGAGTTATAACCTCAATCATTTCTTCTTTTGTCACACCATTGTTCTTCGCATTTGTCAAATGGCTCTTTAACGAACTATCAAAAATGCCTTTTGTCATAAGTGCTGTCACTGTGATTAAGCTCCTATCTCTAAGTGATAGTTTTTCTTCTCTTGACCAAACTTGTCCGAACAAAACATCATCGTTTAATTCAGCAAATTTTGGTGCTAAATCTCCTAAATTTTTTCTTCCTGCTGTTTGTTTTTTCATTTTTCTCTCCTTAACATTTCTTTTTCTTTATCTAGCATTTTGCTATAGTAAACATCAATTTTGTAATTTAATTTTTCAAGTGCTAAATTCATTTCTTTAACTCTTAATTTTAATTTTTCTCTTTCATCGATAAGAATTTGTCTTCTTTGATTTGCCGTTTGGTCGCCTTCATCAAAAAGTTTGATATACCTAACCAAAGCTTCAACTGAAATGCCAGCAGTACGCATACAAACAACAAATTCAATATTATCAATTTCTTTATCTCCATACTGCCTAATTCTATTTTTCCTAGTAACTGGCTTTATGACACCAACTTTTTCATAATAACGAAGCGTATCCGCGCTTATATTATACTTTTCGCTTACTTCTTTAATTGTCATTTTCATTTTACCTCCATTTGTAATAATATGTAATTATTATACAACTTAGAGTTAACTCCAAGTCAAGCAATTTGATAATTTTTTTTAAAATGACTTAACAAAAACTTTACAGTATATAAAAACTACTTTTTACTATCACCTAAAAATAAGAGCAGCAATAGAAATGTGATTATGCCTGATGATATAATGAAAATCATTCTATCCAACTGTCAAGGGTACGATTCTAATGATTTTATTTTTGGTAAAACCATAGCCTTAAGAAAAACAAATATACGAAGGCAATTAATTAATCACGCTAAAGCAGCAGGATTAGATTCTATTCCTTTGCATAGTTTCAGACACAGTCACGCCATACATCTTATCGGATCAGGAGTTCTTATTAAGATAGTATTGGAGCGTTTAGAACACGAAAGTGCCTTAACAACTTTAAATATATATACTCACGATGTTAAGGGTGATGAGGATACAGTTTTAAATTATTTAAATATATAAATATAAAGATTTAAGGGTTTTTAAACCCTTATTTTTTGTGT
>JAMPAL010000054.1 GCA_023667245.1 Anaeroplasma bactoclasticum
AATATCTCTCCTTGAAAATCTCTATTATAATTGACATTCTTCAAGTGATAGTCTTTTTCATTTGCACCTGCAACTGCGTTTTGAATCTGTGTAACCTCATCATCAATTAAAACTCGATAGTTCATTCCTATAGGTCCAACAAATCCCTCAATAGAACCTAGTTCAAGAATTTGGTCATAACTTGCAAGCACCAATTCATGCTCAGCAATACCTAAATGATTCACTACCTTAATCGGATTTACATCTCGATCCCCCCGGACAAGTACTACTACTGGTTGATTAGTCGCCAAGTTCATATACACCATACTTTTAATGACTCTTTGTTTATCTACACCTAAATATGTTGAGATTTCTTCAATTGACTTTTGGTGTGGTGTATATACCTTTTCTATTGCCCTTTCTTCTTCTTTACCTTCACCATTCAAAGTGAGGGATTCGGCTTTTTCTTGGTCTGCAGCATATCCACAATGGTTACAATAAATGATATCACTTTCCCCTACATCTGAAAGGGCCATAAATTGATGAGAACCAGTTCCCCCTATAGCACCTGTATCGGCCAATACAATTTTATACTGGATACCTAGACGAGTGAAAATTTTTTCGTATGTCTTATACATTTGCTGATAAGATATATCTAGCCCTTCTACCGTCAAGTCAAATGAGTAAGCGTCTTTCATAATAAATTCACGCCCCCTCATCAAACCAAAACGTGGTCTAAGTTCATCGCGATATTTGGTTTGAATTTGGTATAAATTGATCGGTAAGTTCTTACGCGATTTAATCTCGTTGCGAACCAAATCGGTAAAGATTTCTTCATGAGTAGGTCCTAGACAAAATTCACGATCATGTCGGTCAGTAAAACGCATCAACTCAGGACCATATTTTTGCCATCTTCCTGATTCAACCCATAATTCTTTAGGCTGAATTGCAGAAGATAAAAACTCAAGTGCTCCCGCTTCATCCATTTCTTCGCGAATAATGTTCTCTATTTTATGTAATACGCGAAGCCCAAGTGGCAAATAATTGTATACACCTGCTACCAACTTTCGAATCATTCCAGCACGAATCAATAAAATATGACTAGAGATAATGGCCTCATTTGGAGCCTCTTTTAATGTTGCAACTAACATTTTACTTGCTTTCATACATAATTCCTCCATAAAACGTTAGTATTATACCATAAAATATACTTTTTGGGATTAAATTTGATTATAATTCCATCAGAAACTAAATAATATCAAATAAAAAGGCATACAATTTCCTTATCAGGTATAGTATGCCTACTATTTATTTATAAAAATCTACTTATTTACCAGAAATTGCCAATGACTTGATTTTTAATGTCGGTGAAGCAACCCCCACAAATCGTTTTTCAATATCATTACCAATAGCTTCTACTTGATTCATCATTTCATAAAAATTACCAGATACTACAAACAATGTAATCGGTTCAGCTAATTTTCCATTACGAATCATGAATCCAGATGCTTGGACATTAAAGTCACCAGAAATCGGATTTAATCCCGCATGTAAACCATTTACTTCTGTCACAAATATTCCCTCTTCTATCGTTGCTATGATTTCATCTTTTGTCAGATTTCCTTCTTCAATGAATAAATTAGTTGCGGAAGTAGAGATACTACCTGATGTACCTGCTTTAAAACCATTACCAGTTGGTTCAGTTTGAAAGAAATTAGCAGTTTTTAAATTGTGCATAAATCCTGTAAATATGCCCTTATCGACTACCTTTTTTGTGCGACATGGTACACCTTCATCATCAAATGATACTTTTACCAGTGCATCACCATAAAAAGGATCATCAATAATAGTTACATTATCACCAAATACTTTTTGTCCAACTTTCTCAGTTAATGAAGTCATCTTTAAAAGAGCGGCATTTCCTTCAAAAACGGATGAAAAAGCAGTTAAAATTTCAGTAGCTACATCACGTTTTAAAACAACAGGATAGTTGCCAGTTTTGGCAAAACCTGCACCTAATTGAGAAAGTGCCGATTCTGCTGATTCTTTTACCAAACGATCTAACTCTAAATTTTCAAATGACACATTAATATCGCCAGCATATCCCATTACCGTTTGATCATTCTCACTGGCTAATGCGCCTACAAATGTTGAAATATATGAGTGCTCCCGTTTTAAATTCAAGCCCTTGGAATTGACAATTTCCGTTTGATTTGAAGTTTCGGTATATTGACAATATCCAACTTTTTTGATTTTATCACTTGTAGCTAGGAGATCCTTTTCCAACTTCTGTAACATAGCTAGTTTTTCAGCAGTAGTATATGTTGAGTAATCAGAAACTAGTTCAGGAACAGATTGATATGTAGCACCCGCACCATACATAAATTCTGGTTCTGTAGCATCTAAAACTTGTATATTTTGTAATAATTGTTGTAAGATTTCATCTACTGCCTCTTCTTCAAGTGTTTCGGTATATACATAACCCATTTTACCTTGATACAAAGCACGAATCGATACACCAAATAAAGACTTTACATCATAAGCTTCTAAAGCCCCATCGTTTAGTTTCAAGGTATTGCTTTCTGACTGATTGGCATATACTTCTACTTCTTCTAGTCCTAAAGATAAACCTTTTTCAATAATTTTTTGTAATTCCATTATGCATTCCCTCCTTTTCCACCTACAGTCATATGAGAAACCCGAATCGTAGGTTGACCTACTATCGTTGGAATGGATCCGCTACTAGAACCACACATACCATATCCACATGATAAATTATCTGCTATCATATCAATACGCAATAATACATCTTTACCAGAACCTACAAGAGTAGCGCCCTTCACTGGCTTTGTAATTTTACCATTTTCAATTAAATAGGCAACATTGACAGCAAAGTTGAATTCTCCTGTTGCTGGATTGACGCTGCCACCACCCATTTCTTTTGCAAATAATCCTTTTTCCGTATTGGCAATAATTTCTTTGAAGGTTGACGTACCATTTAAGAAATAAGTATTGGTCATACGAGATGTAGTCTGATACTTATATGACTCTCTTCTAGATGAACCTGTAACGGGGTGATTCATTTTTTTAGCATTTTTCTTATCAACAAGATATGATTTCAAAATACCATTTTCAATCAATACATTGCATTTTGATGGTGTTCCTTCATCATCGACATTGATAGAACCCCAAGCATTGAGATTGGTACCATCATCTACAGCATTTACAATATCACTGGCAACCTTTTCACCAAGTTTACCACAAAATACACTCATGCCCTTAGCAACGGAAGTTGCCTCTAGACCATGTACACATGCTTCATGTAGAATAACACCGCCAAATCCATTATGAATAACAACAGGCATTTCACCACCTTGCATCTGTTCTGCATGTAGCATTTCTACTGCATCAGCTGCAACACGTTGACCAAAATCAGTCGCATCAAAACCTTCAAACATTTCCATTCCTTGATTTCGACCAAATGATGAAAAACCTGGTTGCATATCTTTACCGTCACTAGCAACTGCTTGACATGCTAAACGTGTGTTACAACGATAGTCAGTCTGCCAAGTACCATCGCTAGCAAAAACAAACATATGCTGCTCTTTCTTCACAATCGAAGTAATGACTTGAACAATTTCTGAGCTATATGCGAATGCACCTTCTGTTGCTTCCTTTAATAGTTGTACTTCTTCATTCGCATTTTCACCACGCACACGTCTTGGATTTACAACGAGTTCTACTTTCTTTTCTTGAAAAGGGAGCACTTCAGTTTTTCTTTCTTCTGAAAAACTACCTGCTAAAATTTTTGCCTTTTCTAATAATACACTTGGTGTACAAATGGTTACAGAGCAATTCACCTCCATACCATCTTTGATAATCCGAATAGCAGCACCTTTAACTTTCGAAACATTCGCATTCGATAATTTACCTGATCGCATTTGGAAGACTTCGCTTGTTGTATTTTCCATATACACTTCAGCAAATTCACCACCAGTAGATAAGGCCGTTTCTAAAATTTCTTTGGCACTGTTTTCATCAATCCCAAAAACTACTTTATGATTTACACTCATGTAATCCCTCCTTTTTGTTAGATTATACCATAATGATAGAATTTGTAAAGGAAAAAGGATTATTTTTTTCATATTTTAGTTAGATAAATTGATAATATTAATTATTGAAACTATTGAAGATATTTTCGTTTACACCATTCGACATAATATCTCGAACCAGTTTATTTTCTTCTGCCTTATCTAAATTTTTTCCAGCAAGTTTTGATACATCGCGGATGACCTGTCGAATACTCGCCTCATCAGTTAAATCTAGGTATCTCACTTTTTCCACTAGAGCAAACACGGCTTCAGGTTGTATATTATTCTCTGCAATAAAATTCATAACTTTATTTAAATTCATTTTAACACCTCAACATAGTATATGACAAATACCTATAAAATGTGACTAAAAAGAGTGGAATCATTTCCACTCTTTTCTGACTATTTTATTTGCTAGTTATTCACAATCAATAGTAATTGACTTAATGTAAACCGATTTATTTACATCATTAATCGTAAAAATAAGATTTCCAATTGTGGTCTCAGTTAATTCAAAAGAAATCTCATAATTATTTTCTTTTTTAAGTTTTATTGCCTCCATATTCGTTGTTCCAATTGTAAGAGCAATACTATTTGCGTTTGCTGTTCCATTAGTAGATACAACAAGGGTAATCTTCTTTATTGCATATGTTGTATTCACAGCAGACAATGTTAAAGATCCTTTATTAGCGCCAAATTGTAATCCCCTAGCAGAACCAGATGTCTCTATACCATTTGCTGGAATCGATGATGTCCATTTAAAATTTCCTTCTGATGTTGCCAAATTTTTATCTGTAAAAGTCTCCGTAAATGTTTTAGTCTCAGTTGCGACTTTTTTCTTAATGACAATTTCAAACTCTTTATCAAAAGATTTACCATTTAAAGTATATACTGCCACTAATGTAATCGTAACATCCGTATCTCCTGGAGTGACTACTAAAACACCATCTACTATACTTGCAACATCTGTAATTGTATTCAATTGCCATGATAAATTTTCATCTTTTGTTAATGTGATATTATCTGAAGTTTCATCTATTACTGATAAATTGTTTAAATAGTTTTGCGCAATTTGTTCATCAGTTAAAGGAGTTGAAGCAGTTAATTTATAAATCGAAATATCTTTTTGACCACTAGCATAGCAAGAAAATATGCTACTAGTAGAATTATATTTCAATAAATTACGTGTATTACTGCCTTGAGCAACTACTTTTGCAACACCTGTTTCATCAATTGTAATCATCCAACTGGAATTATCAGATAGTGTTAGATCAGTCCTTAAGTAATTACTACTTGAACTTGCCGCATACAAATATCCACTACCTGTATCAAAGCCAAATGTTCCATCTTTTGTACCTGCTATTAAGGTGAGAATTTGAACAGTATCATCAATTGTAATTATATTATCAGATTTTGTAATATTGGTTTGTGAACGATTGTTTGAATTTTGAGTAGTACTTAAAGCTACATCAGAGTCCTTTGCCACAATGACAATAGTATCGCCTGCATTTAATTTGGATTCATCTGTTACTAGAGTCCATTCTTCGTTACCTGAAAATTGCTTTTTAATAACAACATCAAATTCTCTATCGTATCCTTTTCCATTCAAAGTATAGGTTGCAACAAGTGTGATTATCACATCAGCCTCACCACGAATAATATTGACAGTACCACCCACAAGTTCTGCAACAGTTGTTTCCTTCATACTCCAAGTGATACCTTCTAGAGATGGTAAATCAAAATTTTCAGTAGCCGTACTTTCTACATGTATTTGATCCAAATAGTCCATAGCAATTGTCTCATCAGTTACTACTGCTTCTACAAATGGATAATTAGATAAATTACTAATTTGTGGACCATTGTACCATGACACAAATCCAATTATTGTGTATTGTCCTCCAGCACGTAACGCCATACTATCAACAGTACCCCAATCACTATCACCTCTAAGCGTGATTTGATTGTCATTTGCATCCTTGAAAATAGCATTTTGTTTTGATCCTAATGTACCAGATACCAATGTAAGCGTCATTTTCACAACTGAGCATTGTAATGCAAGTAATTCCTCTTCGGATGGAATCATTTCTAGCTCTACTGGTTGAATTGATACACCCTCTTCTATAATCTCGATACTATCAATTGTTGCTATTTCATTTAAACCATTGTAAGGAGTATTTTGACCCTTAACTTTAATTTTTTGTCCTAATGCAAATTGATCATAAG
>JAMPAL010000055.1 GCA_023667245.1 Anaeroplasma bactoclasticum
GCGGATAATACTGGCAATTCGGGATAGCCTTTTTCTGCATACGATGTGAATAATGCAACAGCCTTACGCTGTTCCCAAGGAAAAATTTTTGAATAGCCAAAAATAAGTATCGGAGTATTTACTTTGATTTGATAAAATGTTATAATTTGTTATATTGGATAAAATGGAGGGTTGTGCGATGAAAATATCGGAAAAACTACTGCATATTCGAGTTGCACTGTCTATGAGTCAAGAGGAACTTGCCAAAGCATTAGGCGTTTCCTTTGCTACGGTTAATAGATGGGAAAATGAACACTCTGTACCGAACAGAAGGTACGCATTGGCAATTGATGAATACTGCAAGAAAAATAATATAGCAGTGGAGGATAAAAAGGATGAATAAATAGCAATTGGCGTCACGCATTTGGAGTCTGCCAAGAACATGCGTTCAAAAATAGAGGCAAATGAGTACAAGGATTATATTCTTGCTTTCATTTTTATAAGTTCTTGTCCGTCAAAGAAGAAAACGGTTTGAAAGCTGACGGCTTGGACGGACAAAGATTTGATTACATGAACAACCGATGTTGCTAACGTAGGAATGATAATTATAGGCTGGAAAGTTCTATTGTACCAATGTTTGCGGTGCTTTATTGCCGAATCCAATCAAAACTAACCAAATGATAGCAGAAGTGTTAAATTGCGTTGCGAAGGCTTATGTGTCGTATGTAGGCAATCCAAAACTAATGAATAATGTGATGGCAGAAATAGAAATCACTCTACCTGTGCAAGAAGACGAGCAGGATAAAATCTCTGCTTTACTGGGCAGACTCGACAATCTTATCATCCTTCACCAGCGTAAGTGTGAAAAACTCAAAATTATCAAAAAAAATCACTGCTGGAAAAGATGTTCGTGTAAAAAGGAGGCAATTATGCTATTATATTATGGAAGCAATGTAGAAGTTGTAAAACCCAAAATTATGGAATCGGACAGACGTTTAGATTTTGGAACAGGCTTTTATTTAACTTCAAGTTTGGAACAGGCACAAAGATGGGCGAAACTAGCAACAGAAAGACGAAAAACAGGTGTTCCAACTGTAAGTGTTTATGAATTTGATAAAGATGCAATGGATAAACTTGTAGTAAAGCAATTTGCTAAAGCCGATGCCGATTGGTTAAAGTTTATTACTGAAAATAGAAATGGTATCGCTGTAGATTTCGGATATGATATCATTATTGGTGCGGTTGCAAACGACAAGACAATGCCTTCAATCCTCATGTTCTTGATGGGAATTTACAACGAAGAGGAGACACTGAGAAGGTTGATGCCTCAAAAGCTGAAAGACCAGTTTGTATTCAAAACCAGCAGGGCGGTGGAGTTGCTAAAACTTAAGGAGGTCATCCGCTATGAGTGAGACTTTGAAGCCATATTTCAATTATTTTTACGACACACAAGTTGTAAAATTGATTGCAACAAAATACAACAACACGCTTTTTGAGTCACTAAGCAGTTTCATAAACTCTGAAACATACAAAATGCTTATTGACGAGAAGCTTGAAATGTGGGAGTTTAGCCCATTGGCAATATTTGACATGTGGGAAGTAGAGCAGTTGACGGGCGATCCTCGCAATTCGCTTTATTTAAGGAGAGACGAGTATGATAACCAATGAGATGGATTTCTATATTTTCTTGCTGGAACATTATGCAGCATATAAAAAAACCACAGCCGATAAAGTACTAAAACTATGGCAGGACTTGGGGTTGGTGGATTTGATTTTTGATATGTATGAGAGATATCATACTGAAAGATTGGAAAACGCCTATGAGGACATTGACAATCTAATTGCTGAAAAACAAGGCGAGTAATTCTTGAGAACAGCGTAAGTTATCAAAAATAACTTCCTTACACGCACGGATTGGCTGGCAGAACTTGAGAAAATTGGCGTGTTCTTTAAGAAATTAGACAACCTTATCACCCTTCACCAGCATAAGTGTGAAAAGCTTAAAATTATCAAAAAATCACTGCTGGAAAAGATTTTGTATAGGAGGAATGAAAAAATGGGAAAAATTATTTTGTTTCACGGTACTCCAAATGAAATTGTGAGTCCAGTTTTTGGCTGTGGAGATGAAAAACATGACTATGGAAAAGGATTTTATTTGACTGAGAGCGCTGAATTAGCAAAGGAATGGGCTGTTTGCAGACCAAATGACACAAATGGCTGGGTACATAAGTTTGAATTGGACACAGAAGGGCTAAGAATTTTAGATTTTCAAGAGAAAAATGTACTTTCTTGGCTGGCTGAATTGATGAAACATAGAGATGCCGCCGATTCAAAGCGTTATCGTATGCTTGCAAGCCACTTTATTGAGAAATATGGCATCGATACTTCCGAATATGATGTTATCAAGGGATGGAGAGCAAACGCATCGTACTTTTACATTGCAAAGGAATTTGTGCGTGATAATATCGACATAGACATATTAGAGGAACTCCTGTCATTAGGAGGTCTTGGCATTCAATATTGCATTAAGTCCGAAAAAGCCTATTCTAAGCTTGTAGAAGTACAAGACAGTCTGCTTTCTGTTGATTATGCTGAATTTAATGGAAAATATAATCAGCGTGATATAACAGCGAGAAAGAATATGCGTGTACTTGTAGATTCCGATAGAAATAAGGTCAAAAATGTGTTCAGCAGGTTGTTAGAGGAGTGGATAGCATGAGAGCATATGCGGAAGAGTACTTAAATGACGTGGTGGAAAATCAAGGAAAACTCTTTGACTTTGTGGCACAAACATATCCCGATATGGACACAGAGGATTTTATCACCATCTACATGCAAAGTAAAACAAGAAAGAGTATTGACGAAGCAAAAGCCTATGTCAATACCAAGGACGCACAGGAATTGTGGAATTACTTTTGTGAGACCGAAAACTATTCTTTTAAGATTGGAAAGTCGCTTGACGGTTTTTTGCCTGATTGGATTGGTGAATTTTATGCCTATTATCAATGGTATTACAATATCCCAAGTGCAGAGGTTATTAAAAAAGTGCCACTTGATTTTCTTAAAAAAGCATATTACGGACTTCACGACTTGGAGCTCCAACTAGCAGTACAAAAAGTAGGTATGGTTGAATGAATGTAATTTGCTTTCACAATCCAAACGAGGAGTACGGCTTTTTGAGTAATTGGTATCCGTCAACTTTTACGATAGACGGAATTACCTACTCATCGTTAGAGCAGTATATGATGTGGTGTAAGGCGACTTTGTTTGGAGACATCAATACTGCAACGCAAATACTGGCTACCGATGATGTTGCAACTATAAAAGAACTGGGTCGAAGTGTTTCAGCGTATGATGATAACCGATGGAATGGAGTGCGTCAATTGGTTGTTTATGAAGGACTGCTTGCAAAGTTCGGTCAAAATGCAGACTTAAAGGGCAAAATTAAAGCTACAGGAGACGCTGTTTTGGCTGAATGTGCTGTGAAAGATCGCATTTGGGGTATAGGTATGTCAATAAAAGACCCTAATAGACTCAACATTGAAAACTGGAACGGTCAAAATCTGCTGGGATATACCTTAATGAAAGTAAGAGAGAGGATTTAAGTGCCTTTTTCTTGGGAACAGCGTAAGTTAAGGTTGGTATCTTGAAACATCTATAGAAAAAAATGCAGAAAATGCATATGTGGCATATATGATGTCTTGTCTGTTTCAGGGAATTTTGTGTTGCTAATCTGTTGGAGTTTCAAGGTCGTTCATTTGCTAGAGCAGATGTATCAAATTATGGAGTTCTGCAGGTGAAGTTGTTTAAACTAGATCGCCATTGAAGTCGAATCCTTATGGAATCATTAAAATAAATAAGGGAAAAACAGGTATTATATCTGCCTTGTACAGCATTTATCACTCAAAAGGAATTGTATGTGCTGACCTTCTTCAAACCTACTTTGAGCAACTTGACACCATTATCACCCTTTACCTGTGTAAGTAATTTCAATCAGTAACGTGGATTTTTTCTCCACGTTATTTTTTTGCGTTTTTCTTGGGAACAGCGTAAGTTGGGAGATGTAGCACCACTTCGTGTGGGGGATTTGCACTTCAAAGCACATCACATCAAGAAAGTGGTGTTCCGATCATAAGAACATCAAACATTCTACTTGATAGTACACTTGGCGGCGAATTTGCTTATTATTTAGCAATGACAGATGAGGCAAATTTCGTGTTGTATAGTGACGATGTTAGGTGCAACAACAACTAAAGTTTCCATTTTAACAGCTATAAGTGAGTTAAAATACTCTCAAAATCAGCGAGTTGGTCTTTTATCCATAAAGAAAGTACTGATTATAAATTCATCAGTACAATTGTTATGTCTGACTTATTTATGTCAAAATTAAGAAATGCACTTGTTGCTAGATCACATCCTAATATTTCACCAAAAGATATTGATTCTTTCTGTTTTAAAATGCCTCTATGCAAAAAAGAGCAAGAGGGTATAGGCTTGTTCTTAAGAAAGATAGACAACCTTATCACCCTTTACCAATTTAAGTGATTTTAATTTCAGGAGGAATAAAATGATAAAAAGCAACAAAAAAGAACTCTTATCCGTTTATTTCAGTAGATGGATAACAATCTACAAGGAAGGTGCAATTAGAAAAGTTACGATGGATAAATATAAATTAACATTGTCCTGGATTGAAAAACTTGCTCCGAAGTTAAGCTATAGAAATATAGCATAGCTTTTATAATCATTAAATTAGAGTTTTTTACCTCTTAAGTAAATAATTTATTTATTTATTTTGTAAATTATCATTAAAAATGATACAATAGTATATTAGATAAGAGGTGATGCGTATGAAGGTTGCAATCATAGGTGGAGGAGCTTGTGGATTACTGCTTGCTAATATTTTAGATAAGAATCAAATTTTCTATGCAGTTTTTGAAAAAAGTCTTGTAGGAAGAAAGATTCTTGCTAGCGGTAATGGAAAAGCCAATATAGGAAATAAAATGATAAAAGAAGATGTTTATAATCATTCTTTTGGATATGCTCTTGTTAACGAATATCAGCCTCACCTTTTTAAAATCTGGGAAGAACTAGGACTTCATACTAAAACAGATGAAGAAGGAAGAATTTATCCTTATAGTGAATCCTCTTTAAGTGTTTTAGAATGTCTAATGAAAAGACCTCTTCGCATTGTTGAAAATTTTCCTATTACCTCTATTCATAAGTTAAATAATAAATATTACCTAAACGAAGTGCGTGGTCCATTTGATTATGTAGTGATAAGTACAGGCTCTATGGCCTCCTTTATCCCCAAAAAACAAGAGGGGTTTTATAATCATTTATCTTGCTTGAATTTGAAGATGAATGCATTAAGCCCAAGTCTTGTTGGCTTTAAACTTGATTGTAATTTTAAAAAACTTAATGGAGTTCGAGTGAAATGTAAAGCTTCTTTGGTAAAGAATAAAGAAGTAATATATTCTGAATCTGGTGAAGCCATCTTAAAACTGGATGGAATTTCTGGAATTTGTGTGATGAATCTATCTAGTAGATATGCTAGATTAAAGGATAAAAGTGGATGTTCTATTTGCATAGATTTATTACCAGATATGGACATTCAAATTACAAGCTATGAAGACTTGATTAGCTTAGTACACCCTAAACTAGTCGATTATTTCAAAAGTTATTCTATCGCAGAAGTGAATAACCTTCTCCATCATTTAAGCTTCCCAATCGTAGATGTATATGATTTTGAATTTGCGCAAGTGGTATCTGGTGGAATTTCTTTAGAAGAAATCACAGACCATATGAATTTAAAGAAGGATTCTCATATTTATATTGGTGGTGAGCTTTTAGATATTGATGGAATGTGTGGTGGCTATAATTTGATGTTTGCTTTTTGTTCTGCACTTAAGATAGGAGAAGAACTATGCAATATCAAGTAGATGATTTTAAGGTTCTAGCAAATGACAAAGAACCTTTAGAAGTCCTGATTCAAAAAAAAATTAAATTAAAAAATTTTACCTATCGTATTCTTTCTAAATCAATAGATGCTAGAAAAAAAAGTGAGGTATATGTAGTTTATCGTCTTTTAATTACTACAGATGAAGTATTAAGAGGAAAGACAATAATGCTTTATAATAAAAAAGAAGTGAAGCTTACTTATCCAAAATGGAAAGAAGCTTATTCTCCAGTGGTTGTCGGATTCGGTCCTGCAGGTATTTTTGCTAGCCTATATTTGGCTCGCTGTGGAGCAAAGCCAATCATATTAGAACGTGGAGGTTCTATAGAGGA
>JAMPAL010000056.1 GCA_023667245.1 Anaeroplasma bactoclasticum
AATTTGTGGTTGCTTTGTTATTCATTTATATTACTTTATTATAGCATGTAATCATGAGTCATATATTCGTCATACAAGTGTTGCATTTAGAATTGTAGTTTACTATTTTTTATCTGTGTGTATAATTTTTCTAATGTTATTGTTGAGCGGTTTATTAATATTTTAGTAGGAGGTATTTTTAATGAATAGAAAATCAGAAAAGAAGTTACTATTAATTGCTCGTAATTCGGCAACTATTCTTTTTATACTTTTTATAATTATGTTAATATGTATTCTTGTCAAATTAAATTCTAATTTTGATAATGATGGTAGGATAATAAAAGATGAAAAAACTTTTGTAAGTGCACTTTTAAATAATAATAGCACAAAGCAAAATCAAAATTATTATATTGCAAATGCATTTGACATAAATATAGAAAGTTTACCTCAAGAGAATATTATTTTTTATGGTAACTTAGATGGACGAGGCTATCAAATTAATATTAAATCCAAAAATACCGAACCTGCTTATTTAGAACACCCTATATTATATAAAATAGAGAATGATGCAAATATTTCTGGACTTAATATAAAATTAGAAAAAAGTGTGATACTAGGTTCAGTAGATGGTAAAAAGGATTGTGCATTATTATCAAATTATAATTATGGATCAATAAACAATTGTTTTGTTGAAGTTGAACGTCAATGTATAGGAAAGAATTGTTCTAATGCTGCTTCCTTAGTCAACTATAATTTTAGTGAAATTTCAAATGTTTGCTTGAAATTAAAAGAATTATCTGCTGTAGATAATTCAATTGGAAATTGGAAGTGCCGTTTTGGTGCACTAGTAACAATTAATTTTGGAGTAGTTGAAAATATTTTGGCTGACATTCATTTTGAATTGGATATAAGCACTAGATTAGATGTATTTAGGAATGGCTATAATAATCAATTTGTGGGATATTTATTCTGTGAGTTGTCGAAGAATTCAAAGGTTAGTGATATTTATTTGTTCGGTAGAACAGAACAAGGTGTTGCTTTTCCATATTGGGAAAAGGCTTGCGATACAGGTATAATTGGATATAACAAAAAAGATTATTTAGAAATTACGGATTCGTTTTTTTTGGAATTAAGGAAAAATGCTGATTGGGAGAATTATTGGAAATTAGATAAAACAGAGGATTTTCCCGTGCTAAATATAGGACAAAAACATAAGATGAGGTGATAAAATGGCTGAAAATAAGGAAATTACTAAAAAAATTATTAGAAACAAGGTAATTGTTATTTCGCTACTCTCCGTACTATTTATATTTAGCGTTTTTTTGGCTACTTATAAACTTTTTCAAAAGCAGTCCAGTCAAAATGAAATATCATTAGTTTTAACTTCCTCAACTGGAGATAGTATCTATGTCGGAGGCGAAGGAGAAATTTTTGCTTTACTAGTCACGGATGGTGAAGATGAACAGTTGCAAGGAACTTTTCTTTATGAGAGTGATAGTGAAATGCTTCAGTTCATTAATGAAACTGGAAAATTTAGAGTAAATGATGTTATTTTAGATGGTTTTGATTATAATGATTCAGTAAGTATTACTGTTACTTGCAACATTAATGATATACATCTAACTCAAGTTATTTCTCTTCGAATAACTGAAGCTATACCACATAAAATAACGTTTGTCTATCCTGATAAAAATGATGTTATTTCATCTGTGATTGGTGAAGATTATGTTATATATGAAGGATATTGTTTAAATGAAATACCTACACCTAGTTTTGGTGTTCATCAGTATAAATGGATAGTTGATGGAAGCAACGAAGAATATAATCCTTTGACGGATAAATATTATTGGCATGGAGATATAGTTTTGTCTGCAAAATTCGAAGAAACCAGTATTATTTTTAGAGATGAATTAAATAATACCACAGATAGTCAATCAACAAAAGTTATTTATGGAGAAACAATAAATACTGATTTGTGGAATAGACCGCTTGATAAAGATGGGTGGCATTTTGTAGGATGGTTTCCAGATATATCTTCTGATGAACTAGAAAATGGCGTAAAGGAACATAAATTTTGCCTTTTGACTAATGAATTAGTGGCAAAATGGGAGGCAAAACCCATAATCGACCCCTTATTTAATACAAAAGATGCAATTCCATCTAATATTTCAGTTGTTTATAATATGGAAATACAAGGATTAATGAATCCCAATTACTTAAATGATGGCATATTCATAGAATGGGTTACAAGTGATAATGATGGTATGGAGATATCTATTCATAATGGAAGTATGTATCCGTTAGGAACTAATATGAAGATTTATGCCAAGATTAAATTTCCTATTGAATTTAATTACGAAGGAACTACTGAGAATGTCGAAAATGAGAAAAAACAGTATTATATAATATATAATGAATCTTTATCTTCTCAAAACATTTCTTTACCACAACCATTATATTTACAAGAGAATGGATGGAAATTCGATGGATGGTATACAGATATTGGTGGTGCTGGTAAGCAGTGGACTTCCGATAGTAAGTATGTAGAAAAAATAAAAGACAATGAAAGTGGGAAATTAAGATTATATGCAAAAAGAATATCAAGTATAACCTATCATAGACTTTTAGATATCAATGGAGAAGCAACAAATGAAACAATCACCGTCCCTATAGTATACAGGCAAAATATAAATATAATATCAGAAGAAAATATTTTATCTGATGAAAAGATTGTATGGAAGTTTGATGGATATTATAATGTTCCAAATGGTGTATTTCAATTAAATGATACCGAAAACGAAAAAATAGATTCTTTAAAGAGTTATACTGGAAAAGGAGAAATAAATTTATTTGCTCGTTGGTCCTCTTTTATACATTTTACTGTGGATTTAGCAAAATATGCAGATCCTACCAAGCCATTAGGATCAACTCAAAGTGATTTATCAGTTATATATAATGGAGAGTTGCCTATACTTCCAAAGGTAAATTACACAATTTCTAATGATGATACATATTTTGAAGGATGGTTTACTGAAGAATACGGTTTTGGTAAGCAAATTCAACAAGGTGAACTTTATAAAGGATATGGAGAGCAAACTTATCATAGTAGGACAAGGATGACAATTTATTTTAATGATCCCTTACATCAAGTATATGAAAGACGAGACTTCATTTATGGAAAATCTTTAGAAGAATGCAAAAATATCGTAGAAAATGCAACCATTCCAAACTTTGAAGAAAAAGGATGGAAACATACTGGATGGTCTGTAAAGGATTTGGGGGATATAGAGATAGAGGATTTTTTGAATTTACCTTACTCATTCATTACACCATATTTATTTGATGCTAATTGGGAAATTACGATTTTTTATGATACGGATTTGGGAAGTATTCAAAATGTTTATGGTAATATGAATAAATATGACACATATCGATATGGGCAGATGCTTAGATTAAAAAGACCGGGTAAGCAAGGGTCTTGGGAATTTGCTAATTGGTATACGGAGTTATATGGCAAAGGAATATGTCTTGAGGATATATCTACAAGCAGTGAAGAATTTATCAATATAGTTAAAAGTAATAGTGAGCTTATTGAAGGAGTATATTGTGTTAGAATATATGCAAAATGGGTTTCGCGAACACTTTTAAACTACGGAAATGGATACGAGCCAAACGAAAATTTAGCAAAACAACTAGAATTTATTTATGGACAAGCACAAGCTCAACTTCCCTCAAATGAAGAAATCTCTGACAGGGATGGCTATTCTAAGGGAAATTGGTATAATAATAGTGATTTTTCAGGCGATTCAATAACAAAAAATACCACTATATTTCCACTGGATTTTAGTACAATCTATTACGAATGGATTGGAGGAACATGTATGGTTTATTTAGATTATATTGGAGAAACAGGAACAAGATATCAAGTCGCATATTTGAATAATGTTATTAGAGGAAATGATATGCCTGAAATATCAAATGATATTTTACCTAAGAAGGATATTCCAAAGAATGCAGGTGTTTTCTTAGGATATTATTGTGAAGAAAACAATAATATTTACTATAATTACAATGAAGAAGTAGGATTCACAAGTGCACGCATTTTTGATATAGTTGGAAGTGAAGTTCATTTGATCGGAAAATGGGGAGTTTCTTATTCAGTGCTCTTAGATTCGAATGGAGGAAGTGGAGGAACGACATCAATAAATGTAGTATATGAACAAGAAATGCCAAGTAATGCTAAAATTGTGTCACCTACAAGATATGGCTATACTTTTAAGGGTTATTATGATAATAAGACTGATTTAACAGATGAACACATGTATTATAATGCTGAAATGAAAAGTACCCAAAATTGGAACAGAGCATCGGGAGGTACATTATATGCAAAATGGTCTGCAAATCAATATAGGATAACTTTTGATTCTAACGGGGGTAATTCTCCAAGTTTTACCAATAATGATTATATTTTTGGGAAACCATTTGGTATTTTGCCTACAGTAACTAAAAGTTCCACTTCTAGAAAAACATTCTTCACCACTATAGTCACCAGTTATGAATTTGTTGGATGGTATACGGATGATGAGACAAAAATCACAAATAATTCTGTTCTTTCACTTGCTGGTAATCAAACATTCTATGCTCATTGGAAATCAAGTGATTCTGAATGTGTAACTGCTGGAACATTGGTTACTCTTGCGGATGGAACACAACTTCCTGTCGAACAATTGAAAGGTAATGAAGAATTAATGGTGTGGAATATTTATACTGGAAGAATAGATAAGGCACCCATATTGTTTGTAGATAGTGATCCAGAAGCAGAGTATGAAATTGTGAATCTTATTTTTTCAGATGGTACGATAACAAAAGTAGTTACTGAACATGGTTTTTGGGATTATGACTTAAATGAATGGGTTTATTTGAATAAGAATGCCAGTCAATATATTGGTCATTATTTTAATAAGCAAAGTTTTGATATAGAAGGCAAGGTATATAACGAAAAAGTTCAATTGAAAAATGTCATTATAACTAATGAGATAACAACAACATGGAGTCCAATAACATATTCCCATTTTTGCTATTATGTAAATGGAATGTTATCGTTGCCAGGTGGTATCACAGGCTTTTTCAATATATTTGAAGTTGATAAACAAATGAAAATAGATGAAACAAAGATGCTTGAAGACATTGAAAATTATGGTTTATTTACATATGATGATTTTAAGGACCTTATTCCAGAAACAGTGTTCAAAGCATTTAATGGGCAATATCTTAGAGTATCAATGTCCAAAGGATTGATAACTTGGAATGATATTTTATTATTAGTTGACAAGTATGGATCATATTGGGAAACAAATTAAAAAGTGGACAAAATAAAACCAATATCCCAAATTAATGATATCAGAATTAAAAATTCTATTTTGTCTCATTCTATGTGACAGTTTTTGAGTTGGAATATAGTATAAATATAATTGGAGGTTTAAAAATATGAAAAATGAATTATTTGATTATATCTATTCAATCTTTGAAGAAAAGATTAATGAAAAAAAAGCAGTTTTAAATCAAGAGGGTATAGAAATTATCCAGACGGCTTATGTTAAATCTACTAAAACGCTAGATATTTTAGACCAAATAGATGCGGAAATGGGTAAGGTAGAAAAATATTTAAGTAAATATGATAATGAACCTACTATGGCTGAAGTCATCAATAAGATTTTAAAAGAAAATAGTCTAACTATATCTAATGTAACAAAAAAATTAGAGCATAGACAAGCTAGACAAACAATTTATCGTCTTGCTAACTATGCTAATGAATCTTCAGCCAAAAAAGATACTCTCATTTGTTTGGCATTTTGTGCTGATGCTTCTTTAAATCAATTAGAAAGATTATTAAACTCAAGCGGTTATATTCTTGCCAAAAATAGTCAAGATGATATGTTAGTACAATATTGCTTTGAGAACGAAAAGTCAATTGAATTTTATGACAGTATGAAAGAAGAACTATTTGGTGAACTAATTAAATAATTTAGTATACGAGGAGGAGTG
>JAMPAL010000057.1 GCA_023667245.1 Anaeroplasma bactoclasticum
TGATAAAACAATATCAATTTATTGCAAAAAATAAAAGATGATGTTATAATAAAGTGATTTTTTAGAAGGGAAATTTGCGGAATATGACAAAAATCACAAAAAAAATGTTATCAATGATTGCCTTTTTGGGAACACTTCTCATTTTGACATCATGTTTAAATGCCAATACGGCAATAACCAAAGTGAAATTAGAGTTTGACCAATATGATTTATACGTTGGTGAAACACTTCAAACGAAAGCCTTTACTACAGTGAACGGGGTAGAAAAAACAGTAGAATTGGGTTATCAATCCTATGATGAGACCATTGCCACATTTAACAATGGTGAGCTAGTTGGTGTGAATCACGGAGTAGTTCGCGTGAAAGTATATGCAAAAGAGGATGCGAGTGTATATGATACTGCTATCGTTCATGTTGCTTTGGATTTGAATTACGATGTAACTTTCAATATCCCATCGATGCTTTCTCAAACTGAGACAATTCAAATTGTGCCAGAATTACCGGAGGAAGCTGATGTAGTATTGACTTATGCATCTATGAATCCTGAAGTGGTAAGTGTTGATGCACAAGGCAAATTGGTTGCTTTAAATGGTGGAAAAGCATTGATTCAAATTCGTGTAACTAGTGCTGAAGATCAATATGTTTATCATGATTATACATTCGAAGTGGTCGTTCCATATACGATTACATACACCATAAATGGTGAAGATTGTGAAACAATGAATCCTAGTATTTATATACCTAGTACTGATGAAATTGTACTACTTGCACCAAATACATCTGGATATATATTTGAGGGTTGGTTTGATGGAGATACTAAGGTAGAAAAAATTACAAGTGAATTTAATGGCAATTTGGTATTAGATGGAAAAGTAAGAGAATATACTATCCAAGAAGTAAAAGAAACAGCCAATGAGAATGTTGTATTCAGTGGTGTCATTACAGCTATTTCTCCAGTCAATAGTTCATACAATAATTTCTCTATTTTGGTAAATGATGGTAGTGCCTCAATTATGGTTTATCGTATATCTTCTACAGCATATGATTATAATGCATTTGCAACAGGAAAAATCGTCAAAGTAACAGGAAAAAATACACCATATAATGGATTGAATGAAATTGCATCTGGAGCAAAAATCGAATTCTTAGGCGAAACTGATGTACCCACTTTTGTTGAATTAGACTATGTGCCTACAAATGATGAATTATTACAATTACAATGTGACGTTGTTCAATTGACACTAGTTTATGTATCTGGTACTGTTGGAACTGGAACAAACGTTGTATTTAAAGATGCAAGTGGTGCAACTCTTACAGTAAGAGGCGATGCAAATTGGGGAAATGTTGATAAAGTAGACTTAAAAGTAGGTAGAAAATACGTGATTACTGGCTTTGTGTCATGGTACAATGGCCCACAAATTGCAAACTTACCAAATTATCCATTTGTAGAAGCAGTTGTAAATGATGAGACAATTGCCATGGATTACTTAGATCAAATTACTTTAGAGAATACAGTTACAGAAGACTTGCTTTTACCAAAAGTAGAAGGTGTAAGTTGGACATTAAAAGAAACAAGTGTGGCGGAACTTATAGATGGCGTTGTAAAGATTACTCGTGGTGATGCAGATGTAGTGATTACACTCATTGCGACTTATTCTTTCAACGGTGTAGACTATTCAAAGGAATTTAATGTAACTGTAAAGGCGATGGGTACAGTAGGACCAGTAGCTACATTTGATTTTGGTATAACTGAAGTAACTGGTTATACTGCCAATAAGAAATTATCTATTCAAAATTTAATTACAGCATCTAGTGTAGAAATTGTTGCTCACTATGCGCAAATCACCAAGTCTTCCAATGCACCACACTCAGCAATGGGCTGCTTTGCTGTAATTTGCCCTGTTCGAAAGAGCAATAGTACTAAAGCTGGATATTTGGAATTTGCATTTGCTGATACAGTAAAGAGTATTGAGTTCGAAGCTAGTTGGTGGTCTGCAGCAGATGCCAAAAATGCTTCTAAAATTGCAAAATTTGAAGTACAATACTCCACTGACGGTGCAACTTGGACATCTGTTTCTTTAGGTTCTGCAAGTTCACTTGATGCAAGTACGTATACAACATTTACTGTAGCATGTCCTGATGCAAAGTATGTAAGAATTTATACTGAAGGAGATAAAACATATAGTAGTAATCAAAGTGCACGTATTGCTATTGATAATGTTAAATTCTTTTAAATAATAATGAAAACACTTATTCTTAGAATAGGTGTTTTTTACTATCACTATATAATAAGGAAAGCGTCACTTGACTTTCTCTTTTCATGAATAGATAACAATAGTGAGCGTATGGAAAAACTGTATTTCATCATTGAATAATGAAAATACTTGCAAAAGAAAAAAAGTAATGATATAATAAAAAACGTATTATTATGAAGGGAAATACAAATATGATGAAAATGAGAAAAAGATTATTTGTAGCAGTTGCTACATTTGGTATTTTATTGATTTTGTCTGCTTGTACGACATTAGGTGAAATTAAAGTTTCATTAGATGCAACGTATGAAGTAACAGAAGGGCAGACTATTGAAATAGCACCACTCGTGACAAAAGATGGGGCCGAATATCAAACTGCTTTGGGTTATGTATCTTTAGATACATCCATAGCAAAATTTGTAGATGGAAAATTGATAGGAGTAAAACCTGGTCAAGTACGTATAAAGGTTTATGCAGTAGAACAACCGAAAGCCTATGCTACAGCACTGGTGACAGTAACTGATAACAACCTACTATCTGCGACATTTGATATTGAACAAGAAATGAATGTGAACGAAATTCAACAAATTCATTATCAAATTATAGGAACAGAATTACAACCACTTGTCAACTATCGTTCTTCAAATGAACAAATTTTAACTGTGGATGAAAATGGAACTATACTTGCAAAATCTGAGGGAAGTGCCACTGTCACTATTCGTTTAACATCTGTTAGTGATCCTAGTATTTATCGCGAATATAAATATGAAATCAAAATTTCATATTATACATATTCTATAGAATATGTACTCAATGGTGGTAAAAATCATAAAGACAATCCAAAAGGTGTTCATATTAATCAATTACCAGTAACACTTTATGAGCCAACTAAGGCCGGATATGATTTTGTAGGTTGGTATGACAATGCTGAATTTATTAATCAACCCATTACAATAATTGAACAAATGGAAAATGAACAAATTCAATTGTTTGCGAAATGGGAAAAGATAGATTATACCATTGAATATAATCTAAATGGTGGCACAAATCACTCTGATAACCCATTAGTTTATAATATTGAAACAGATACAATTACACTTTTCCCTGCCACAAAATCATATTACACATTTGACGGATGGTATATTGGGGATATTAAAGTAGAGACTATTCAAAAAGGCACTATCGGAAATCAAACATTAACTGCAAAATATACGCCAATTGAATATACAATTACATATGACTTAGATGGCGGAATGACAACTAATCAAAATTATTATACGATTGAATCTGAAACAATTGTTTTATCGGACGCAGCCAAAGCAAATTATCATTTTATCGGATGGTTTGACTCTGAAAATCATCAAGTAACTGAGATTCCTGCTGGTACGACTGGCAATATTGAACTCACCGCATATTATGTAGCAATTGATTATGCAATTGAATATGTATTGAATGGTGGGATAAATCAAGAAGATAATCCATCAAAATATAATGTTGAGACGAATGATATCCTTTTATTAGCCCCTACAAAAGTAGGCTATACTTTCCTAGGCTGGTTGAACGAAAATAATGAGCAAGTAACTGAAATTAAGACTGGTTCCATAGGAAATATAACCCTAGTAGCAAACTGGGAAGCAGATACATATACGGTAACTTTTGATAGTAATGAAGGATCTAGTGTAGATTCAATTGAATATACCATTGAATCAAAGGATATCACATTTGCTACCCCTGAGAAGACTGGCTATACTTTCCTAGGCTGGTTGAATGAAAATAATGAGCAAGTAACTGAAATTAAGACAGGTTCCACAGGAAATATAACCCTAGTAGCAAAGTGGGATTTATCAAAGTATACTATAGATTTTGATT
The DNA here is from genome assembly GCA_023667245.1 of Anaeroplasma bactoclasticum. GTDB lineage: Bacteria > Bacillota_I > Bacilli_A > ML615J-28 > CAG-313 > CAG-313. The sequence goes on from JAMPAL010000057.1 coordinate 4,122, forward strand.
TAGATGGAGGAGAATTTGATACCTACATTTATCGTAATCGTGAAGAGGCAGCAGCAGCTTTCTTACAGGACTTTAATAATTTTGCAAACGCATCATACACAACAGTAGCAGGATATTGGAAAGATGGTCAAAAGACAGCTTTTTGGAAGAATGAGCAAATGCGTTCAAAATGGTTATGGATATGGGATGAAATAAAAGTTCTTTCAAAGGCACAAGGAAAAGATACACAATATATTGATAATATTATTTCTGGAACAAGTTATAGTGGATATGCTACACAAAATGTTGCACTATATTTATTAGGAATTAATAATGATATGTGGATTTCAACATATAGTGCAACATACGGATCACTTTCAAGTAAATGGACTGCCATAGATGCTACTAATACAACTATTGAGTTGAAGGGGGAAATTGTTACAGCCTATACAATAAAAGATAGTTTTCAATTACCACTAGCAGCAAAAGAGGGGTATACGTTCTTAGGCTGGTTGAATGAAAATAATGAGCAAGTAACTGAAATTAAGGCAGGTTCCACAGGAAATATAACCCTAGTAGCAAAGTGGGATTTATCAAAGTATACTATAGATTTTGATTTAGATGGAGGAGAATTTGATACCTACATTTATCGTAATCGTGAAGAGGCAGCAGCAGCTTTCTTACAGGACTTTAATAATTTTGCAAACGCATCATACACAACAGTAGCAGGATATTGGAAAGATGGTCAAAAGACAGCTTTTTGGAAGAATGAGCAAATGCGTTCAAAATGGTTATGGATATGGGATGAAATAAAAGTTCTTTCAAAGGCACAAGGAAAAGATACACAATATATTGATAATATTATTTCTGGAACAAGTTATAGTGGATATGCTACACAAAATGTTGCACTATATTTATTAGGAATTAATAATGATATGTGGATTTCAACATATAGTGCAACATACGGATCACTTTCAAGTAAATGGACTGCCATAGATGCTACTAATACAACTATTGAGTTAAAACAAGATGTTCTTACGAATTATAGTCCAGTTGACCAAATTGAGTTACCAAAAGGCTTGAAAGAGGGTTATACTTTCCTAGGCTGGTTTAATGAGAATAATGAACAAGTAACAGTTATTGAAAAGGGATCAACTGGTAATCTAACTCTTACTGCAAAATGGGAAGTTATAACATATGAGATTTTGCTAGATGCTGATGGTGGTAGAGATGTTGAAAATATTACATTTACAGTAGAATCTGATTTGATTGAATTACCAGCAACAAGTAAACAAGGTTATACATTCCTTGGTTGGTTTGATGAAAATGGTGAATTAGTTACTACAATTGAAACTGGTACAGTAGGTAATCTTACATTAAAAGCGAAATATCAATTGCTTACCTATACTATTCAATATGCTGGTTTAAATGATGGCGACAATGCCAATAATCCAACCGAATACACTGTTGAATCAGGTTCAATTGTACTTCAAAATCCAATTCTATCTAGCGGATATATTTTTGAAGGCTGGTATGATGAAAATGATGAATTCATCACTACAATTGAAAGCGAAACAAAGCGTAATCTTGTAGTAAAAGCAAAATTAAGAGAATATACTATTCAAGAAGTAAAAGAAACGACCAATGAAACTGCAGTATTTACGGGTACAATTACAGCTATTTCAGTATTGAGTAGTCAGTACAATAATTTCTCTATCTTAGTAAATGATGGAACAGCATCCATTATGGTATACCGCATTTCCAATGCAACA